>CAYJUS010000017.1:0-12380 GCA_964373435.1 uncultured Candidatus Saccharibacteria bacterium
GGGGTATCATTGGTGTCGTGGTTTCGCTTCTCGCGCGAGGACTGCTTGATCTTGCATGCACCTTTATTACGGGATTTGTGTGTCCATAGCGATTACCTGAGGCATAAAACTTTACGCAAATTAAAAAGACAGTGGGGAGTAGCACTCTTCACTGTCTTTTGTTTCCCAAAAAAATTGGCGTGGGGGTTTTTATCGCCCGCATTCATCCCAGCGGGACGTGAGTTCATTTGCGGTTTCTTCGCAGAGCTTCACGTCGAATACCGCGCGTGATCCGTCCCGGCCGTTGAAAGAGAACATGTCTTCCGTTATTCCCGTTACGCGGTTTCGAAGCGTTTCGGGGGTATTGAAGAAAAGATGGACGCGTGTGGGTTCGGCGAACGGGTTGCATCGCGCGATTGTCTCGTTCGGCTGGAGCAAGGGATATACTTTATAGGTTTCTCCTTGCCACAAAACAACGAGAACACCGTAGAGACTGTTCTCATACGGATAAAACGCGGTGTATTCTTCCTGAATCGCGTCCCACGTGGCGGCGCCATACACCGGAGGGCGTTCTACTTTCCATTCGCCCGACTGATCCTGCGACATATAACTTAGCCATCCGTATACGCGCGTAACCTCGACGCACTCGCCGGGATTTAAGACAAGGGTTGTATCGTGTCCTTTTCTTTGCCCGAGCGGATATGCGTCAAATTCGTTCGTTCCGTCTATCGAAACCTTTACGAACTCAAGTCGTCCTTCCGGGGATATTTTCACCGGACTTGTCTGGGTATGGGGTTCGACACGGGAAGAAGAGGGAGACGATCGAATGATACCCCCCTCTGACTTCTCATTTTTATCAAGAGATTGTTCCAGCCGTTCTTTTTCGTCGGTGATCTTCTCTCCGATAGAATCAAAGTTCACATACGGCGCCACCAGCACCTGAAAGACGATATAGGCGATAACGCCCCATGCAAACACCTTGATCAGATTTGTGACCGTTTGAGACCCCCCCAACGAGAAGTTAAGGAAAAAGATTCCGAGCACTCCGAAGAATGCCAAAAGAATCTTGGGGTCTCCGAAGAAAAGCGGCCGCGAATCCGGAAAAAGGATCGCGAGGACAAAAATGAGGAGCATCACCGTCCCGATCATCTTGAACTGCGGGATATATTTGCCAAAATCGATCTCGGGACCCTTGATGCCTACATTTCCGGATTTTCCTATCAGCCGCGATCCCACGGCTATGGCAATCGCTCCTGCGATTACCCCCAAGAGGATCAAAACGTATATCATTTACTATCTTCTCCTTCAATGGGAACCTGTTTTTTCAGGGATTTCCCTGGTTTATCTTTTCCCCCAGAAACTCCTCGTAGCACTTCTCCCACCGCTCTTCCCAATCCTTCCAAACCCGAAGAATCAGGGACACCGGCGATCGTAATTTTTTCTTCGCCTTCGGGCGTGGTTTCCACCTTGGTGAAGACGGCATTATCGGGTCCACCCATGGCATCAACCTTCATCTTGACCGAGCGAGCTTGCCCCTCGCCCAAAAGTTCCATTTCTTTTTTCTTTGCTTCTGCGGAGATCGTCCTTGTGGCGCGGTTATGTTCCTCGATTTCTCTCCTTGCCGCTGCGTGGATGAGATCTTCGGGAACAACCCGCACGTTGAGAATTTGGAATTCAACCTTCGTAAGATCGAGGTTCAAAAGCATGAGAATATGCGAAACCTGAAGACGCGTGAGACGTTCTCGGATGCGATCATCAATGATCCGTTCCCGGTTCGCGTAGGCCGTTTCCCAGTCAAGAGAACTTAACACCTCTTTTACAATCTCAATGCAGTCTTCGACAAAGAGACCGCGTACCTTCTCAAGGTTATAGGGGTCAGACACCCGTTTTACAATTTCGACGAGTTTATCGCCGCTCGGCCATTCGAAACGAATCGACACATCTGCAATCAGCTCCGCGCCTTGATGATGGTCGCTCTTTTCGGAATAGGTGCGCATTTGCCCCAGCGAAAGATTGACCGGTTCGGTAGTGAACTTCACAAATTTTTCAATTCCGAATAATCTAACCCGTACGCCGCTTTTGAGCTCCCCGCCGCCTTCGCGTTTTTTGAGGGGATGACCAAGACGTACTTTTGCCGCTTTCTCCCGCGGTCCAATGATATCAAGGGAAAGGAGAAAATAGAGAATTGGAATACCGAGAAGCACCGTGCTTGTCATAAAAAATCCGAGCGGCCCTGCAAGTATCGCGGACAAGAGAAGCACGAGCGCAAGCGCGCCTGCGCCTCCAATGATATACCGATTTAACAATTTCTTCACTGCGTTCTCTTTAGCCACGAAGCTAAACCCTCCTTTGTAAAAGGACTTTTTTGCGTCATATACTCATGACGTTATATTTTATCACATCTATAATTTAAAGTCAAGCCCGGTGTCACAATTTCGAATAGCGAAATTCGTTTAAGGATAACGGAATGTCCATAGAACAAGATGTATGCGGGGCAGTGCGCTCGGTGGAGAAAACGCACGAAACCGATATGTTTCGAAATTGTGGCACCGGGTCAAGTTTTTGACTTCGTATTGCGTCTTAGATAGACTAAAAATGTACGAGGTACGCCCCCGTGGTGGAATTGGCAGACACGCATGGTTTAGGACCATGTCCCGAAGGGGGTAGAGGTTCAAATCCTCTCGGGGGCAGAATGAAACTTTCAGAAAAATATATCATTCTTTCTACGGTTTTTTTCACCGGTGCCGCAGTGCTCGTTATTGAGATTGCGGCATTTCGGATTTTAGCTCCCTATTTCGGGAATACCCTCTTTAGCACCTCGAGCATTATCGGGGTGGTTCTTGGCGCGTTAAGTCTTGGGTATTGGGCGGGAGGGGTGATCGCGGATAAGTATCCCTCGCGCGCTCTTTTCTTTTTTCTTATTCTTCTTGCGGGGATTTTTTCTCTTTTGATTCAGGTCCTGCGCGAAACTATTCTTGAGTTGTTTGGTTATTCCCTCGATATTATTCTGGGGCCGCTCATAATGAGCGTCACCCTATTTTTTGTTCCGAGCATGATTTTGGGCATGATGTCTCCTTTTGCGATTACGCTTCTTGCGAAGGACTCCCTAAAAATTGGAAGGGTGTCCGGTAGCGTATTTTTTTGGTCGACGACGGGGAGCATTATAGGAAGTTTTGCCGCAGGATTTTTCCTTATACCTCATTTTGGGATATCCATCATTCTTTTCACCGTAGGCCTTTTTCTTGTCGGAATCGGGGGGGCGGGGTCACTGTCATTTTTGAGGAAACATCCAACCCTTTTTATTTTTTGTGCCGCAGTTTTTGCGGTTGATGCGGCCGGCATCCTCTCCCAAAAGAGTCTCGCGCCTGGTATTCTCTATGAAAACGATGGCCTCTACCATTTGATACGCGTGCGGGAAGGGGAGCTGGGCGAAAGGCCCGCAACCCTCTTAACCCTTGATCGGGATCTGCATGGCGCATGGTTCAAAGACGCCGGGGACACTCCTTCCACGTATCTCGATTATTTCGAAGCATACAAACTGATTAACCCGCGCGCCGCACGTTTCCTTTTTATCGGAGGGGGAGCGTATATCGCGCCCCGAAACGTGCTCGAAGACTTTCCCGAGAATGATTCACTGCGTCTTGAGGTGGTTGAGATAGAGCCCGGGCTCAAAGACCTTGCAGAGCGTTATTTTGGCCTTCCCCCCGACCCCCGTCTTCTTAACGTGACGGCTGACGGAAGAAGATATCTTGTAAGCAGAGAGGACGGTACGTATGATGTCATATTCGGGGACGCGTATTCATCCTTGGCTTCTCCCCCTCACCTTGTCACAAAAGAATTTTTTGAGCTTGCATCAAGAAAGTTGAGTTCTCCGGGCGTATTTATCGGAAACTTTGTGGGGAGCCTTGATCCGGGAAGAAACACGCTTCTTGCATCAGAAATAAAAACGTTTCAAAGCGTGTTTTCCTCGAGTTATTTCTTCGCGATTGACGCTCTTCAAAAAGAGGGGCTTCAGAACATCCTGTTTATGGGTATAAAGGATGGCGGTTTTGGCGCTGACCCGAATTCATTTCTCGACTCGCCCGAAAACGACGTGATAGTAAGCCGCCTTCTTCCGAAACGCATAGATCCCGAAGCGCTTCCGCTGGAGGAGGCCTATGTATTTCGCGATGATTTTGTGCCGATAGAATATCTTACGGCAACGAACATGTTTCCTTAGTCTTACATCAGTCTTTGGTGGCTCAGGGCGAGAGGTTTGTTTTATGCACAAAAAAACAAAACATAAGACTACGACTTGACAAGATTTTCTACAACATCTAGCATGCAGAGAGTACCTTATGGCCTTTACGGCTGGAAAGGAGGGAGATAGTGCAGGGACCGAAGAGAACGAGAGGACTTTGGTCGGTAGTAAGGACCGCTGCGTTTTTTACTCCACTGATAACGTGGGCCGTTCTTACCAGAGACATCGAGAGGCCACTGGTGGGAGGACTCTCTGTATTTGCTGCGGGACTTGGGGTTTTCGCAATCGCGATCATCGTGTGGGTCTCTTTCGTCATGAAAATCGAACTTTTCCCGTTTTTGCGGAAAAGACCAAAAATCAAGAGGGATTAACCAAACGGCCGCTTTCAAAAGCGGCCTTTTTATAAATAATTGTTTTATACACAAAAAAACAGGCAGAGCCATAACCCCTTCTGTTTTTTGTGTAGCGAGAAAAACTTAAACGGTTTTTACTTTTAATTTTTTGCTTGTTACCACATGCGCTTTAGGGAGACGTATAGTGAGAACGCCATTTTTCATTGATGCGTCGGCCTCGTCCGCCACAATATCTTGCGGGAGGATAATAGAGCGGGAAAATCGGCCCCAGTAGCACTCTTGATAAAAGTAGTTGTCTTTGGAAACTTTTTCTTCGTGTTCGCGTGTGCCGCGAATCGTAACCATGTCGTTCGTGATATTGATGTCGAGATCCTCCGGCTTCACCCCCGCGATTGTCGATTTGATGACGATTTCCGTATCCGTCTGGTAGACATCCACCGTAAGCTGTCCCTCTGTCCCCGAAGAATGGGGGAGAGACGAAAATTCTTCGGCGGGTTTTTCTCTCGAGGGCGCTTTCTTTTCGGGTTTTTCCGGTTCTTCTTTTCCAAATTCTTTGAGCGCTTGTTCCCGAAAATGAACCACCTTCTTTGGCGACTTTTCTTCGGGGCTGTCCCCGGTTTCTTCACGCGCTTTGGTAAGTTTTTCGAAAAAAGATTTCATACATGCGATACTAATATACAAATGCATGCGAATGATACGAATAATGTGCGCGTCCGTACGTTCAACTCATATTCGTATCATTAGTATCATTCGTATATTGGCATCATTTAATTTCTATCTCTTTTTGGGCCCAGCGCGATTTAAGCATCTTGAATGATTTGTTTACCGCATACGCGCTTGCACCAAGTAATCCCACAAGAAGGACGACATAGGCATGGACGGCTTCGCCGCGGGAGCTGGCTGCCTCTATTAATAGTATAAGATAGTTAAATAGTCCATGCAACAGTGTTGCGAAAATGATTCCTGCGGGGAGTATGAGCGAGTGATACCGGAAGCGGCCGTGGTGATAGAATGAAAGCGCGAGGAAGAATCCTAAGGCGCCCGAGGCGAGAGTATGGAGGAGGGTAGCGCCCCAGAAACGTATTAAGGTGAGCTCGAGCGCTTGAGAAAACTCGAAACGGGGTACGGCTTCGATTCCTGCGGTGATGCCAGAAAAATAGTTTGTGACGAGAGGGCTTACAAGAATCAGTACGTTTTCGAGCGCCGCAAATCCGAGAGCCGCAATGACAAGATATATCATTGCGTCTATCGGTTCATCAAATTCTTTTCGTCTGAGAACCTTCCATCGTACGACCGCGTATTTTCCTATCTCTTCAATAAGAGCAATGCCGAGAAAGTTCCACGCAACAATTTTTAACATTCCTCCTTCCTTCCATATCTCCAAAAATTGTGAAAATGCAATTTCCGCGATCGCGGCAATGGGTACAATCAGCATCCCCCCGAGAAACACACTAAGAATTACTCCCCTTGGTTCGGGGTGCACATCCTTCCTTAAATAGTACGCGAGCCAGACAATACTGGGGAAAAGGCCCAATAATATGAAAACTAAAAACATAAAGAAGTGAAATTACATGCCCCTACCTTGCTTTTTCCCGGCATCGTTTTGTTATTTCAAGCCGGGCCAGTTTTCGACAAAAAGAAGCTCTTTATTCTTGAGGGGTGTGTGCTGATAAATCTCTTCCGTAATGAACGGGACAAAGGGATGAAGAAGTTTGAGCGATACAAGAAGGCCGTAAAAAAGCAATTTTTGTGTTTCTCTCGAGCGAGAGGTTTTTGCGTATTCGAGGTACTGGTCGCAATAGGTGTGCCAAAAAAAATCATAGAGACGGTGAAGTGCTTGTCCAAATTTGAATTTTTCAAGGTCTTTGTTTGTTGCGGAAATCACCCCATCAAGCTGTTTCAACAATTTTTTATTTTCGTTCGCGCGCACACTATTTGATGGTAAGCGGAGGGCGCCGAGCGGTAAACCCTCGATTTGTCCGAGGACAAATCGGCTCGCGTTCCACATTTTGTTGCAGAATTTTTTCCCCGCGAGAAAATGTTCTTCCGTAAAGCGGATGTCCTGCCCCCCCATTGCCTGCCAGATGAGTCCAAACCGGGTCGCGTCCGCCCCATATTTTTCAATAAGTTCCAAGGGATCGATTCCTGTTCCGAGCGATTTTGACATTCTTTTTCCTTCTCGCGTAAGTACGGTTGCATGAATATATACATCTTGGAACGGCCGTACGCCCAAAAATTCGTATGAAGAAAACACCATACGGCTAACCCACAAATTAATAATTCCACGGTCGGTCGAAAGCAGTTGCGTCGGATAAAACTTGGCGAGGTCACTTTTTGGTTTTGGGGCCCGCCCCGAAGAGGCGAGGTTCGCCCCGTTCCTACGGGAGCGGGGCGGCCACCCGAGGGTGGCAAACGGCCAAAGAGCCGAGGAAAACCAGGTATCTAACACGTCTTCATCTTGTCTCGGTTTGCAAGTTTTACAAATCGGACATGATTTAGGCGGTTTCGGGGAGACAAAGTAGGTTTGGTCCGTCTTCGCTCCGTAGGAGCTTCGGCGGATGCTCAATTCGTCCTCTCCGCCTTCGGCGGAGGACGAATTGGCACACCACCAAACAGGAATTCGATGTCCCCACCACAGTTGCCGCGAGATACACCAATCACGTGTGTTTTTTAACCATTCGAAATATACTTTTTCCCAGCGAGCGGGGTGGAACTTTACTTCACCCTTTCTTACTGCGCGAATGGCGGTTTTGGCGAGTTCGTCCATTTTAAGAAACCACTGTTTTGAAAGAAGGGGTTCAATGGTATTTTCGCATCGGTAGCATTTTGAAACGCGATGCGTGTAGTCTTCAACTTTTTCTAACATACCGCGCGCGTTGAGTTCGTCCGCTACTTTTTTCCTGCATTCAAGCGTGGTCATTCCCTCGCAAATTTTTCCCGCTTTTTTTGTCATGCGTCCGTCCTCGCCAATTACCTGATACCGGGGGAGGTTATGTCGTTCGGCAATATCAAAGTCCGCAAGATCATGGCATGGAGTTACCTTTACCGCGCCCGTTCCAAATTCTGACTCAACGAGGTTATCTCGCACAATTGGTATTTCCCGGTTCTGTATGGGGAGAATTACCGTTTTCCCCACGAGAGATGCATACCGTTCGTCTTTCGGGTTCACCGCAACCGCGGCATCTCCCAGCATAGTCTCCGGCCTCGTCGTCGCCACCGTAATATAGCTCTTTTTTCCTTTTTCATCCGTTCGACTTCGCTCAGGATGACCTTGGATGGAATTGAACGGACCATTTTTACTTTTTCCTTTGAGCGGATAGCGAATATACCACAACTTTCCTTTTTCCTCTTTATACTCAAGCTCAAGGTCAGAGAGACTTGTAGAGCATCTCTGACACCAGTTGATCACGCGCTCGCCACGGTAAATCCACCCCTTATTGAAGTAATGTATAAACGCCCAGAGCACCGAATCGGTATAGTCAGGATCCATAGTGAATCGTGTTCGCGACCAGTCACATGAGACCCCAAGTTTTTTTAATTGATCGAGGATGATATTTCCATACTGTTTTTTCCACTTCCAAACGCGTTCTTCGAATTTCTTCCGTCCGAGATCGTGCCTGTTCATTCCTTCTTTCTTTAATTCTTTTTCGACCACGTTTTGGGTTGCAATTCCCGCATGATCCGTCCCGGGGAGCATAAGCGTTTTGTATCCTTGCATTCTTCGCCAACGAATGAGAATGTCTTGTATCGTATAATTTAACCCGTGTCCCATATGGAGTGACCCCGTGATATTCGGCGGGGGAATCGTTACCGTATATGTTTTCGTTCTCCCGATTCCTATTTTTTTATTCTTTATTCCTAGTTTGTCGGGATTAAAATAGCCCGACTTTCCCCAAAGTCGGTAGATGCGAATTTCAACCCGCGCGGGATCATATGGTTTGGAAAACAAATCCTTTTTCATGCTGTGTTAAAAATTATACCACGGCCCGCGCCTTTATGTCTTTCCATGTTTTTGACTTCCCTCCAAGGTAGTCAAAATATCCTGCGATTGCAATCATGACGGCGTTATCAACGGCGAGAGCCGTAGTCGGTAGTCTGTAGTCTGTAGCCGGAAGCTGTCTTTTTACGGCTTTCCCGAGCTGTTTTCTTAATTCCCTGTTAGCGGCTACGCCTCCCCCGAGAATAACAGTCCCTGCGTTATATTGTTTTGCCGCACGGATGGTTTTTGCAATGAGGACATCTATAATTGCCTGTTGGAATTCAGCGCAGAGCGCAGCTAGTTGCAAATCGCTAATTAATAATTTTCTGTGCGAGGTGAATTCTTTTTGTACGAGATACAAAACCGCTGTTTTTAGTCCCGAAAAACTAAAATCGTAGTCTTTAGAACCAATCATCGGCCTCGGGAGCTGAAGCTCCCGCGCAGACTTACGCTGACTGAACGCAGATGGACGCGGAATTTTTTCTGCGTTATTCTGCGTTTGTTCGGCGATATTCCGCGCCGATTGTGCGAGTCGCTCAATCGGAGGACCGCCCGGAAAGGGGAGTCCCAAAAGTTTTGCTACCTTGTCGAAGGCTTCTCCCGCGGCATCGTCCCGCGTTTCGCCAATTATCTTAAAATCTCCATGTCCTCGCATCAGGACAAGTTGAGTGTGCCCCCCGCTCACCACAAGACAAATCGCCGGAAATTTAATGTTTTGAACTTGCCGTGCCCCGTACTTAAATCCGGAGGATTTATAGTGCTGGGGTTTCGGATTTCGGATTTCGGATTTCGGATTTACGCCAATTGGGTTAACCCAATTGGCGTAAATGTGTCCATCCAGATGGTTTACTCCGATTATTGGTTTAGACCACCGCCACGCGAGGGTTTGCGCGGTACTCGTCCCAATCAAGAGACAAGGAATAAGACCGGGGTGGCTTGTTACGGCAATGAGGTTTATTATTTTTTTTCCGTCTTTTATGGCGTACCCTGCATCTTGAAAGGCCCCCTTGAGAACGGGGTTCATGTTTTCGACATGCGCGCGCGCGGCAAGGTAGGGAACTACTCCGCCGAATTCCCGATGAATATCTGCTTGGGAGGAACGTATACTGGAAAGGATCTCAAAGCGAGGGGTTTTTCGCCCCGTAGCTTTTACGATTGCCGCACACGTATCATCACAAGACGTTTCTATCCCTAAGATTATCATAGGGATAATCGTACTATAATCCTTGTCTAAATTCAATTTTCTGGCTACAATGAGTTTGTTTTGGGCCCCATCGTCTCGCCTGGTTTAGTCCCGATCTTCTCAAAATATTTTTTGCCGCCATCGTCTAGCCTGGTCCAGGCACCCGCTTTTCAATCGCTCGGTATCATTCATATCTTCGATATGGCCTCGTCGTCTAGCCCGGTTTAGGACATCAGCTTTTCAAGCTGAGTACACGGGTTCGAATCCCGTCGAGGCCATGTCGAAGATATGAATGACTGGGTTCAAATCCCCTTGGCGGCACAGGGTTTCGAGGTCGCTAACAGGCGACCGAAGACCCCGCATAAATCCGAGTATTAATCATATGGGGAGACAACAGAAGCCGAAGGCGAACCACGAGCACTTTGCTTCTAGACCGCTAAGCCGTAGTTGGGATTCTGTGTGGGGCGAATCCCGTCGAGGCCACCATAAAATTTCCACTTCGTGAAAATTTTGAGTAGTTAGTAATTAGTAATTTGTAATTAGGACGAGGAAAACGATTGGAAGTCGGACAGTGGAAATTTTATCCCTCACTACAAATTACTCACACTAATTACTCGTCGAAGTTGGCCAAGATAGGCGCGATCTCATGAAAAAGAGGGTGGTCATAGTTCACGGATGGGACGGACACCCCGAAGAGGGCTGGTTTCCTTGGTTGAAAAACGAACTTGAGTCCCGCGGGTATGAAGTGGTAATTCCTCAACTGCCCGGTTCCGACAATCCGCGAATACATACGTGGGTTCCTGCGTTACGTAACGCAGTCCGGGTTCCGGATGAACATACGTATTTGGTGGGTCATAGCATGGGATGCCAGGCCATCGTACGGTACCTGGAAGTTTTGCCGGGAGACACAAAAATCGGGGGAGCAGTATTTGTTGCCGGATTTTTCAAGAGACTTAAGGGATTAGAGGACGATCCGGGGGTTCAGGAAACCGCTCATCATTGGCTTGGGACGTCCGTCGATCTCAACAAGGCAAAAAAGCATATCAAAAAAAGCATAGCGATTTTCTCAGACAATGATCCGTACGTTTCCATGGATAATCAAGACGATTTTAAAAACTTACTTGGTTCTAAAATTATTGTTGAGCATCACAAAGGTCACTTTAGTGGGGGCATGGATAATTGCGTTGAATTACCCGTTGCTCTTGACGCGGTTCTTGAGATTGCGGGAGAGGATCAGTAACTTTTTCTCAACTCGTATTGGATCAGTATCTGCATAAGGAGGTACCACCATGCCCACACTTCACGTTTTAGGAACCGCGGGGTATCATCCGTCTGATACGCGCGAGACCGTTTCAATTTTGATCCCAGAATACGGGTTTGTGTTGGATGCGGGGAGCGGTTTTTACCGCGCGCGGGGGAGGATCACTACTCCGCATCTCTCTATTTTCCTTTCGCATTTGCACCTTGACCATTCAATAGGCACCACCTTTCTCGTAGACGTTCTTTGGGGTACGGACGTTAAAGACGTGGTAATCCTTGGGCTTCGAGAACATCTCGTGTATCTCAAGGATAGACTTTTTGGGAGTCCGCTCTTTCCTTTGAAATTCGCAGAAGTGCCGCTTGCGTACGCGTTACATCCCCTGGACGGAGGAGAACATTTTTCTCACCGCGGCGTTTCCGTGAGGACCCAAAAACTCATTCATCCCGGCTCATCCTTGGGATACCGGTTCGAGTTTCCCGATGGAAAAACCCTTTCGTATGTTACCGATACCACCCAGTCAGATACGTACATCGAACTCATTAACAACTCAGATGTTTTGATACATGAGTGTAACTTTCCGGACGGATGGGAAAAACATGCGAAAAAAACAGGCCACTCATGGACTTCAGGAGTCGCGCGGCTCGCAAAAAAGGCAAATGTGAAAAAACTTCTCCTTATCCACTTTAACCCGCTTGATCCTTTGCGAGACCCCACCCATCAAGATAACGCAGAAGAAGTTTTTCCTCACACCATTATTGCGGAAGACAACATGAAAATCGTGTTCTAGAAGGAGGGAGGAACTGTGTTTTACTGGCCGAATGATACCGGGAAAATTACTATTGTAATTCCGAGAAGCGTAGCCGCGGCCTTAAGAAGCGAAGCGCGGCGCGCGGAAGAAGAAATGCGTGAACGCGCAGCGGTGCTTGTGGGAGAAGAGAGCGGCGATACGTTTATAGTGAATCGTATCTATTCTTCAGATCTTTTAGAACTCCATGGAGTGGTGCGGTTTCGGGCGGGTGAGCAGGAACTTTTCGGTCCAAACGCGGGTGCCGTCACCCTGTATACGATATTTAATCCAGCGGAGTTGGCGAATTTTTTGAAGACGCGTATAAACGGGGGGGAACGGATAATTCTCGCGCACAGCCACCACAGTCATTTTTCGACTCCTGCCGTTCAGGATTTTGGAACCTCTGCATCATTTGGCGTCGTATCCCTTTGCTACGCCCTTTCAAAACAAGATCCTACGCAAATGGTGTTCCATGCATTCAGAGGGGGGAATATAATTCCCGTCACCTCTCTTTAATCCCGTAAAAGCCCCGTATTTTATACGGGGCTTGTCTATTTTAGGGAATTTCTGCTACAATACAATTTGAGTTCTTTGATAT
>CAYJUS010000018.1:0-12241 GCA_964373435.1 uncultured Candidatus Saccharibacteria bacterium
CGGTTTTAGTGCGGGATGTGAGAGTATAGGAGGGTTTTACAAATTCTTTTTTAAAAAACATACGGTAAAGGCCCTAAGGGTTCTTCTGCCCAAAGTGTGTAATGCGGGAAGAGTGAAAAAAATCTTTGAAACACTTTTTTATCCCCAAAAAGCGAAAGAAACGCCGAAGGCGGAGCTCTTGACCGTTGCCGTAAGGAGTGAGTTTCACGGAAAAGGAATCGCCCAAGAGATGTTCGAGCTTTTTCTTTACGAGATGAAAAAACGCGGCATTTCCGAGTTTAAGGTGCTTGTGGGGGAGATGCTTACCCCCGCGATTACGTTTTACGAAAAACTAGGGTTTAGTTTCCATTCAAAAACCGCCATTCATAAAGGGAAGACCTCGCGAATTTATGCGTATCGCATACATACATGATTATTTTTCTTTCCATTGCAGCATTTCTTTTCTCTTTTATTTTAGTACCCATCGTAGGGAGGTTGGCTATTTCTCATGGATGGGTTGACGTGCCGTATGGCGACACTTTGAAGGTTCATAGAAGACCGATACCTCACTTTGGAGGCGTGGCCATATTTTTTGTTTTTTTTGTTCTTTTTTCAGCGTTTGCATACTATGTGGGATATTCCGTGAATGTAATAGGCGCGATTGGCCTTTCCACGTTTCTTATTTTTGCGCTTGGTTTGTGGGACGATATACGATGGAAACATATCACCACTATTCGGCCAATGGCAAAATTCATCCTTTTGATCGGCGGAGCGAGCGTCGCAACATTTCTTTTGAGATACGTTGGTATTTCGTTTGACTTCATTCCATACGTTCCGTGGATCTGGCTTCCTTTAACCTTTGTTTATGTGTTGGGAGTAATCAACGCCGTTAACTTTGAAGACGGCCTCGATGGGCTTGCGGGAGGCATGGTTGCAATTTCTCTCGCGGGGCTTGCTATTATTTCTTTTGCCCGAGGCGCCGATTTTTTGCTTGCCATATCCTTAATCGGTTTTGGCGGAGTCTTGGGGTTTCTGGTACACAATTTTCCTCCCGCGAAAATCTTTATGGGGGATGGAGGAGCATATTTTTTGGGCTTTATTCTTGTTATTTTGGCCCTTTCGTTTTCAAAGCCGTATGATGCGTGGAGCGCGGTAGGGATACTTTTTGTCGTGGGATTACCGATATTTGATGCCGTAGTCACCACAACGAGGCGGCTCGCGCAAGGAAAATCTCCCTTTCTGGGCGATCGGGATCATCTGTACGATAAGATATTGAAGAATACAGGGTCGCTTAAGAAAACGCTTGTCATAAATTATTTCGTCCAATTGATCTTCGTAGCGATCGGTGTTGCGCTATTTATTTTTGCATAGTATAGTCAATATCAAACAAAAATCATGAGATGCGAACTATGTAATTTCAAAAATCCCAAGGGTACGGCAACCGCCATTATTATTCGAGACAATAAACTCTTGCTCCTTAAAAGGAAAGAGGAGCCGTTCAGGGGTATGTGGGATTTTCCGGGAGGATATATGAACGAGAAAGAGACGCCGGAAGAAACAGTGCGGCGAGAGGTAAAAGAGGAGACGGGGCTGGAGGTCGAGGGGTGCGTATATATTAAATCACAACCGGGATACGGCAAGTGGAAAGACGAGACGTATCCCATACTCTCTCATTTTTTTTTGGTAGATATAGGTGATAATGAACCCGTCTTGGGCAGTGAGAATTCGGAATACCAGTGGGTTTTTCTTAGAGACGTAGATAGAGATATGATTTCGTGGGATTCCAACCAAGAAGTAGCAACGTGGTTGAAAGAAAGATTTGCTTTCGACTTGGGGCGCGTGAAGGAACTGGTAAGTCAACTTGATTCGTCCGCCACGGTGAATGAACACTCGCTTTACCGAGCAATACTAAATGGGTATCTTGCGAGGCGATATGACGGCGATAAACTCATTGGTATGGGATGGATATTCTCAAGACAAACATTGTTAAGAAAACAAGCAGTAATCGAGGATATGATCGTGGACGAGGCGTATCGTGGGAGGGGATTGGGCCGCGAGATCCTTGAGGATTTGGTGAAATGGGCAAAGGAGCAAGGGGTCGAGATTATTGAACTAACTTCGAATCCAAAACGAATTGCGGCAAACGAACTCTATAAAAAATTCGGATTCGAGCTCCACCCAACCAATCACTATCTTTACCGGGCGAAGTGAAGAGTCCTCTACGTTATCCTTGACATATATATTTTAAAATGTTATTATTCAATTAGAATTAGATTATTCGTTCTTTTCTGGGAGGTGAACGGTGAAGGATCTTTGGCATGTTGTTTTGATATCTTTCAAACCCGAAGCGTCTGATGCAGTTAGGCAAGAAATCTATAAACGCTATCAAACCCTTGATGGAGATTGTGGCGGCAAGGACGCCGGCATTCTCTTCTGGAAGGTAGGCCACAATCTTGATCTTCGCAAGAATGTACATTTAGTAGAAATCGCAGTTTTTGAAGACGATGCGGCGCTACACGCATTTAGACTACATCCCAAGCACAAAGAACTTACAGACATTCTAAGTCAAGTGGCTGACTGGTGGGTCGGGGATGTTTCTCACCCATTTTCTATTAAATAAACCAACCAATTTGCCCAAACCCTTCGCGGCGCGGGCTTTTTCATACCCCAAGGCATTTTTAGTGTTTGGCATTGAAAGAATGACCAAAGGAGTATATCGTGGAGATGACATGCTTTCCATGAAGACGATACCTCTTTCTAGGCCGGATATTACAAAAAAAGAGGTTGATGCGGTCCTTGGCGTATTGAAAACGCCCAATCTTTCGTTGGGGCCGAAATTAAGGGAGTTTGAACAAGATCTTGCCGATTTTGTGGGTGTAAAATATGCGATTGCGGTCAATTCGGGTACAAGCGGGCTCCACCTTATCGTGCGCGCGCTCGGAATCAAAAGGGGAGATGAGGTTATTACTACCCCCTTTAGCTTTATCGCTTCTTCTAATTGTATCCTTTTTGAAGGCGCGATTCCCGTATTCGTCGATATTAAGAGCGACACTCTTAATATCGACCCTGATCTTATCGAAGGATCGATTACCCCCAGAACGAAGGCGATTCTCGCGGTCGATGTGTTTGGATATCCCGCAGACTGGGGCGCACTCAAGAAAATTGCAAGGAAGCACAACCTCAAACTTATCGAGGATTCTGCTGAAGCCATTGGGTCTGAATTTAAGGGCAAGAAATGCGGAAGCTTTGGTGATGCCGCCATACTAAGTTTTTATCCCAACAAACAAATTACCACAGGAGAGGGAGGGGTTATTCTTACGAATAATAAGCGTATCGCGGAATTTTCCCTTTCCACAAGAAACCAAGGCCGGGAGGTAAAAATCCAAAGAGAGACCGGAAGAAAATTCGGTCACAAGTCGATCTTAGAACATATGCGACTCGGGTATAATTATCGAATATCGGATATTAATTCTGCATTGGGAGTCGCCCAGCTTGCGCGGATAAGAGAGTTAATGGAGAGGCGAAAACGGGTGTTCGAATTATATACCGAAAGACTTTGCCAAATTCCCGAACTCCGCCTTCCTCACGTTGAATCAAATGTAAAAGTAAATTGGTTTGTATATGTGGTCGGACTTCCCTCGCGATATCGTAGAAAAGACCGCGATAGAGTTATCAAAAAATTAAAAGAACGGGGGGTTCAGGCAAGCAATTATTTTCCCTGTATCCACCTTCAGCCGTTCTATCAGCGATCTTTTGGGTATCGGAAGGGGTCTTTTCCGGTCGCAGAGTACGCTAGCGATAGGGCATTGGCGCTCCCGTTTTATAACACCATTTCATCTCGAGACGTTGACTTTGTTACAAAAACGTTGCGAGAAATTCTTTCATGAGACATGTGGTAAAAAAAATTCTCACCCCCACCGTACTTAAGCGGACCCTCTTTTTTCTTCTGGCAGACACTATACTGGTAGAAGCGGCGGTATACCTTTCATTCTTTTTGCGATTTGAGGGGGTAATTCCTTTTTCGCATCTTTCAAATCTTTTGTTTCTTGCGGTACTTGCTCCGTTAGTGGTGATACCATTATTCTTACTGCAGAAAATTTATTGGGTAAGTTGGCCGTATGTGGGACTGGGAGATTTTGTAAGAATTCTTCGCGGAGTTGTCATTTCGTTTCTTTTCATCGGAGTCATCGTATTAATTCTGCGGGGCGAGGAATATCTTCTATTCAGGGAACTTTCAACCTTCCCGCGTTCCACGCTATTTATTAGTGCGGTGTTAGCTACATTTTTTATTGGGGCTCTTCGTGCTTCAAAGCGGGTATATCTCCATTCGTTTCATGGGTCGTCTCACCTCAATAAAGAGGGGAAGAGAGTTCTGATTATCGGCGCGGGTGACGCGGGAGAGCAGATTTTGCGAAGCATTCTTCATTCGAGCGCACCTTATGTCGCGGTGGGCTTGGTAGACGATGATCCATTGAAACATCAGACATCCATCCATGGGTATCGGGTGCTGGGAACGATATCAGACCTTCCGCGCCTTGCAACTACACTTAAAATAGAGGGAGCGATAATTGCTCTTCCCTCATCTGGCTCTCGAGAAATACAGAGAGCCGTTCATAGTTGTCGAGAAGCAGATATTCAGAATATAAAGATTGTTCCTTCGCTTACCGAGCTTATTTCAAGCGAAATAGGCCTTCGCGATCTCAGGGAGATTCAGATTGAGGATCTTTTGGGTCGCGACCCGGTGAAACTTGCAACGGAGGCGATCGCCCAGTTTATCAGCGGAAAGACCGTCCTTATCACGGGAGCCGCAGGGTCTGTGGGGTCGGAACTTGCGCGTCAAATCGCAAAGTTTCAGCCACGGCGTCTCCTATTACTTGATCGCGAAGAGACAAATCTTTTTTATCTTGGCGAGGAGTTTTCGCGGGAGTTTTCCTATCTCGAATTCCACCGAATCATCGCAGACATCCGCCATAAAAGAAAAATAGAAAATCTTTTTCTTCGCTGGAAGCCCGAAATCGTTTTTCATGCAGCGGCCTACAAGCACGTTCCGGTCATGGAGGATCATCCGGATGAAGCGGTTGCAAATAATATTTTAGGGACGTTGGTTGTGGGAGAAGCCGCAATTCGGGCCGGAACAAATAAGGTGGTGTTCATCTCAACCGATAAAGCCGTAAACGCCAAGTCTGTGATGGGGATTACGAAATACGTTGCAGAGGTTTTGTGCCTTCACTTAAATCAGCGGTCCGAGACCGATTTTGTCGCGGTGCGCTTTGGAAATGTTCTTGAAAGCCGTGGTTCGGTCGTTGCCATATTCCGTGATCAGATTAAGCGTGGTGGCCCGGTTACGATCACCCATCCCGAGATGAAGCGTTATTTCATGGCGCCATCCGAGGCCGCGCTATTGGTGACCCAAGCCGGGGCGGTAGGCGTAGGAGGAAAAGTGTATATACTGGATATGGGAGAGCCAATTCGAATTGAGGATCTCGCGCGGGAAATGATCCGTCTTTCTGGGTACGAACCCGACACCGATATACCCATTGTGTTTACTAAACCCCGTCCCGGGGAAAAATTATTTGAGGAGTTGTTCCGGGAAGAAAATGAGCGAGTAAGAGAAACGTCTTATCCAAAGATTCTTGAAGTTTCTCGAACGGATATTGCCGCTTTCGAAGGAAACGATTTCCCCAATCGTCTCAAGAAGCTTTTTCAGCTTGCAGAATCGGGTGAGCGCGAAGACCTTATAAAGGAACTTGGAAACGTGTTTACGGCGTATTCCTAATATAGGATTTTAATATAAAACAAAACGGCGGCAAACGGCCGCCGTTTTGTTTTATATTTTTCTCGTCCTATTTGCAATTTAACTGTTTTAGAAATTCTTCGGCACCTGCACGGGATTCCGCGTTAATGTCCGGCTCGCGAAGAAGTTCCCTCACGGTTTCGCATGCTTTTTTGGTGTTTCCTAATTCATAATATGTTACAGCAAGAGATGCGCGCCACTGGAGATTTTTAGGGTCTTCCCTGATGCGTTCGGGATAAAAAGTGGTAATGAGGAATTCGTAGTTTTGGGTTCGTTTGTACGTGCGTTCAAGATATTGGTATGCCGTGGGGGTTTTGAGATAGGCAAGGTGCGGTTGGGCACGGTCAATTAATCTTTGATAGATATAGCCGATACCAGTCCAGAAATGCGCCTCCGGGGTTTCTACAAGAGCGAGCGCTCTTTCTCCGTGTTCCACGGCCCTTTCGGGGGTTCCCAAGAGCGGGTCTGACTTTGCCCATTCTACCCAGATTATATAGCGGTTTGGCGAAAGATCCCCGGCTTTCATATAATTTTCGCTTGCCTTGAACTTTGCTTCCGGGTCAAATACAGATAGCTTTGTATTTAGTCGGGCCAAAAGCAAATACGGCTTTGAGAATTTCGGTTTGAAGCGCCGTTCTTTTTCCGTAAGAGCAACAGCATTCTCAAGTATTTTTTTGGTTTCTTCGGGGTGTTCGGGAGCGCTTAATGCCGTGATTTGATCAAGCATAACGAGGAGTTGTGCAAGACTGTTGTCGTATGCGATGACATTTGCGCTCCGCACCATTCCTTTTTGGTGATCATTGAAATAGTTGGTTGCATCGCGAAGCTGTTTGGCTTCTTGCGCGATTCTAATGGTTTGTTGCATCGCGCGGTTGGCAAGTAGCGGCTGGACGTTGAGGAAAAACACCATTCCCAAAGCAATTATCAGTCCAATTCCAAGGCCGACGAGTTCCCCTTGTTTCCCTCGGGGGGAATCGTGGAAAAGAGAAGCGGGGAGGGAGATATTAATAAAACGGATTGAGGGTCTCTTCATGAAAGATCCGGCGAAGGCAAGAAGAACGAAAAATGGGATATAGGTAAGCGCATGATCAATCCCCACTAGATTTTGGATGAAATAGACAAGAAAGACAGTGAAGAGTCCATGAGTGAGAAGATCCCGTTTTTTCGTAAAAACTAGTCCTTTCGCAAGCGCCCCGAAAATCAGAAGGTAAAACAAGAGAAGGAGAATGCCTCCAGCAAGAAACATGTTGGAGAGAACATTAAGGGGTTCACTCAGCCACTGTTGTCCGAAGAATTCATTGAGACGGGGCGGGAAAAAGCGATCCATGACAAGGGAAAAGCTCTCGGGGCCATACCCTAAAAGTGGCCGCGTCTTGATTCCTTCCCATGCAATTTTCCATAGATCAAGCCGCTGGTCGAGCGAGCTGACAAATAGTTTCCAATCAGTCGCGTAGACCAGAAGCCGCGGCACAAAAGGAAGGTTTTCGAGGGTTTGGGCAAGATTGTTGGTTGCGGCAAGCAGGGACGCGATGAGGGCAGAAATAAGCATGAGACCTCCCACAACAACCTTCCCTTTTATGACGAGGCGATGTTTGGATGGGAGAAGGAGTATAAACCAGAGAATACCAACGAGAAACGCAATTTGTCCCGCGCGTGTTTCTGTCGCAAAAATGGCAAGTATCTGGAGGAGAAGGGCGCTTCCATAGAGAAGCAAAGGGGTCTTTTTGGGGTTGAGAGCAAGGAGGGTCAGGGTGATAAAGATGGTAAAGAGGAGGTATGAAGAAAGAAAGAGCGGGCTATCTAAAGTTGCGGTCGCACGCGGCAAAACGTTTCCAACGAGGAAGGGTTGAGTGAATGCAACTTCAAGGCGCTGGAGAAGCGCGATTGCGGAAATTACGGCGCTTGCGGCCACCGCCGCATTCAACAGAAGAAACCATTGCCGTTTTTCTTTTAAGGTTCCCGCAAGAATGAAAAAGAACAGGAAATAGTGGGACATCGTGAATAGGCCCTCCATTCGTTCGACGCCCCCCCAGAAACTAAAGAGGGGTTGGGGGGCAACAAGCGTCGCGAGAAAAAGAACTAGCCACCAGCCGCTAACGAGTATTGTGAGGGGATTAAGCGGCGGGAGATATTTTTTATTTATAAAAATAAGGCCGAGGTAGGCCACAAGTATCAGTTCGACGATGATGCGAAATAGTATCGCCCGGGCAAAGTTGCCGGGGAAAAAGGTGACCTCACTTATGACGAAAGGAAGTACTGCGACGGCAATAACCGCCCCCCCAAGAATAATTTTTATCAATGGTTGTTCCCAGCTTTTGGACATAACGTTATTCTAATATGTATATTTGAGAATAAGCAAGTTTTAACAAGACATAAACCCTAGCAGGGACAGTCCCTGCTAGGGTTTATGCAAAGTCGGGGGTTTATTTTTTTTATGGTTTGTTGTAGGATTTGGATATGCGAGTACTTGTTACCGGTGGGGCCGGTTTTATTGGGAGCCATCTCGTCGACAAATTAATTGAAAAGGGCTATGCCGTATCGGTAATAGATAATCTTTCAACCGGCAAGCGTGAAAATCTCAACCCTAAAGCGAGTTTGTATGAACTTGATATTCGGGATGCGGACGGCGTAGCCAATGTATTCAAGAAGGAAGCGCCTGAGGCGGTTTTTCATTTTGCCGCGCAGGTAAACGTGCGAAAATCAGAGGAAAATCCTCATGAGGATACTACCATTAATGCGTTAGGAGGCATGAATGTGGTAAGAGGCGCGATTGATGCAGGAGTAAAAAAATTCATTTTTGCTTCAACCGGCGGCGCGCTCTACGGTAAAACATCAATTCTTCCCACACCCGAAGAACATCCCGTAACCCCCCTCTCCCTTTACGGCCATAATAAGTGGTTTATGGAGCGCGCTCTTGAATTTCATCGCCGCGCTTCGGACCTTGATTACGCGAGTCTTCGTTTCTCGAACGTCTATGGCCCGCGGCAAAATTTTGAACAAGAGGCGGGGGTTATAGCGATTTTTATTAATAACCTCCTCTCCGGAAAGCGGTCGGTGATATATGGAGACGGTGAACAGACGAGAGACTTTCTTTTCGTGGATGATGCGGTAGAAGCGGCGTTGCGATCGCTTGAGGCTCTCCCAAGACCCTTGCGTAGCAGTCCGGTATTCAACGTGGGGACGGGGAAAGAGACTTCCGTGAACACACTTTTTAAGAGCGTATCTTCCGCGTTTGATGGCGGCGGGGAGCCGGACTATCAGAACGCGAGAGAAGAGGAATTACGGAGAAGCGTCCTTGGAAGCCACAAAATAAAAGAACAGCTTGGCTTTGAGCCGATGTATGATTTAGACCGAGGTCTTCGTGAGACCATCGAGTGGTTTCAAGATAGCAATAGGTAGCGACTAAGAAGCAAGTAAGACTCGATCGGAACTAACGTGATCCTGCTGGTAAATTGTATCACTACTGAATATCTACGGAAGAATACAAGCGGCCGATTCTTGAATCGGCTGTCCTTGCTTTTAGATAAACCCTATTTTAGACTTGATATATAGCATGAGCATCGTGCACCCCAAAGTTTCTGTAATCATTCCTACTTATAATTTTGCAAGGCTTCTTCCCCGGACAATTAAGAGTGTGCTCAACCAGACCCTTCAAGATTTCGAATTGATTATAGTTGACGATGGTTCAACCGATGATACCCGAGAAGTAGTGGGGGGCTTTGTGGGTATTGATCCACGAGTGAGATATGTGTATCAAAAAAATTCTGGAGCACCCGCACGTCCCACAAATACCGGAATTCAAGAGAGTGACGGCGAATACATCGCAATTTTACAGCATGATGACGAATGGTTCCCCGAAAAAATAGAGAAACAAGTTTCATTCTTTGAGAATTCAAAGAATCCCAACCCCGGATTTATAGGGTGTCATGCAGTCATAGTAAAGCCAGATGGTTCAACAAGAAAACAGTTACTGACAAAATCTCTGAATCTTGCACGAGATCTGTTAGGAACGAATGTGGTACCGTACCCAAGCGCAGTTATGGTGAAGAAAGAGGTGTTTCGAGATATTGGACTGTTTGATGAGAAATTCAGGATAGCTGATGATTGGGATATGTGGTTACGCATTGCGCAAAAATATAGGTTTGATTTTGTTGACAGCGTTTTATTTAAATACCATATTCATGGGAATAATATTACGAGAGTTGCAAGCGCTACAAAGAATGCGCGAGAGCTTGAGCATTTCATTCAAAAACATAGGGGACTTTACGCGACTCACCCTAATTTACTCGCGAAGCAGTTAATCGCCGTCGGGTCTTATTATATCCTCGCAGATGATCTTGTGGTCGGAAGAAAATACCTACACGAAGCTTTTTATCTTCACAAGGCTATCAGATATCTTTTTCGGCTCCTCGTCGCTTACTTGGGTAGGAACGCTTATTTATCGATACGTACGCTTTCGAGGATATATAGGGTGAGATCTCCATGATGCGTTATATGTTTCAAACTAAGAGGACGATTCTTCTTACTGGTGGATCAGGAACGCTTGGTTCCATTATCCAAAAGTTAATTCCTTGCAGTGCTCCCGGTTTTCGAGAGCTTGATATTAGAGATTCCGAGCAGTGTGAAAACGTAGTGAAGAAATATGATCCGGATATCATTATTCATTGTGCGGCCTACACCGACGTTGCAAATGCCGAGTCAGAGAAACAAAAGTGCTGGGAGGTAAATGTGATAGGAACCGAGAATATGGTACGAGCTGCGCATGGGCGACGATTCATTTATATCTCCACTTCCTATGTGTTTGATGGCAGAGAAGGGGATTACAGAGAAGATGATATCCCGAACCCAATAAATTTTTATGCACTTACAAAACTTGCAGGAGAACTTATCGTAAGACAATATCCCAGAATCCTGATTATACGAACAATGTTTAAAAAACATAGCCCGTGGCCATATGAGAGGGCCTTTATCGATCAATGGACTACCGCAGAATTTGCTCCTGATATTGCACCGGATATTGTGCGTGCCGCGCTTATGCCCCACCTTCTCGGAGTTATCCATATATCCGGTACCAAGAAGACAATTTATGAGTTGGCAAAGAGGGTCTCTCCTACTGTTGGTAAAATGTCAATACAAGACGTCTCCACACCGTTACCAGCAGATGTTTCACTCGATAATGCATTATGGGAGAAAATTTCATCAAAACTAAATCCTGTAAAAAAGTAGATACAACGGATTTTAAAAAACAGCCAAATGGATGGTTGCTTGAGCTTTTTAGTGACGAGGACAATTTTACTAAACACATAAAGGGGCAGGTATATCTCACCGTTGCTGAACCCGGGATAGTGAAAGGATTTCATCTTCATGCAGTTGCAGATTATTACCTTACCTGTCTTAAGGGACGGATACGCGAGGTCATCTATAGAGATAAAAATACTAAAGAAGAGATTGAGCTCGGTGATGATAATTTTAGGGTTGTACAGATACCACGCGGTCATCCGCACGCCATTATAAATGTCGGTAAAGAACCTGCGTATGTGCTCATCTATCGGTATCCTGCATGGAGCGTTGAGCTCGATGAGCAGTTTGATATCGCGCCGGAAGATATTGAAACAGAAACCACATGGGGAAGAATTAAATTATTTACGAATCGTTTCAAGAGAAATGAATTATGAAGATAGATAAAGCGGTCAAAAAAAGAGCAAGTGTATTAAGTAAAAAACACGGCGATCGGGTGTTTGTAAGCAGTGATTATCTGGGTCCGAGTTTTCAAAAAAATTTTCGTCCAGGGATTGATAAAATATATTATGCTTTTGCGGTCTATGATAAGAAAGAGATCGAAGCGGTGGTACGAGCACTTGAGAAGGGCTGGCTTGGCTTGGGTGAGTATTCTACGGAATTTGCGAAACGGGTCGCGCAACTCTTTGGGAAGAAATACGGCATACTTGTAAACTCCGGTTCTTCTGCTACATTCCTTGCCTTGAAAATTCTTGATTTACCTCCCGCTTCCGAGGTGATTACCCCCGCATGTACATTTGCAACTACCTTTGCGGCGATCATCAATAATAACCTTATTCCGGTTGTCGCGGATAGCGAACTGGGAACCTATAATTTAAATCTTGACTACCTTCCGAAAATGGTTTCGAAAAGGACCAGAGCCATCCTTCTCCCCCACACCATTGGCAATCTTAATGATATGAGGAAACTCCGCGGTTTTGCCCGTAAATACAGACTTTATCTTATTGAAGATAGTTGTGATACGATTAGAGGAAAAATTTATGGGAGACCCACGGGTGTTTTTGCAGATATTACTGTTTCGAGCTTCTATGCGTCTCATCATATAACTGCCGCAGGGGGGGGTGGAATCATTTGTGTAGATGACGGGGACGTTCTTGCACGGGCCATAGCCTATAGAGACTGGGGGAGATTTGGCGGTGACAAAGAAGATGTGCGTGAGCGATTTAGCTA
>CAYJUS010000019.1:0-9844 GCA_964373435.1 uncultured Candidatus Saccharibacteria bacterium
TCGGTTTGATGAGGAAGAGAAGCGGTTTCGGAGCATACCCGATCTTTTCTACGACGCCGGACCCCATAAGGGAAAGATGAGGGGTCGCCACCGCGAACTTGAAAAAGAAATCGAAAAGTCGAGGGAACTCGCATTGGTGTACCGGACCTATCAGGACGAGTTACGAAAGAATAAGCTGTATGACTATAACGACATGATTATGGAGGTAATTAAGGCATTCGGAGAAAAGGAGGACCTCCTTCTTGGTTTTCAGGAACGGTATCAATATATTCTGGCAGATGAACACCAAGATGCGAATAGCGCGCAAAATAAACTGCTCGGGCAGCTTGCGAGATTCCACGAGACGCCTAATCTTTTTATTGTGGGGGACGAGAAGCAGGCCATTTTTCGATTCCAGGGCGCCTCGCTCGAAAATTTTCTGTATTTGAAAAAGCAATATCCTTCAGCAAAACTCATTACGCTTGAGACAAATTATCGTTCAACCCAAACAATACTTGATTCTGCGTCGAGTCTCATTTCTCGAAACATCCGTAAGGTTTCCGGGGGCGAGAAGTCTCTTATTGCGGCGCAGAAAGAAGGGGGGAAACCCATTTCATTTTTTGAGTTTACGCGGCCGAGCAATGAATATTATTTTGTCGCGCGAGACATTGAAGAAAAACTTGCCTCTGGCGTTGCTCCTTCGCAAATTGCGGTTTTGTACCGGGATAACAAAGACGCATTTCCGCTCGCCGCGATCCTTGAACGAACGGGCATTCCCTTTGTGATTGAATCCGACCAAGATATCTTGAGGGATAATGACATTAAGAAGCTTCTGCTTCTTTTGCGTCTCGTCGCGTCGTTTGGAAGTGACGAGCTTCTCTTAGAATCTCTCCACATCGATTTCCTTGATATCGAACCGCTTGATACCTACATGCTTCTTTCCTATGCTCGAGAGAGACGCATCCCGCCTTTTGAGATTATACGTTCCCAAAATATTCTCGCAAAACTCGAATTGAAATCAGAAAAACAACTTGCGGACTTTTATCAGAAGCTTTCCGCGTGGAAACGTACATCCGAGAACCGCGGTTTCATCGAGCTTTTTGATCGGATAGTGCGTGAATCGGGTTTTCTCCATTCTATTTTCACGAAGCCGGACGCTATTGATAAAATGGACAAACTCAACGCGCTTTTTAACGAGATTCGCGTGTCGGTCGAAAATCATAGGGATTATTCGCTCCACGATTTTATTTCGTATCTTGCAATGCTCGAGAATCATAACGTATTGATTAAGCGTAACGTTGCAGCTGCGCGCCCTTCGAGCGTGCGGCTCATGACCGCGCACAGGGCCAAGGGGCAGGAATTTGATTATGTGTATATCGTGAATGCGCGGGATGGCCACTGGGGGAATCGTCGGGGAGGCAAACATTTCCGTCTTCTTTTTTCTTCTCCGGGTGGAGGTATGATTGAGGAGATGCGAAACAACGATGACGAGCGGCGGCTCTTTTATGTTGCGATTACGCGCGCGCGTCGTCAGGTGACAATTAGCTACGCGCGCGAGGCAGAAGAAGGAAGAGATCAGTTGCCTTCGCTTTTCATAACCGAAATTGACTCAAGATATATCGAGAAGAGAGACGCGGGCACATACGAGAGAGAATTCGAGGAGAAAAAAGACTTCTTTTTTTCCGAACGGCCGAAACAAGAACGCGGAGTAAAAGATAAAGAGTATTTGAGAGAACTGTTTGTATACCGGGGGTTTTCGGTCACCGCGCTTAATAACTATCTCGACTGTCCCTGGAAGTATTTTTATAGTAATCTTTTGCGCGTGCCGCGCTCAAAATCCCGACACCAGATGTACGGAACCGCTATACACGAGGCCTTAAAGCTCTTCTTCGATAAAATAAAAGAGGGGGATACCGTAACAAAGGAGCTGCTTTTCGAACTATTCGAGTCGCGTCTTAATAAAGAACCGTTATCGGAAAGTGAATTTGAGCAGTCGTTCGTACGGGGCCGGAAGGCACTTTCGGGGTGGTACGATATCTATCACAGAATCTGGATTCCTACTGTAATTAACGAATTCAACGTGGGTGCCGTTCAATTGACCCCGGAATTAAAGCTTACGGGGAAGATTGACAAGGTTGAAATACTCGACGGCGCAGGGAAGGTGAACGTCGTGGACTATAAAACCGCAAAACCGAAATCCCGTAACGAGATCGAAGGGAAGACGAAGAATTCGCGAGGCGACTATAAACGCCAGCTTGTGTTTTATAACGTACTTTTAAATCACTACGGAGACGGGAAATATCGTATGCAGTCCGGGGAAATTGATTTTGTTGAGCCGGGCCCTCGAGGAAAATACAAAAAAGAGCGATTTGAGATCACCAAGAAAGAAGTGGATGATCTTGAAGCGCTCACTATGAAGGTGGGGGATGACATTATGAATCTCGCGTTCTGGGATACGAGATGCCGTGAGAAAGACTGCGAGTTTTGTGGATTGCGGGAACTTATGGAATAGAGGTTTTCATTTGGCTTTTGTCTTGCTCTTCTCATCACACGAAGGGTTTTGTTATACTCAAGACATGCAATATATCGAGGCTCCTAGCCGCGAAGAACCAAAACACTCTTCAATATTCCTCGCAGGAGGCATAACCAATTGTCCTGATTGGCAGTCGCAGATAATTGAAAAATTAAGGGATTTGGATGTCACAGTATTTAACCCTCGCAGGAAGAATTTTCCTATTGATAATCTTAATGCCGCGGAAGAGCAGATACGGTGGGAATATGAACGGCTGCGTCGCGCAGACCTTATTTCTTTTTGGTTTTCCGAGGGCTCGTCGAATCCCATTGTTCTTTTTGAACTGGGTGCAGCGTTTGAACGCACCACGCCTCTGGTGATTGGCGTTCATCCTGCGTATCTGCGGAAACAAGACGTTGAAATCCAGACCATGCTGCGAAAACCTAATTTGCGCATTTCTTACAACCTCGACGAGCTTATAGATCGCATCAGGGCAACGCTTAGCGCCTAGGTCTCTATCGGGGTTTACTTTTTACGGGAGGGGTGGTAGATATTAAGAAGAAAAATTTAAAAGTCAGAAAGGAGGTTGGTGTGGATCCAGATCCGGACGAGGCATGCTTAGAGGAGTTTTGCAAAGAAGTCTATCTTAAAGGATTGGCTGATATTGTAGCTGATCTAGACGAGGAAACTCTAATTTCAGCCGATTTTGGCAATACGCGTCTTGAATGTTTCAGATGGCGAGGTCATGTGTCAGTTACTTTTTCATTTGTTGAGAGTCGCTGGAATCATTTCTTCCAGATCGAAGGCCTTATGCGAAAAGGAAAGAAAATTCGATTTTCTCTAGCTAACTGCGCTATGACCGGCGATCTTCCAGAAAAATGGGTTTCTGAGGTAATTCAAAACTGGCCGGGAGACGCCGAGCAGCAGAGACGATCTTTTACTAGAAGCAAACTGAACATCGAGCGGTAAAACCAATCAATGGTTGTCGTACAAAAATTAAAAAGTATGGCAACAATATAAAGGCGTCCCATAGGACGTCTTTTATGTTATAATAGGCGCATGCAGGATAACTACTACAAAGGAAAAGCGGCGTTGGTGGACCGGTTTTTACATGCGGTACGGGGAATATATTACGCGTGGGAGAAAGAGTCCAATTTTAGGATAGAAGTCGGAATCGCGATCGTGATGTTGGGGGCGATGTTTGTCCTCCCGCTTACGTTTGTGGAACGCGCGGTGCTTGTATTAATCATTGGGTTGATTCTTTCGCTTGAGATTATAAACTCTGTTTTTGAGCGTTTTCTTGATCTCCTTCGCCCAGAATTTTCTCCGGAGGTAAAGCACATCAAAGATACGCTTGCAGGGACCGTGTTGCTTGCGTCGTTTATCTCCGTTATTATCGCAGGGTTTATCCTTGTTCCCGCGTTTCTTGAATTTGATTTTACGGCGTACGAATGGATGGCGAGTCGCGAGATGGATACGCTCGAGAACCTTGCGCAGCCTCTCACCGTCCTTGGGAGCTGGCAATTTATTCTTGGGTTAGTTATCATTCTTACCCCGTGGCTCGTATATAAAAAAAGACACGACGTTCTCTCGCTTCTTTTGGGTTCCGTCATCGGGGGAGAGATTATCGCGTTTGTGTTGAAAAGCGTATTCGAGCGGGCGCGGCCGTTTCTTGGAGACGGGTTTAGTATATTTGCGGGTTCCAGTTTTCCGAGCGGCCATGCGTTGGTGGGAGCGGCATTTTGGCTTACCGCGGGCTACATTCTCACTGCTTACAGTACAAAAAGAAAATTCATCTGGGTTGCGATAGGAGTAATCATTGCTCTTATTGCGTTGAGTCGAGTGGTTCTCTCGGTGCATTGGTTTTCAGACATTGTGGCGGGACTACTTCTTGGCACAACCTGGTTTTTTTTATGGTTCGGGATCAACAAACACCTGTTCCAAAAATTATAACCGATTCATGCTTCATGGTTGAGCCTTGAAGTATGACTGGGGACTTCAGGATTATGGATGCCAAACTTCTCCGTAAGCGTAAAAAGAAAGTCGTACGGATAGTAAAGGATTTGGAAAGACTGTTTCCCGAAGCCAAGATTGCGCTTCGTTATTCCAATAACTGGGAACTCTTGGTTGCAGTGGTGCTCTCGGCTCAGTGTACGGATAAGAAGGTGAACGAAGTGACAGCAAAACTTTTTAAGAAATACCGCACCCTCGACGATTACACGCGAGCCGACAGGACACAATTTGAACAAGACATTAGGTCAACGGGTTTCTATCGCAACAAAGCAAAAAATATTTTAGCAACCGCAAAGATAGTTAAAGAAAAATATCACGGCCGTATCCCCAAAACCATGGAGGAGGTGTTAGCGTTTCCCGGTGTCGCACGAAAGACCGCAAACGTGGTGTTGGGAAACGCCTATGGGATAGTTGAAGGAATTGCGGTGGATACTCATGTCCGGCGTCTTGCAAAGCGCTTTGGCCTTACCGAGGAGGACGACCCAAACAAAATTGAACGAGACCTTATGAACATACTACCCAAAAAGGAGTGGTTCGATTTTACGTATCGTCTGATTGAATACGGGAGGAAGTATTGCACTGCAAAACCTCATAATCACTCAGCGTGCCCCTTTGCACATATCAAATAGCGAGAGGAAACTGTTTCATAATATCCGTAGTTGTGGTATAGTAAGTTGTAAGTGAATCCATAACAACGTTTTATAAGTTTTTGTTATCCGGAGTCGAGCCGGAGACAGGAATTTATAAGACAAAGATAACACCCATGCTGTTATTTGTCGTCTTTCGGTCGAAAATCAACATGTTTACGGGTACGGTACTTCTCCTTTTCTTTTTTGCGGCCGCAGTTCTTGTAATCTATACTTCGTTGACCTCGTTCTACCGCGACATCGCCGCAGATTCTTTGGTGCCCGCGGTCATCACTCGACCGATCGGAACAGAAGGACCTTCTCTCTAGCCAGAGGAGCAAAATCCAGAGGTCTTCGTGTAAAGACTTCACGGTGCGGGACATCGCGCGCGGAGCGCGTTTTTCTTATGCTTCTTTGAGGGCGCGTGCGCACAAATCTCTCCTTATCTCACAACGAGTTGAGGTTTTTATGGTATAATGGAATTACATGCGCTTTGGCGAAAAAGAATTAAAAGAAATATTGGTACACGGCGGCTTTATTACGGAGAAGCAGCTTCGTGAGGCGTTTCGTTATGCAAAAGGAAATGAACTAGATGTGGATGAAGCCTTGGTGCTAAAAGACATAATCGGAGACGTCGAACTCGGGAGACTTATTGCGGAAAAACGCGGCTATACCTTTGTTGATCTTTCCAAAACCCCTATTGATCAAGAGGTGCTTCGTTTCATCCCCGAGATTGTTGCGCGTATGCAGCATGTGATTCCGTTTTTCCGAGGAAAAGACGGGTTACATGTTGCGATGGGCAACCCGGAAAACCATGAGATGATCGATTGGCTTCGGAAAAAGACGGGGGAAGAAGTTGTGCCTTACTTCGCAACATCGCGCGATATCAGCGCCGCTCTTAAACATTATCATCAGGATCTTTCCGGGGAACTAGATCTTCTTTTGAAAAGTCACGTGAAGGGCGCAAAAGCCGGCGTCCTCAAATCCGAAGATGTTTCGATTGTGCGGCTTGTCGATCTCCTCGTTCGTTATGCGTTGCAAAACCGCGCTTCCGACATTCACATTGAACCGCGTGAAGAGAAGGTGGCGGTGCGCTACCGGATTGACGGCATTCTCCACGACGTGGCCGTTCTTTCACGGTCCCTTCATGGTTTTGTGGTTTCACGCATTAAAGTGCTTGCGCGTTTGCGGACAGACGAACATTTTTCTGCACAAGACGGAAAATTTCGTGCAGATACCGACGGAGGAAAGATTGACATTCGCGTATCGATTGTTCCCACGACAAAAGGAGAGAATGTTGTTCTGCGTCTCCTTTCCGAACAGTTTCGGCGTCTCTCGCTTGCAGAGCTTGGTCTTCGTGCAGATGATCTCAGGAAATTGAATGCTGCAGCCGCAAAGCCTTTTGGGATGATCTTGGCGACCGGTCCCACCGGATGCGGTAAAACCACGACGCTCTACGCGATTCTTAAGATTTTAAACAAGCCCGAGGTGAATATCACCACCATTGAAGATCCGGTTGAGTACGACATCGAGGGGATAAGCCAAATACAGGTGAATTCCAAAACAAATCTCACGTTTGCAAAGGGGCTTCGTGCAATCGTGCGGCAAGACCCCAACATTATCATGGTGGGCGAGATTAGGGACGAGGAGACCGCGGGTATTGCGATAAATTCCGCGCTGACCGGGCACTTGGTGCTCTCTACCCTTCACACGATTAATGCGGCTACTACCCTTCCCCGTCTTATCGATATGAAGATTGAGCCGTTTCTCGTTGCTTCTTCGGTGAATGTGGTCTGTGCCCAGAGATTGATCCGCACAATTTGTCTTCAGTGCATTGAGTCTTACCGTATTACTAAAAGAGAACTTGAGCTTCTTCGTCATGACACACATGCATCCGAACTTTTTATGAAACTTTCGGAAGGTAAAGACCTCCCTGATTTACAATTGTATCGTGGGAAAGGGTGTCGCGCATGCGGAGATATTGGATACACGGGACGCACCGGAATTTTTGAGGTAGTAGAATTGGACGATCCTCTTCGCGACCTCATCATGAAAAAGGTTGACGCGGGAACGCTTGATGAGGCAGCAAAAGAGAGGGGCATGACCTCTATGTTTTATGACGGCGCAGAGAAAGTGTTGCAGGGAGTGACAACGCTCGAGGAACTGTTGAGGGTGATGAGAGAGTAATTCTGGGGGTATAGGGGTGTGGGGTGTAGTCCCCTAAATCCTAAATCCTAAATCCTCGTGAAATTTAGCTACACGGCAAGAACAAAAAAGGGGCTGGTGAAGAAAGGGGTTATTGAGGCTCCCCGGCGGGAAGAGGCAGAGGAGAGTCTTTTGGAGCAGGATCTCACCATCCTTTCTTTGCGGGATAACGCGCCCTCAACGATGCGGCAGTTTGGCATTCCCATGATCGGCGGCGTCTCTTCGAGCCAACGAATATTTTTTACGCGGCATCTCGCGGCTCTTACTAAATCTGGAATGTCGCTTGTGGAAGCCTTGGAAGTGATAGGAGAGGAGACGAGCTCCTCTTCGTTCAGGAAAATGTTGCGCGATCTTATTGCTGCGATTACGAACGGAAGCACCTTAAGTTATGCGCTTTCGCGCCACCCCAAAATATTTGATCGGTTCTACGTGCATGTGGTTGAGATTGCGGAGGAATCGGGGACGCTGGAAGAAAATTTGGAATATATCGCGGTCCAGCTTGAAAAAACGCATGACCTCAAACGTCGGTTTATTGCCGCAATGATTTATCCTGCGATAATCCTTGCGCTCGCAGTGGTGATCGCAGGAGGTCTCGTTGTGTTTATTCTTCCGAAGCTTCTTCCAGTGTTTTCCAGTTTTGATATCGAACTTCCTCTTACTACGAAAATCCTTATCGGAATCTCGGTCTTTATGCAAGACTATGGACTTGTTACTCTTTTTGGGGTCGTGGGAGGGGTGATACTTTTGCGGCTGCTTTCCGCGATTGGTCCTGTTGGCTACCTTACCGCTCGGATGACGCTTCTCCTCCCCGTTTTTGGCCCGCTTGTTAAATACCTCAACCTCACGTTTTTTGCGCGGACCATGGAGACTCTTATTAAAAGCGGGGTTTCCCTTATGAATGCGGTCGAGATCTCGGCTGACAGCATGGGGAACGCGGCATACCGAAAAAAAACACGATCCTTTCTGGGTCATATCCGGGAAGGGAGGGGACTGGGGGATGCGTTTCGAAAGGAAAAAACGCTCTTTCCCGTTATGTTCTCTCGGATGGTCGCGGTGGGTGAGCGTTCGGGAAAACTTGATGACAGCTTTCATTACCTCGCGGTATTTTATGAAAAAGAGGTAGATAGTATTACCACAAACCTTTCTAATGTATTGCAGCCGGCGCTCTTAATTGTGGTGGGACTCGTGGTAGGATTTATTGCAATCGCGCTAATCACCCCCATTTATAAGTTTACCGGCAGCATTAGGCGATAATGAGAGGATTTACGCTCATCGAAATTTTTGTTGTTATCGGGATCGTTCTCGTGTTGATGGGTCTTACTATTCCGGTGGGGCTGCAGTTCTTGAGAAACGAACAGCTTATTAGCGCCGTCGATGACGTGATGCAGACATTGCGCCGCGCCGAGGAACGTTCTCGCATCCAGGAATTCGATTCCTCCTACGGTATCTTTTTCACAAGCTCCGGCTTCACCCTTTTTAAGGGGAGTTCGTATGGAACTCGCGACGCTGCGTATGACGAGATCTACAGTTTGCCGAGCGGCCTGCAGGCGACGACGAACTTGTCGGGAGGCGACGTCGTATTCGGAAAACTGACCGGCATTCCTGATGAGAGCGGGTTAATTTCTCTCGCAAACAGCGTAGGGTCGGAAACCATTGAAATCAACAGCGCCGGAAGAATTTCGCTTCTTTGAGCGAGACACGAAATACACGGAATATGTATGGCAAAATCTTCTTTAAACAAGAATCGGGGCAGAGCCTTATCGAGCTAATTGTCGCTTCAGGAATTTTTCTTATTATCGTGGGCGGAGTCGCCTATGTGATTCTTACCACGTATTCATTGAACGAAGAGGCGCGAGACCGTGTGCAAGCTGTCTTTATCGCCGAGGAGGGGTTGGAAGCTGCGCGTTCCATCCGCGACAACAATTGGGGAGCGCTTTCTGTCGGCGACCACGGCATAACGCTTTCTTCCGATACGCACTGGGTATTTTCGGGAACGAGCGATCTTGTCAAGGATAAATTTACGCGAGTCGTCACCATAACGGATCTTGCCGCCGAGAAAAAGAAGGTAAGTTCCCGTGTCACTTGGAATTTTCGCGGCGGGAGCCCGCGCAACACAGAACTCGTTACGTTCCTTTCCAACTGGCAAATGACGCTTCCGGGAGGAATGCTTGTGTATGGAGACGGCGGGACAACCTCGGATGCTATTAGGTATAAGATTCTTGATGCGGCATCGGGGACCTGGGGGCCCGCGCTTTTGGCGGCGGACGTGAGTTCGGTTACGACGAATCGGGCGCTCCGCATGGCGCGCGTGTATGCGTCTCCGACGCGAAACGAAAAAGTACTTATTTCGCGTCACTACAACGGGACTACGCAATTTATCTACGCTCAAGTGTTTAATGGATCAAGTTGGGGGAACGCGGTGCTTCTCTCATCATGGGGTTCAGGAACATTTCTTGATGTTCGGAATAGTGACGGCGCGTACCTTGCAAACGGCGACTTTATGGCGGTG
>CAYJUS010000019.1:9854-12096 GCA_964373435.1 uncultured Candidatus Saccharibacteria bacterium
CTGTGTATCTGAATTGATGTACTGCTCAACCATGGTGTATTCCGATAACACCACTACGCCGAAATTCCGGATTTGGAACGGTACGAGCTGGTCCAGCCAAATTTCAACACAGAACATTGGAGGGATCCCGACGTACCTTGTTGCGCGTTCTCGTCCCCATACGAACGAAGTTATGGTCGCGGTGTTCGACCAGCAGCGTGATACCAATACCGAATATTTTAACGGAGGTTCATACGTGACGGGAGGCTGGACGCTTCATACCGAACACGGCGCAAACGCTCCTGTTGCCACTAAACAGTTTGTTGATTTCGAATGGAGCGTAAATAATCCACTTCGCGGCGCGCTTATTTATTCTGATGCGGGAAACGATGTTGCGATGGGTATTAAAATCTGGACTGCGGACGGAGCAGGCGGCGGCTCATGGAGCGGGACTGCGGATACGACAAATCAGGCCGCGCGCTTGGGGGCAATGCGGGTTGCGGGCCGCTTTGGTGGAAACGAAGTGATCGCATGCGATAAGGATGCGGCGGGCACCCCGCGCGTGATTTGCTACTGGAGCGATTTTACCCCGTTGTGGACAAACCCCGTGAATCAACAAATTGCGTCTGCAACAGACACCGGAATTCAGCGAAGCTTTGACATCGGTTTTGAGTCGCTCTCCGGGGAGTTAGCAATTGGCGTTTATTCGGATGCAACCGCAGTGCCAAAACTGAAGAAATATGTTCCCGCGGCAAACACGTGGGATGCGTCCGCAACGAATCTTGCTTCCGTTGGATCGGCGCTTGAAACGGTTCGGATTGTCCCAAAAGAAGACAGCGACGATCTCATGGTGCTTCTCGGGGATACCGTTCAGGATCTCTACAGCATTGTGTGGGACGGAACGAATAATGCGATGTACACCGTGCCTTCCGGAAGAGGATTTAGCGCCCATGGAACCAATGGTTCTCTTGACGAAGAATTTTGGTTCGATTTCGCCTGGGATAAGTTTTAAGAAGACAATGAAAGGGTTCACCATTATCGAATTTCTCATTTATATTCTCATTGTCGGCGTGTTGTTGATGGTATTGAGCCAATTCGGTTTTCGCGTTGTGAATGATCGGATGCGGACAATCGCGCAGCGCGAGGTTGAGCAAAACCTCCGTTTCAGCATCGAAGAGATCAACAGGACGATTCGAAACGCGTCGGGAATTAACAGTCCTTTTTTTAGTGCAACATCTTCTGCTCTTTCATTGGCGATGAGTGATCCGGCAAAAAACCCAACAGTTTTTTCGCTTTCGGGCGCCGTGCTCACCAAACAGGAAGGAGTTTTCCCGGCGGTTCCTCTTACCTCGTCCCAGGTGAATATTACAAACCTTCTTTTTACCAACACATCGTACGGGGGAACGCCGGGGAACCTGAGCACGACCCTCACGATTGAATACAAGAATCCAAGCGGAAGGAGAGAATATAGCGACACCATTACGTTTTCTTCATCCGCTTCTATTCGCAAATAAATGGAACGGGGGATTATCGCGCTTGTCACCATTCTCATTATTTCCGCGGTTGTTATACTGGTTAGTATCGGCACGAACCTTTCTGGGATTTCCGAATCACAGATCGGGTTTAAACGGCAGGACTCCGAGCGCGCGCTTTACGGTTCGGGCGGCTGCATGGAAGACGCGCTTCTCGAACTACGGGATAACTTTTCGGGGTACGCCGGGAACGAAGCTGTTTCCATAAACGGCGAAACGTGTACCATCCGTCCCATTCTTATCTCAGGAGCGGATAAAATTGTGGAGACGGAAAGCGTTGTTGCCAATCACACGCGGCGCATCAGGGTTACCGTTTCAAAACCCTCTTCACGTCTCATTATTATTTCATGGCAGGAAATAGCAGACTTTTAAAACACCTTTTATGTTCTTATTTCAAAAACCCGCATTTGGCATAGACATATCTGACTATTCCGTCGAGCTTTTAGAGTTGGCGAAGACAAGCGCGGGCATTGCGGTCGTTCGCTACGGCAGGCGGCTACTTCCGGGAGGAATCGCAGAAGACGGTGTCATTCATGACAAAGCCGCGCTCGCAAGTAATCTTGGGCGGCTCCTTGAAGACACAAAACCGAACCCCCCTTCAACGACCCGCGTGATTGCATCACTCCCCGAATCAAAGACATATATTCATGTGTTTTCCCTGCCGGCTGAACTTGGAGGGAAGGAATTGGAGGAAGCCGTAAAGAGCGAAGCAAAAAAACTTATACCCCTTG
>CAYJUS010000020.1:0-4475 GCA_964373435.1 uncultured Candidatus Saccharibacteria bacterium
GGGCTTGTCTATTTTAGGGAATTTCTGCTACAATACAATTTGAGTTCTTTGATATCTTTTTTGGATTTGAAAAGGAGGTAATGAATTGCTTGGTTTTACGAATAAGCATTTCAGGATTGCGCGTGTATTCGGCGTGGATATTGAAATTGACATCAGCTGGTTCGTTATCGCGGCCATTGTTGTATGGATCGGATCCGGCTTTTATTCCGGACCACTTCTTTCAAAGCTTGCGATAGGGGTTCTCTTCGCGGGCCTTTTCTTCTTCGGGCTTTTTCTTCACGAGTTTTCCCACTCGGTGGTATCGAAGTTGCGGGGAATTAACGTCTCAAGAATGAGATTCGGACTTTTGGGAGCCGCCGCCTTCATGGAACACCAGCCAAGATCTCCCAAAGACGAATTTTTGATTGGCGTCGCAGGACCCCTTACGAGTTTCCTTGTGGCATTCGGTTTTCTCGTTCTCCATGGATCGGTCGGTTTCATACATGACACGAAAACACTTTCGGGTCTTGTGATGTATCTCGTGGTGATAAACGCCGTTATCGGCCTTTTCAACTCTCTTCCCGCATATCCCTTGGATGGAGGACGGTTCATCGCCCGCGCGATTCTCTGGCAGGTTTCGGGAAACGCGCTTTGGTCAATGAGGTGGGCTTCTCGGATCGGCGAGTTGTTCGGGAAAGCCATGATCTTTTATGGCGTAGTCGGCGCGGTGCTCATACTGCTTGGCTCCCAGGCTCTTTTATCCAACCCTTTCTGGTTTATTCTCCTTGGCTTCTTTCTTGCGAATGCCGCAAGAGGTTCGTATCTCGGGTATCTCCTTTCTTTCTATCGCGTAAGAGACTGTATGCGATTGCTCTCTTCCGGTCCCATCATCAAGGATTATTTATACGGAGAAGCTGAGATCGTTTCGGCCGATAGTACCCTTGACAAAGTAATCGAGAAAGGGCTTTCCACAGACATGCGAATTTTTCACGTCGAGGAAGATGGGAAACTCGTCGGGACAATTAGCCCGCGCGAAATAAAAGAATTCATTGATAAACAGAAGTAACGCTTCGAGAAGAGGGCATCTTGCCCTCTTTTTTATTTTTGCTATGCTATACTATGGATATCCTTTTCCATGCAGTATATCTATTTTTATATCGCTATTATCATAACGACCGTTGTCGCGCTCTTTACGGGAGGGTGGTTTTTCTATTTTTTTGAACACTTGAAAAATCCGGGGATTATCACGTATTTCGATGCCGTCTGGTTTTCCCTTGGCACGATAACCCTTCTCGGTCTTGGCGACGTGTTCCCTGCGTCTATTGGGGGGAAACTTGTTGCCGCGTTTCTTATGGTCTATGGTTTTTTCTTTCTCGCGTCATTCGCTACGCTCAATTCTTTTTATCTGCTCCAAAAACTTTTGAAGGGAAAGCGGCATCGGATTATTTTTGAAGCGCCCCTCAATATAAATACACGGGAGATCATGGAAGATCTTCAGCACATCTCGCATTTAAGTAAGGCGCGGCTTCGTAAACTTGAAGAACAACTAAAAAAGATTATCGAAGATAAAGAATAGCAACCGTTCTGCTGAATTCACGCCGAACCCCCGTTCTTTAAAAAAGGAGGATGTATCCGTGAGGATATACACGGTCGAAGAGTTTGTTCGCGACATGAAAGTACTATCGGGCGCGGTTAAGGCGAGCGATAAGTGGCCGTATATTCATAACGTCTATGGGGTTCCCCGCGGCGGCCTTGCGATTGCGCTCTGGATGTCCCATCTCCTCGAGAAACCTCTTTTGATGAAGCGCAATCAAATAGGACCGCACACGCTTGTCTGCGATGATATCGCAGATAAAGGACTAACCTTGGGCGAGATACGGCCAAGAATTTCTCTTACCATTTTTTATAACCCCCGAAGCACATACACACCGACATTCTGGCTCCATGAAAAACGGTACGAATGGATTCAGTTTCCGTGGGAGACCGCATCCACCACGCGCACGAAAACCCAAAAGGATCAATAGCGCTACACGCGGTTGGCGTCTCGGTATTGCCGAGTATGGTTGACAAAGATTCCATCCCTTTGGTAGAGTGATAAGAAGCTCGTTTAAAATTTATAAAGCCGTTTTTGGTTGTAAGAAGGAGGATAGATGATGAATCGACAGAAAAATGTTGATGAAATTTTTGACCAACTGAGAAGAAAAGACGCTTCCCGGAAAAGAAAGAGAACTCTCTTTAGGGGAACTGTTAAGGAGTATTTGGATCTCGTACGCGCGAAGCCCGAGATGGTGGAAACGCCCCACCAGAAGCTCTACCGCATCATTATGGAGAAGGGGCGCGATGAAATTCGTTACGAAAACGATCCGAAGCTTTTCCGGGCTCTCGGGGTTCCCCGTAGCGAAGTAATCTTTCGTTACCGCGCCTTCTCCGAGTTTTACGGGCTTGAGGATCCAATCGAGCAATACGTGAGCTTCCTGTATCAGGCGGCAATGGATTCTGAAGATGCGCGCCAAGCAGTATGGCTTGTGGGGCCTGTCGGTGGCGGGAAAAGCTCGTTCTCCGACAAAAACATTGCGCTTCTTGAAGAAGAAACCATGTTTGTGCTCGAGAGCTTCCGTTCAAACGAAGAGTTCGGGTGTCACATGTGGGATTCCCCCCTTCGCGTTCTTCCACGGCACTGGAGAGAAGAACTCGCGCGGGAGCTTGGAATCAGTATCCCTTTGAAAGACGACATTTGCCCTAACTGTAAATGGCGGCTTAACAACGAATTCAAGAATGATTTCTTACGGTTTCCCGTGGAAGAGGTTGAATATTCCGTCCGTGGCCTCGTTGGTATTGGCAAGGTAACGTACGTTGAAGCCGAGGAAGCAGACATCTCGGAGCTCATCGGTTCCATGAACCTTTCGCTCATGGGGGAACTTCCCGAGGGGCATCCGCGCGTGAGTCTTCCGAACGGCATCTGCGACAAGATGAATGGCGGAATTGGCGTGTTTTCCGAGGCGCCCAACATGCCCGCAAGCTATCTTACACCCCTTAATACCATTACCCAGGAAGGAAGGCTTGGCACTACCGCTCGGCAGCCGCAGGTATCGGTGCGTACGGTCCTCATCGCGGATTCAAACGAAGAGCCGTTCCTCCGTTTTTTCGAGGACGAGGAAAACAAGAAAATTTATGACCGTATCGTTCCGATTTTCTTTCCCTATAACATCCGTCTTGACGAGGAAGTCTCTATCCAGCAAAAACTCATTGACTTTTCCAGGTTTAAAGATAGTCACAAGGCGCCCCACACGCTTGAATTTGTGGGGACCGTATTGGTGCTGAGTCGTCTTGCGCCTTCACTCCTGTTTCCCGACCCCCTCCTTAAGATGAAAATTCTTAACGGCGAGGAAGTCCAGGAAGAGATCAAAGACCAAAATACCACCCGGAGAGTAACCGCGCGGGATCTCCACGGAGAGAATCGCTGGGATGGGATGGAAGGAATCTCGACCCGCACAGGAGCCAAGGTATTAGGTTCCGCGTTCTCGTATCGCGCGCGGCGAGGGGTTTCGTGTATCGATCCAATTGTCGTCCACATGATTTTCCGCGATACTCTTGAGCGCGACAAGATCCTTTCGCAGGATAGCGAACGCATTAGGAGGTATCGTGAATTCCTTGGGATTGCCCTCAAGGAATGGGCGAAAAAACTTGATGAGGATCTTACATCGGTATACATGACCGTTCGGGGAGAATACGCGGAAAGTCTCTTCCAGCGATACCTTGACTTTGCAGATAGATGGCTGAAAATTCAGCGGGGAGAAGCGGCCGAGGATCACACGGTTGATACCAAGTTTCTTGCGAACGTCGAGAAACTAGTTGGAATTAATGACTTCGGCTCTCAAACAAACTTCAGGCAGGAAATGGTACACTATGCCAAAAAGTGCCAGGATGCGGGGCAACCCCTTCGCTATGGAAATCACCAGCGAATGCGAAGCGCGCTCGAGAAGCTTCTTAAGAAGAGTCTCAAAGAACTTTTCCAGATTCCTCACGAGGAGCGGATCCGTAATCCCGAACAGCAGTCTCTTTTTGAAAACCTTATCAAGGGACTTGAAGCGAACGGATACTGCGGCCAGTGCGCGGTCAGCGCAATTAACTGGTATAACGAAAACATGAATTAAAGCCGTGGAAACACGGCTTTTTGTTTTAAGCAGACGCAGGACCATGCCCGTCTTGTCCTTCTCCGTCCTCCGCAAGTAGCTGTCGTTACCGCTACGGAGGACGGGCGAAGCCCTGAGCACGTTGAAGGGCGAAGGAGGGTCGGCCTCCGGTACGGTTTTTCGACCCGTCTCGTCTACCCTAATACATTGACTATAGAACAAATCTTTTTTATCATAAGAAGATAGCTATTTGACAATCAAGAGAACCAAAAGACATCCAAAGGAGGCGAGTGATGGCCGTACTGCGCGAAAGGACGGGAGAGCGCGATATCAAGCGCTTTGAACGTGATAGAAGTCGCCACA
>CAYJUS010000020.1:4485-7084 GCA_964373435.1 uncultured Candidatus Saccharibacteria bacterium
CGAGAAAGAATACGCCACAAAGAGCTTGTGAAGCAGGCAATCAGAGACAATCTCGAGGAAATCCTCGAGGGCACCGATATTGTAAGCATTTCCCCGTTCCAAAAAATAAAAATACCTCTCCGGAGTATTAAGGAATTCCAGTTTGCGTTTGCAGAAGACACCTCGGGCGCGGCTCAGGCTCCCGGCAAGGGAAAGGGCGACAAGCTGGGCCAGCAGGAAAAAGTTCCCGAAAGGGGGCCTCAGGCGGGAGACATGCCGGGAGAAGACATTTACGAGACGGAAGTGTACGCACACGAACTTCAGGAAATACTTGACGAGAGGTATAACCTTCCTAATCTTGAAGAGAAAGATAAATCAAAAACACCGGACGAGGAAAAAATCCGTATTCGCGGGTATAAACGCCGAGGACCCATGAGCCGTCTCGCGCGGCGAAGAACCACAAAAAGACGTCTTGAACGGACTCAGTCCGAAAAGCGCACCAATAACGAAAACAAGAATAAAAAGAAGAAAAACAAGACTTCCCGGAAGGATTCATAAAAGGAGGGCATGCCATGTCAAGGAAAAACGCGTTTCATCAAGACGACCTTCGTTTCCGAAGGAACGAAAAAGAGCCGAAGCCAAAGCTTCGCGCAGTGGTACTGCTCGCAATGGACCAGTCAGGATCCATGAACGCGGAACGAATTATGATCGCGCGGGCCGTCTCTCAGTATTTCTTGCGGTGGCTCCGCTCAAAGCGCGAGTATAAGAGCGTCGAGGTTGTGTTTATCAAACAGGAAGGACTCTCGGAAGAGGTAACAGAGGAAAAATTCTTTACGCGTACGGGAAGCGGCGGCACCAAGTTTTCCACCGCGTGGGAGCTTATGAACGAAATGATTGACGAGAGGTTTCCCCCCGCAAAATATAACGTGTACGGGATGCACTATACCGACGGGGAAAACGAGGCGGGGGACAACGATCCCGCAGAGAAAGCAATGAAGCTGCTCCTTCCAAAAATGAATCTCTTCGGATATCTCCAGTTCCAAAAAAGTAGCGGCGCAAACGACATGTTGGAGCGGCTTACGCGTATTCAAAAAGAACATGGAAACCTCAAAACCCTCTTCGCAGGGAAAAAGCACGAGGTCCTTCCTGCACTCGAAGAGTTCTTGCAGGAAGCGTGAGGATAGGGAAGGAAGGGTGACGACATGATCAACAAAATCGATTTTACGAAAGACGAACTTACGCCAGACGATCTTCGCTATTGTATTTCCGTGATTGAGGACCGCGCGCGGGAACTCGGTTTGGATTTTTACCCCCAGGTATTTTCCATTGAGTCCCAAGACCGCGCAAAAGAACACTTGGCGTATACGGGCATTGTGCCCCGTTATACCCATTGGTCTTTTGGAAAAGCGTACGACCGTTTCGAAACGTTTTACACGCACGGCGTCATTTCCCACCTTCCTTACGAGATGGTAATCAACTCAAATCCTTGCGAGGCATTCCTGCTTGAAGGAAATAGTCCCATTGTCCAGCTTCTTGTGATTGCGCACGTCTATGCGCATAACGATTTCTTCAAAAATAACGTCTTTTTCAGCGAAACGAGACCCGAAGACGAACACGAACTATTCTCTTATAATGCAGACTATGTCGATAAACTCATTGAGCGGCACGGTCTTGAAAACATTGAGTCCGCGCTTACTTCAGCCCACGCGTTGAGGCCCCAGCGGTTGTCCCTCCCCGGAAGCCAAGGCCATCAGGAAGGACTGAATCTTTTGCGGTTCGTTCTCGCAGAATGCCCAAGACTTACGCGGTGGGAAAAAGATGTTCTGAAAATCGTTGACGAGGAATGGGAATATTTTGTCCCTCAGGTTGAGACAAAAATTATGAACGAGGGGTGGGCCGCCTACTGGCACACCAAGATTCTTGGAAGCCTTGATTTGTCTCCCGAGGGCGCGACCGCCTTTATTACCGAGAATGCGAAAATTGCGTTCGCGGTTCCGGTAGGAGGCATCAATCCGTATAATATCGGGATTACCATGTGGCGGGATATCGCGAAGCGTTGGGATCGCATGAAAGATGGTGATGTGAGGCCGGGTGAAGAGTGGGACGGTTTGGGCGGAAACGAGAAATTGTTCGAGGTCCGGCGCACCCACAAAGACAATACGTTTGTCGAAACCTATCTTACACTGGATGCCGCGCGCGAATGCCATCTGGTGAAATACGACGAGAGTCAAGAGCGCGAGATCGTTGCCGTGAGCGACGAAGAGGGTTTCGCAGAAGTAAAAGAGGCGTTTTCGCGCCAAGTGGGATCGCGCATATTCCCCATCATCCGCGCGATTGATCCCAACTATAAGAAAAAAGGGGAGCTCTGGATTAAGCAGGAGTTCGACGGCCGGCGCCTTGACCTTGAATATCTCAAAAAGACGCTTGAACATCTTTATTCTTTTTGGAAGGAGCCGGTGTACCTCGAGACAGTGAAAGATATCGAGGTAGTGACTCCTCATAGTTCAAACAAGCGCACGATCACGAACGCCCCCTACGTTTATTGTTTTGATGGGAAGAAACACTGGGACGGCGCGGTACGACCTTCTCATGATCCGCGTACGGACGAAGACATGAAAAT
>CAYJUS010000020.1:7094-11924 GCA_964373435.1 uncultured Candidatus Saccharibacteria bacterium
AATGACTTTCTGCGGTCTCTTGTTCCCTAATATCAATATCGGAAAATCCACAAAAGCTCGTTTTCGAAACGAGCTTTTTATATGGCAAAAAGAAATCCGTGGCCGTAAGGCCACGGATTTGCCCAAATTGGCCCGCTCAACTAGAATAAATGGTATGGAAGAAAGATATTACTTGGGGGCGGGAAGAGCGGGAGATCTCCCGAATGCGGGAGAGCGGCGCATATACCGCGCGCTCGAAATGCTTCCCGGCGTCTTCGTCTGGGGGACGCTCGGAATACTCCTTTTGGGATCATGGCTTACACCCGCATGGGTTGCCATTTTTGTTATCGGGTTTGACATCTACTGGCTTTTTAAAACATTGTATCTTTCCCTTCATCTTCGTTCCAGCTACCAGCAGATGAAGCGGTATCGCGAGAAGGACTGGATTTACACCCTTCGGCAGTTGCCCGTTTCCCGTTATTCATTGCCGGTTACAAGTTGGCGCGAGGTATATCATCTCATAATTTTTCCCATGTATCGCGAACCCATTGAAGTGGTGCGTCCCGCTTTTGACGCGCTCGCCGCGACCGACTATCCAAAAGAACGGATGATAGTGGTACTCGCGGTTGAAGAGAGGGGAGGGGAAGACGCAACGCGCGTTGCGCGCGCGATTGAGAAAGATTTCGGAGGCCTCTTTTTTGAATTTATGACCACATATCACCCATCGGGTCTTGAAGGAGAGGTTGCGGGAAAGGGGTCGAACGAGGCGTGGGCGGGAAAGATTGTAAAGGAGAAAATAATTGACGCTCGCCACATCCCTTATGAACACGTGGCCGTATCTGTTTTTGACGTGGATACCGTGGTTTCCCCGCGATACTTCAGCTGTCTTACCTATCACTATCTTACCGTAGAGAACCCCACGCGTACGAGCTTCCAGCCAATACCTCTTTTTATAAACAACATCTGGGAAGCGCCGGCTCTCGCGCGCGTCATCGCCTTCTCTTCTACCTTTTGGCACATGATGAATCAGGCGCGGCCCGAAAAAAAAGTAACATTTTCTTCTCATTCCATGTCCTTTAAGGCGCTCGTTGACATCGGGTTTTGGCAGAAAAACGTGGTATCGGAAGACTCGCGAATCTTCTGGCAGTGCTTTCTTTTCTATGACGGCGACTACCGCGTGGAACCCCTTTACTGCCCCGTTTCGATGGATGCAAACGTTGCGAAAAGCTTCTGGGGAACAATGAAACAACTTTATCTTCAACAGCGCCGCTGGGCGTACGGCGCGGGAGACATTCCCTATTACCTCTTCGGGTTTTGGAAGAACTGGCAATACGCGCGCAAAGGCCGCGCAAAAAAAATTCCCCTGCATAAAATCTACAACTACGGGTTTTACACGTTTGAAGGGTTTTGGTCGTGGGGGACAAACGCTCTCATTATTCTCATCTTTGGATTTTTACCTCTGTTTCTTGGGGGCGAAGAATTCAATCTTACCATTCTTTCTTATAACCTTCCGCGCATTACCCGAATTCTTCTTACGCTTGCGATGGTGGGAATCATCTCTTCCGCCTATACCGCGATTCTTTTGCTTCCCCCGCGGCCGCCGCGCTATGGCCGATGGCACATCCTCATCCAGATACTTCAGTGGTTCTTGGTCCCAGTTAATATGGTGGTATTTGGGGCGTTTCCTGCCATCGAAGCGATGACTCGCCTCATGCTCGGAAAATATCTCGGCTTTTGGTTTACGCCCAAGATACGAAAGGAGTAATTTAACCTAACCTATTCTAAATGTATCGTTTTTCGAAAATCCTGCAGTTTTTCCCGGAGAAGGGGATAGGAGGCAAGATCGGGGTCCTTCTTTAAAAGATTCGCGGCCGCTTCACGCGTTTGTTTGACGAGCGTGATATCCCCGAGCGATTTCATGGCAATGTCGGGGAGGCCGGATTGGCGTGTTCCGTAAAATTCCCCCGGCCCGCGGATCTTAAGGTCGTGTTCTGCAAGCTCAAATCCGTTTTTTGCTTCAACCAGCGCCCTTAACCGCGCGTGCGTTGACTTGCTCGTGGAGTCGGTAAAGAGAAGACAGTATGACTGATGCATGCCCCTTCCTACGCGTCCGCGAAATTGATGGAGCTGGGCAAGGCCGAAACGATCCGCCCCCTCAATCAACATAACAGTGGCGTTGGGGATATCAATTCCTACTTCTACCACCGAAGTCGAAACCAAAACGTCCGTCTTTCCTTCTTTGAACGCGCGCATGATGCGTTCTTTTTCTTTTGGCTTGATTTTTCCGTGGAGAAGCTCGAGCCGGAAGCGGGAGAACACATTACGCGAGAGACGCTCATGTTCCTTTGTTGCGGCCGCGACATCTTCCAGTTTTTCCGACTCATCAATCAAGGGGCAGATAATAAAGATTTGGCGGCCTTTTTCTATTTCTTTCGCGATAAATTGGTAGGCGTCACTCCGTTTTGCGGGGGGAACTACGCGCGTGATGATTTTCTGCCTCCCCTTTGGCATCTCATTCAAAAGTGAGATATCAAGGTCTCCATAAATCGTAAGCGCAAGGGTTCTTGGGATCGGCGTTGCCGTCATACTCAGCAAATGTGGTATGCGCATTTGCTGTGCAGACTCTTGCAGACTTGACGCTGAATTACGCAGAAGTTTCTGCGAGGTTCTGCGTTGATTCTGCGGATTTCCGCGCGCCAGCGCCATGCGCTGGCGAATGCCGAACCGGTGCTGTTCGTCAACAACAACGGACGCGAGTTGCTTAAACCGGACACGGTCTTCAATCAACGCGTGAGTTCCGATAAGAATATCTATCTCTCCGCTCGCGACTCCTTCAAGCACGTCTTTTCGTTTTTGCTTTGTGGTTGCAACGCCCCCAAAAGCGATCTTTGCGCTTCCTCCGGTAAGAAGTCCCAAGGTAACGTTTTCCTTGGCAAGAGTTTTCGAAATTTCATTAAAGTGCTGTTCTGCCAAAATCTCGGTCGGCGCCATAAACGCGCTTTGATACCCCGCCGCGGCAACATGGAGTGCGGCAGCGGTTGCAACAATGGTTTTCCCGGAACCCACATCCCCCTCGAGAAGCCGGTTCATGGGTTCGGGTTTTGCGGTGTCTCTAAGTATCTCCCAAAGGGCGAGACGCTGGGCGTTAGTGAGAGGGAAGGGGAGCGACCGGACAAATCGTTTAATCAGCGGAATCGCAAGGGGAATCACCCGCGCGCGTTCTCGTTTAATGTTCATGCGTTCCCGCAGTACATAAAGCGATAATAAAAAAAGCTCCTCAAACGAGAGGCGCCTTCGCGCTTTTTTGTGGTCCTCCCTTACTTTCGGGAAATGGACATCTTCAAGGGCGGCTGCAAGACCACGAAGATCATGCGCGTTTTTAATTTCCGGAGGAAGAAAATCTTTTAGTTCTATCTTGGGGAGTAGGGTTTTGATTATGTAGCGTAGCCACCGCGAAGATACACCCGCAGTTTCCGGATACACCGCGATAAGTCCCGCCGTATGAGTCAGACCCTCCCGTTGCTCGTTGCGCGTTACCTGCCCCCTAATAATTTCGTACGCGGGGTTTGAAAGAAAAGTATTTTCATACGCAAATTCGAGTTTCCCCGAAAGACTTATCCGGGAGCCTTTTCCAATGTTTCGCACGAGATACGGTTGGTTAAACCAGATGGCTTTTACCGTGCCCGTATCGTCTTCGACGATGGCCTCGGTAAGCACCATGCGTTTTTTCCACGTGCGTGTATTTTGGATATCAGCGACGGTTCCCTGCACCGTTGCGATCTCCCCGAGCTCCAGTTTTTCTATGGGAACGACATGAGAAAAATCGTGGTAGCGAGAGGGGATATGGTAGAGAAGGTCTTTTAAGGTCTGAATTTTGAGTCTTCCAAGCCGTTTTTTATAGGGAGGGCTAATCCGCGCAATTTGATCAATTGGAGTTGAGAGTTTGAGCATAATTTAAAAAAGGTGCGCCTACGAGGAGTCGAACCTCGATCACAGGATCCGCAATCCTGTGCTCTGTCCGTTGAGCTATAGGCGCAAGCTTGGAAATTGTCAGCGCTTGGCTAAAATCCGAGCCTTCTCGCTAATATGTTTGCGACGGGTTCTTCCTGTTTCTTTTCGGGGAGAAACCGCAAAAGAATTTTTCTTATCTCAACCGGGTCTGCCTTTCCGAGAGGAAGACCGAGGTAGGGGCTCGTGAGGCGAGTGGTACGGAAGCTTACCTCTTTGATTTCTCCCGGTTCATAAAATATCCAGAAGGATTTTAGTTCTTCAAACAGATGGACCTTCTCTCCTACCGTAACGCCAAGCGGAGTAATGGCAAATCGGACAACCCGCGGGTCTTTCTTACTGTAGATATAGACAAGTGCGGCAAAAAGTACGGTTATGAGAGAACCAAAATAGTTTTTTGTGAGAAGGAAAAAAATTGCGAGCGCCGTGCTTATAATGCCAAACGTTATGTACCAATAGATATCCTTTTCGCGCTTGGTGAATTCCGCCGCTGACCATTCATGAAGAAGCCCCTTTTTTGAGGAGTCAACTTGAGACAGTGCGGACTTCGCGTCCTCTCGGGAAGTTTTTCGGGGAGAAGCTTCCGGAGAATGGGATCGATCCTTTTTCCGGAGGTCTATTACATGCGCATTTATGGATTTCTTCATCAGGATAAGCGTATCACAAAATTGACTTAGATTCAAATTTGCGTAGAATGAAAGTAGGGAAGGGTGGCTGAGCGGCCGAAAGCAGCACACTGCTAATGTGTTGAGGGGTTACACCCTCCGTGGGTTCGAATCCCACCCCCTCCGCCAGTTGGAATTTTTATTTCTTTTAGGGGTATTAATTTTTTTATTTTTTTAG
>CAYJUS010000021.1:0-11539 GCA_964373435.1 uncultured Candidatus Saccharibacteria bacterium
GCCTATCCAGCTAATAAAAAAGAGTGGGGATACAAAAAATCCCGCTAGTCCACCCGCCAAAAAAAGCAGAGCGCAGAGAGTAAGGTACGGAAGAATGACGGGGAAGGTAAAAGGAGGAGTCTTCCTCTTCCCCCCTACCGCGTTCGCCGACGCTTCCTCAAGTTCTCTCAGCCGCGACTTTTCTAGTTCTATCTCTTTTGAAAGATGGTGGAGCTCTTTAAGGTCGTGTTCGGTTGGCGGGTGGCGAGGCAGTTCTTTCTCGATTGCATGCCTCTCCTCCTCTAATTTTTCGGTAAGTTCAATGTCTGAAGCAAGTTCATCGATTCGCGTTCCTGCTTCTTTTGTGTGACGTTCATATGTAAAGTAGTTCTTCATGTCTTCGAGTTGCGCGGTCTTTATATCGAACTCTCTACTTGTAAGAGAGCCCAACCCTTCTTTTTTTTTGAGGAGACGGGTCTTTTCTTCTGCCGCTAGAACCTTCCGTTGTAAATCCTCAAGAAGTGCGGCGTGTTCTTTCTGATTTTCCTCAAGATCTTTTATGCGTCCTGCGGTTTTTGACGGTCGCTCCAGCCCCCGCGTAAATTCCTCAAGCCGCGTCTCAATCCGTTTTATAATGTCTGCGACGCTCCCTCCGTCCATTCCCGAACTCACCAGGTCTTCAAGTGCCTGATACAGTTCTTTTTTGCCGCTCGTGATTTCCTGAATACTGTCCTGTTTTACGAGTGCGGTTGCAAGAAACAATTTTTCGCTTCGAAACCCTCCAAGTTTCCCTATGCGTTCTGTAATTTCCTTCTGATCATTCCAGAGTTCTCCGGTGTTCTTATTGATAAGAGAGACCTGTTTCGATCCGAAATCCTTTGTAAGCTCGTATGTCTCTCCCTCTCCTTCGATTACACACCGTATGTTGTACCACGCATCCGTATCCCATGATTTCAGCGATTCAAATTTCTTGTTCCGTTTCTCGGGATCATAAAAGAGGACGGCAACAAGCGCCTCCACAAGGGTTGATTTCCCCTGTTCGTTTGGTCCCTTGACGACCGTAATATCGCCGGGAAATTCGATATCCAGTCTTTTGAAACGTTTGAAGTTTTCAAGATGGAGAGACTTTACAAACAAAACGTACGAATAATGCGAAGGTGCCTTTGCAGGTGCGAATCGTGCGAATTATTCGCAACGTTCGCAGGGCAAAGCCATTCGCAGGGTTTGCGAATTATATGATTCTCTTTCCCTCGAGTTCAGAAATCCCTAGTTGGAGCGCTTCCTCGATTACCCCCCGTTCTTTACTATCTTTCGTAGCCGCTAATTTCTCTTTAAGGATGCGGAAAAACTGGCCGGATATAAATTCCGGTGGATACTCCTTTTCATAAAGAGAGAGGTCAGGACGAAGATGGGCTTCGTTCTTAATTTTAAGCGCAAAAAAAATGTCCCCGTATTCTTCTTCAATTGCGGATTCGTCAAACGTAAGGCGCGGAGAAGAAAGGCCGGTGAAGCGAACTAGGCGAATAAGCCGTGCGTTTCCTCCCTCAAGAATCTTTTGACCAAGCTCTTCGTGGCTTTCAAGATCACTTACATCAATTACGCGCTCATCGAAATCGCGCTCGGAAACCCTGACGGGGTGTATGCCCGTCTTCCCTTTCTCGAGTGTAACTTCAAGAATATAGCCCGATCCCAAACCGCCCTTCCCCTCCTGATACGTGATCTCGGGTGATCCGGAATACCAACAACTCGCCCCGCCCTGCGAAAAATCCTGCGCGCCATGCCAGTGGCCAAGCGCAATGTAGTCCATTTCGGAAGACGCAATCCGAGAAAACTCGACGGGGTGATCATCCGGAGACGATTTCCCCGGTATCTCTACCGATCCGTGGGCGAGAACCACGTTATAACCGGTATGAATTTTGACTTGTTCCCGGTCAATGTCGAGGGGACTCTTTCGGGAACGGTTAGAGATGTTTGGCCGCGCCCAAAAGGTAATGTCGTGTTCGGGGAATGTTTTATAATATAGATTTTCGTCCTGAAAAATATGTACGTGGGGAGATACGTTGAGAAGTTCCTTCTTCCGATACACGGAATTCTCCGTAAGCGGGTCGTGGCTTCCCGGAATAATAATGACGTATTTGTTTCCCCCCACGCGCTTTAATTCGCGCACGACAAAGTTAATATATTCTTGAGATACGGCGTTCGAATCAAAAAGATCGCCTGCAATGAGGAGAAACTGGGCGTCGCCTTCAATAAGTCTCGTGATGATCGAGGAAAAGGTTTTTTTGAGATCCTCGCGGTGCGCTTCCGCGCTCCTCCCCAGCATCAAAAACTTTGCGCCAAGGTGTACGTCTGAAGTATGAAGAAGTTTCAAGAAATGTCAGGTGTCGGAAGCGTCAAAAGTGTCAGAGGAATCTTTTTGACTCCTTTGACCCTTTGACTCCTTTGACCCTTTATGGTCATTATAGCACAAAAAGGACTGCACTGCAGTCCTTTTTAGAAGTCTTTTAACGCCGAATGAGCTTCTCACGTTCCTCTCCAAATGAAATAAATTCTACGGGAACCGAAAGATTGTTTTCAAGAAACGTTACGAATGTCTGGGCTGCCGCAGGGAAATCCGTAAACGTACGAATCGCGTCAAGGTCTTCTTTCCAGGACTTAAAAGATTGATAGACGGGCTCCATCTGTTCCAGTTGGTCGAGGGGGGTATAATCATCAAATAAAACGGGCTGATTCGCCGCGTTTCGGTAGGCGGTCGCAATCCGGATTTCGTCAAGTAGTCCAAGGATGTCGATTTTGGTGAGGGCAAGCGAGGTAATGCCATTAATCCGGATTACATACTTCAGGAGGTTCAGGTCAAGCCATCCGCATCTTCTTGGCCGTCCCGTGGTTGCGCCGTACTCTTTCCCGAGTTCTCTTAGGTGTTCTGATTCTTTCTCGCTCATTTCCGTGGGGAAGGGGCCCGGAGCGACGCGTGTGGCATATGCTTTTACCACCCCCACCACCGTATCAATCGCTGTGGGAGGTATCCCTGATCCCTGAAGAAGTCCAGCAACCGTAACCGGGGAAGAAGTAACAAAGGGGTAATCCACCCCAAAATCCGGATCAAGCAGCACCCCTTGAGAACCCTCAAGAAGGATAGTTCCTTTCTTGCCCTCAAGGTTCTTCCACAAAAATCCGCTTACATCAGCGATAAACGGCATCGTGCGTTCAATGTACCCCTCGAACTCTTTCCAGAGTTTTTCTCCCCGGTTCTCCGGAATCCTTTTCCCGTAGATGTCCGCGAGTAATCTTCTTTTTGCGCGAAACACGGCGAGAAAACGATCTTTAAAATCGGGCTTGACGATGTCCCCCACGCGAAATCCGCTTCGGCTAATCTTATCCGTATAGCAAGGCCCCACGCCCCGCAAAGTTGTTCCAATCTTTCCGGATCCGCGTCGCAACTCTTCTGCTTCATCAATCATAATATGCCAAGGCATGATAAGATGCGCCCGGGGACTTACGAGAAGCCTCCCCGGCGCCAAAGAAACACCCATCTTCTCAACCGATTCCATTTCGGAAAAAAGACCCTTAAGATCAACGACAACCCCGTTCCCGATCGCGCAAACGGCCCGGGGATTGAATATTCCTGCGGGAATCAAGTGAAGCGCGATCTTGCCAAACTCATTTACGACGGTTCTTCCGGTATTGTTTCCGCCGGTTGAGCGAACCACAATATCAACATCCTGCGCAAGATAATCCACGATTGCGCCTTTTCCCTCGTCTCCCCATTGAGTACCAATAACGGCAATGACTCTCATTAATTCACCTCCTTAAGTAGAACAAGACATCCTAAAGAGGCCCTTCTATTGTAGGAGAAATAAAAAAAGCGGTCAATTGGTTTGGCCGCTTTTCGTCAAAGATACTGGTTGAAAAATCCCACTACTTTCTTTGTAAATTCATCCGGAACGGTCTCGAGCGCCTTGGCGTGTTCCGCTCCGGGAACAATCCATAATTCTTTCGGGCTACTCGCCGCCTCAAAAAGCTCTATCCCCCACTCGAGAGGAATTAAATCGTCCTTCTCGTCATGGATGAGGAGCACCGGGCGAGGCGCAAGCTTTGCTATTTCGTTCTTGGGGGTAATATTCTTTTGCGCTCCCGTCTTCCTACGGAGGACGAAAAGGGTAGTATAAACAAAAACAAAAACCAGCGGTGATAAAAAAATGGAAAAGAACGGAAGATACGAAAGACGGTTTTTCGCGTTTCTCGTAACTACGCGTTTCAAATCCGGAAAAGGTGCTTCTGCAACCACTGCGCGAATATCGGGAGTTTCAACCGCAGCAAGAATGGACGACACCGCTCCCAAAGAACATCCGAAAACGCCAATAGAGACGCCCTTGATATCTTCTCTCGATTGGAGGTATTGAACCGCTCCCCGCACATCAAGATGTTCTTGGAATCCCAACGAAACGAACTTCCCTTCGCTTGTGCCCCGGTTTCTCGAGTCAAAAAGAAGGACGTTGTAGCCCGCGCGATGCAGCATATCTGCGTGAAGGAGAAGCTCTCTTCGCGAACGCGCGTATCCGTGAGCAAGGATAATGGTTTTGGAAGACTCGCCTTTTATAAACCAACCGCTAAGTATAATGCCGTCTGAAGCCGGAAATCGCACGTCTTGCGCGATCAAGCCAAAGTCCGAAAGGTTATGTGTTTCAAGGCGCGGACGCGGGTGAATGGCGAAATAGACCCCAAGAACAACTGGCATAACAAGCAGAACAAAAAATATCACAGCGCCAAGAGCCCCGCCAACAATAATCACGAGGGGATCCTCCTCCCTGTTTCGAAGGCTTGTAAAAGATCTTATTTAATGAAATGGATGTCTTTATACTGTTCTTCTTTAAGCCATGCGATGGCTTCTTCTTTTGTTTTAAAAACGCGGAGTTTATGCCCCAAACCAAAAACTGCAACAATAATAACACTTAAAATGGTTTGGAGAAACGAGGTTCCTACCACCGCGACTTGCGCGATCTCTTCGAACACCTTCACGGAACTTACCCCCTCAATCCGCGCATCAAACGAAATGCCGTTAAATTTGGTGATATCGGCAAAAATTCGCAATCTCTTCCCATTGATTTGTGACCGCAATGCGAGAAGCTCTTCCCGCATCCGTATTATCTCATCCTTCACAAGGTAACCGTAAATCGCAACGTGAATGATACCGTCTTGATCTATGGTTATCTCGTTTTTGCGTGACTCTTCCATATACCATAGTATCTCATAAAAAGAAATGATTTTCCAACTAACGGATGTCTTTATATTGAGAGGTGAGGGGTTTCCCGAAAAATAATGTCCAGAGAAGATTAACCGCGTATAAAATCCCCGCACTCAAAAATCCCTCCCCCTTGAAACGTCGCGCGGAGTTATATACAAACATCGTATCCAAAAATCTTACTTTCCCTATCTTACAAAGTCTTTTGCCTAAATCCATATCGTCCCCATAGAATTTGATCTCTGTGTTAAATCCGCCTATTTTGCGCAGTGCAGTGGCTCTCAACGAAAATCCGCCTCCAAAAAAGAGGCTTCCCCTTTTAAAAACAGTGTTGGCGATGAATTGGACAAATGAATAAGGAAATTGATTCGTAAAAATTTCAAAGAGTTTTCCCCCTCTCCCTATATCGTAAAACCTGTAGGGCCCGGAAAGTCCTACAAGATTCGGGTCTGATTCATACCGCACTCTTGTTTTTTTGTAATAATCCTTGGGCAACCTTGCGTCTGCATCGAGATACACGAGGATTTCGCCCGTTGATTCCTCAAAGCCTCTTTTCCGCGCCCATGTGGGGCCCTTTTGCGTCTCCCTCACCAGCCTCACTTGTAAAAATTTGGTGGTAACAACCTTTGCGGTATCATCGGTGCTCGCATTATCCACCACAATCACCTCAAAATCCTCCAGTCCCTCGAGAGCGTAAATCGACTCGAGGCATCCCTCAATATATTTTTCCTCGTTATAGGCGGGTATGATAAAAGAGGTTTTCATTTTACACAAAGAAAATATCCTTATCCGAATACGAGGGTGAAGAAATTGCGAGTATCTCCAATTTTTGTGTTTTACTAGAGTTTTCGAGCGCGTGAATCGTGCGGGGGGCGATGTAAATAGCGTCGCCCCTCTGCATTTCGTATCGCTTTGCATTGAGTTGCACCCATCCCTTCCCCGAAAGGATATAATAGATTTCTTCGGAGCGCTTATGAAAATGAGGCAAGGCCTTTTGTCGCGGTTCTAAAAAACCCGCCGCGATACTCATATGTTTAACAGAGGAGTTTTGAGGTCTAAATAGCTCGAAAATTCTCGCGCTATCCCGAGCTATAAATGGTTTTATGTCTCTCACACGACGAACAATATCTTTTGAGGTGAACTTTTTCATTTGCGCTCCTTAAGCAATATTATGTCCTTAGGATTAAAGCACGGAATACAAATTACAAGATGTTCAAGCGGCCCCTTCCCCGTGTTTTTAAGTTTGTGGGGCGTATTCGGCGGGATTTCAACCATTTCATCCTTCCCGACGGATACTTTTCGGTCTCCGAGGAAAAGTATTCCTCTCCCCACAAGGATATAGTAAAGCTCGGTAAACGTGCGATGTTTGTGGAGCAGAGAAACATTGTTGGGTTCCATAATTACATGGGCAATACTTGCCTTGTTTGATTTCCACACCTCGCGCAAAATCTGCCGGCAGATATTCGGAACCTCGGGAAGTTTACGCACTTCGATTTTTATTTGTTTGGGTCTCATCATTACTCAACGTAAACCGATTCGTCCTCGCAATCGCGAATCACGTAATATGTAATTGGGACCAGCGCGCGAATAGTATGTTTTACGCCTTGCGGGAACATAATCGAGACGACCTCGTTCTTGAGGTCAAGAGTTTGCTCTTCATTACCCACAAAAGCAATAAACTCGCCATTGTCTATTACTACCCATTCGTTCGCTTTCTTGTGAAGGTGTATTTTAACGATTTCGCCGGGCATAAGCGAATGCTTTATCATGATATAATTTTTATCCGGCTTGAACAGAGTTTCAAACGCCTCTTTTAAATTTTTATAGTGTTTAACTTCCATGTTTTACTCTTCAAATAACTTTCTCGCCTCATCCCATATACGGCTGTCACTCTTAACCTCCTTAAGCCAAAACCACCATTCTGCGCCCCAGAGGTAGATTTCGCCGATTCCGGAATCGCGGCCGTATTGGATGTTCTTGCGGAATTGTTCCGGGCTCATTGATTCATATGATTCTTCCCGCGTCATGTGGCCAATAAACTTTTTTGCCGCCCACGCCTCAGCTTGAAGCTCCACGACAATCAATTCTTCAAGCGGCCGGAATTTGCTCACCACATTTGCCTTTTTTCGATAAAACCACGACGGCAACGGATAGGTGGTATATCCCCCAAAAAGCGCGCTTGGCACTACGCGATACATAGTAGTACCAAATATATCGCCGTACTTTGATGCGGTAAGCCACGTGGAAAGCTCTCCCGAATCGCTTACGATAATGGGACGCAAAGGATCAAGCGATTTAACTAACCCCACCTCTTTCTTGAAAAAATCTTCGTCGGGCGCGGGACAAATCCCGAAAAACCGCAAAAATGGTTCGTTTTCCACTTGCCACGCCCTAATGGCCGGATAATCCTTATAACGATCCACAACTTTCTCGAGCATCACAAGAATCCGCTCCTGCTGAAATTCCTCGCTCTCCTGTTCTACCCACGGAGGCACATGGCACTCGGGCCAGCGCGGAAGCCGTCTCCCGATAGATATAATTATTTTTGCGCCTCGTTTTCCCGCTTCATCAACCTGCCAGTCAAGATCTTCAAAATGAAACACGTCTTTCGACCCTTCAAGTTCGTCCCAGTAGGCGGGAATTCTGACGTGACGGGCGCCAAGATCATTAAGAATGGCAAGATACGTTTCTTTCCAATCGAGTTCAAGGCTTTGGGCATAGGGTTTTGAAAACGTAACACCCCATGTGATCTTTTCAGCTTTTCTATCAAACGGTCCGAAAGATAGCAGAAACAATAAAGTGATAAAAAGTAACAAAACAACACATACGGCGAAAAAAACTTTTAAAATGACTGGTTTCTTAAAAATTTTCTTGAAAATACTTGACATAATTAATCTTATAGGTTATACTCCAGATATAACGAAAGGAGGTACATCAATTGAGATCGTCTGACGGTTTATATGGGTTAGTGGTTCTTTTGTTTGTAGCGGTCTTCATAGTGCTTTTCACGCTTGCCCTTATACGGGGAGTGTTCGTAGGTGAGAACGCCGCCATACGGGCCCTTGAAACGCAAGGGTATAGCGAGGTACGTATTGTCGACAAAGACATCTGGTTTGTAGGTATGCGCGGCTGTGGCGACGAAGATGCCGCAAAATTTGATGCCGTCGCAATAAACCCGGCGGGCAACGAAGTAGACGTCTTCGTGTGCGTAGGATGGCCCTTCAAGGGTGCAACCGTACGAACAAACTAAGGGAGGTAGGACATGCACCGAACAACCATAATCGAGGAAATGTTCCAGATTGGTGATGTCGTAAAGTATAACGGCAAGCTGTATGAAGTTGTCGGCGTCGAGGAAAAGAACTATTCTATCGACGAGCTTACGCATATGACACAATCGGTTCTGCTTGACAGAATCGGTAGGCCGATTGACGCGTCCGAACTCGAGCATATTTCACCACAGGACCACGTGCTGTTCTGAAAAACCACCGAGCGAAGCTTCCCGACGGAAAGCCTCAGGAATCATTCTTGGGGCTTTTAGAATGCGCGGAGCGCAAGAAGATAAAGTCCCACTATGATCAAAAAAATCGCGAAAACCTTCTGCCACAACACAAGCCCTCGGAATTCTTCTTTTAAAATTTTTGGGAATTTCATTGCCAGAATAAACGTCAAAGCCAGAATGAAAAAGTGCTCAAGACCCTGAAGGCCGTTGACCAACGTTACGCTCCCGAGCGCCACCGCAAGATTTTGAAGAACAGTTGCCGCTCCCCCCACCACCTGATTTACAAGAAAGATAACCTTTTTGTCTCCGGGAACCTTTTGGGGGCTTGAAAATATCTCTTTTCTCGCATGAGGTAAGAGCAAAAGAACGGATGCGCCCGCAAAAATACCGAGGTTAATCCACAAAAATCCGATAACAAAGTTCTCGTCGGAAAATACAATCTTTCGCAACACCCAGGAAATACCAAACAAGAAGCTGGAAAACAAAATAAAAAGAACTTCCTCTCGACGAAACGATACTGCTGTTTCTTTTGATATACGAAGAGAAATAAACACCCCGCCTAGTACCAAAAAGAAAAATGCGGCGAGTGCGCGTATCCCCAGCTCCTCACCGAGAAACAGCCGGGCAAAAATGAACACAAATAACGCGGACATCGCTCCGATAGAAGGAACCACGCGGCTTGCCTCTCCCACGCGCATTCAGCTAAAAAACCCTATGAGCGCCCAGATAAAGAGCGCGCCCGCAACAAGCGAAATAAGAATAGTAAAAAGATCAACGTCAAAGAGAAGGGTTATGGTTGTAAAAACGCCTTGAGGGAATGGAAGCCCGAGAAGAAATGGACTTGCAAGAAGAATGACGGATGATCCCAGCAAAGAGAGCATTCCTACATAAAACGTATACCCAATAGGAGCAGGGATAGAGGAGCGCAGTAAATACCGGTCAGTTGTTTTTACTGCCGCAAAAAGAAAGTATGCGAGAATGGCGATAGGAAACCAGATGCCGATTTTGCCCGCGAGCAACGCGAGCGATTACAAAATCGAGTTATTTTTGCAAATTTGCGCGTATGCCATTGCGCTTTCGCGAATTGTGCGTTTTTGGGTCTTGAAATCCACCGCCACCAATCCAAACTTCGGCCGGTATCCATCGGTCCATTCGAAATTATCTAAAAGCGACCAGTAGAAATACCCTTTTACGTTTACGCCTTCGCGGATTGCTTTATGAACATACGCAAGGTGATTTTTTATAAATGTCGCCCTCTTCGTGTCTTTTTTATCCGCAATGCCGTTTTCCAGAATATAAACGGGGCGACGATATGACTTAAGTTTTTTGAGTATATGGTATATCCCTTCGGGTAAAATCTCCCACCCCATGTCGGTTTTCTCGCCTTGGGGTTTCTCCGCTATGAAAAAGTTTTGTGGGGTGAGAGGGCTAAATCCGACTCGAACGGGACGGTAATAATTTACCCCGATAAAATCCTGATGGTGTTTTATTTTCCCCAGAAAATCGAAATCAAAAGCCTCAAGTCTTCGTACAAGTCTTCGCTCAATGAAGGAATTCTCGTGCGCGGGCACATAGTACACAAAGTGCTTCGCCAGCCCAACCTTGAAATGTTTTGAAACCCGCTTCATAACCTCGAACGATTTTCTGTGCGCTTCTATAAAATTTTTTCGTACGCGGTTTGCTTTCCGCAAACTTTTCTTTTGCGGCGGCCAGCGTTTTTTGAGATACGCTTCTCCCACATATACCAAGGGTTCATTTAACGTAATCCAGAAATCTACTACGTCCCGATACTGGTTAGCCAAAAATTCGGCATAGCGCATAAAATAATCGGGGGATTTCTTGTTTTCCCACCCGCCTCGTTTTGAAAGCCAGAGCGGTAACGTAAAATGCCAGAGTGTCACGAAGGGTTCGATTTGCCGTTTTCGTAACGCGTGAATCATCGTTCTATAATGCTCCACTGCTTCAAAATTCCATCTCCCCTCTTCGGGCTCCACGCGCGCCCATTCTATGGAAAACCGATGGGCATTTTGTTGTAATTTCTTCGCGATCGTAAAATCTTTCTCAAACCTATTGTAGTGGTCGCATGCCGCTCCCGCCCGAGGAACCTTTTTCTCCCGCGCGGCATACGCCCAGTCATTATTCGAAATGCCCCCCTCTACTTGATAAGAAGATGTTGCGCTCCCCCAATAAAATCCTTTGGGAAACCGTAGGTGGTACTCCCTCATACTACACAGTATACCACAGATAATGATAAAAGACGGTTTCAAAGCCGTCTTTATTTCTTCTTTCCGAAGAGTATGCCATACGCCCTGCCTATCGCATATGCGAACACGACAAAAGGCCAGAACACAAGAACAAACATGAGCTCGATATTCTGTTGCTTTGTATTGCTAAAATATTGCTTCCAGATTCCCTGATACGTTGCATGCCCAAACGTTATCCAAAGAACGATTACCCCAAGAACGGCGAGTATCGTCAGTATGCCCACGCATAGCACCTCCCATCGATAGAAAGATCATATCTTCACCATAACATACGGGATAAAAAAATCAAAGAGTAAGAAGTGAAAAGAGGATGGTAACCACGCCAAGAAAGATCGCAAACATCCACATAGGAAGTTTGTTCGCAAGCTCCATAAGGACTTTTATACTAAGAATACCAAAAAGAAATGAGAAAAAGAGCGCGATGAAAACATATGGGCTAAAAAGAACGCTTTCTCTTTTGAGTATGAGAAGAACAATCGCCCCAAAAACTGCGGGAATACTCAAAAGAAAACTGACCTTGAGCGCGTCACGATCATCATACCCGCGAAAAGGGAG
>CAYJUS010000022.1:0-11490 GCA_964373435.1 uncultured Candidatus Saccharibacteria bacterium
GCGTCGGCGTCTTGAAGGTCGTTGAGCACCCGGATGCCCGCGGCAGCCAAGCGTTCTTCAAGATCTTTGCGATACATCCTGATTTCTTTCTTCGCAATATCGGCCACAACCGCAACCTTCTTGATGCGTCTCATTTCTTATCTCCCTCCACGTATGGATTATTGTCAATGATCGCTAATCGGTTATTTTACTATTAAAATTGCGGTGTGTCAATGTATGAAAAAGAAGTTTGTATATTCTCTACAAAATCTCAATAAATCGGGAATAACGTCTTTGAAATTCATAAAGCCGCGCGGGACGATGCGCGCCCTTCTCCACTTTATCCGTCTTTTTTAAAAGATTAATTGAATTAATTTTTTTGATAAAATTCCTTTTGTCCAGTTTTCTCCCTAGAATGATTTCGTACACCCCTTGGAGTTCTGCGAGGGTAACATATCGGGGAAGAAGGCTGAATACGATATTGGTATACTCCAGTTTCGAACGGAGGCGGTCAAGCGCGTGACGTGCGATCTTCGAGTGGTCATACGCAAGACGGGGAAGCCTGGTTACGTCAAACCAGTCGATCCCCATGTATTTAGAGGTAGTGGTAAGTTTTTTGATTTGCTTTCTATTTACTAAGGCAACATACGCAACGGAAACAACCCGCGAAAAAGGATCGCGCTTTACCTCACCAAACGTATAGAGCTGTTCAAGGTATACGTTTTTAACTCCTGTTTTCTCATGTAACTCCCTCTCTGCCGCCTCGTCCAATGATTCTCTAGTCCCCACAAGCCCCCCGGGGAATGCCCACTTTCCTCTAAAGGGTTTCTTGTTCATTTTGATCAAAATAACCTTAAGCTTCCCTTCGTCCACCGTGAAGATTACGATATCAACCGCAACTTTTGGTATATCTTTTTTCATAGTTAGTGTCATTTATACACATACTAGCAAATTGTGGGGATGTTGTCAACCCCTCAAATAGAAAAGCGGTGTGTGTGGTGGTACGCCGCTTTCTTTCACTACTTGATTACTCGCGGAGGAAGCTTCCGCGGATTTATTTCCTCCTTCGTTTCTTCGCCGCACTTCATTACAAGAACGCTTCTCCCACATACTTGGCAAGGTCCTCGCGCAGTATATACGTGGGCGAGAATACAAAGTCCCTCATCGTGACAATGTTCACAGATAAACACGTTCTCCCTCCTACCTGATAGTATATACTACCATAGATAATTTAAAATGTCAACAACATGAGAAAAAGCCGCGCGTCTGCGCGACTTTTGTTATCTCTTTTGCGAAATGAACGAAATAAGATCCACGACGCGCGAGGAATATCCCCATTCGTTATCGTACCAAGAAACCACCTGAACCGTCTTGCCTTCGGCCGCAAGGTATTCTGCGTCTACGATCGATGAATACGGGCTTCCCACAATATCGCGGGAGACAAGAGGTTCTTCGCTATAGGCAAGGGATTGAAATGTAGCGTTCTTTGCCGCTTCGCGAAATACATTCCGCAGTTCTTCTGTTGTGATTTCCCGCGAAACATTCGCAACCAGATACACCACCGAGCCGTCTTCCACCGGAACCCGAAACGCCATGCCATCAAGCTTTCCTTGAAGCGCGGGGAGGATAATGCCGATCGCGCGTGCGGCGCCCGTACTCGTGGGGATAATGTTAACCCCCGCGGCTCGTGCGCGGCGCGGATCTTCGTGAAATAAATCCTGCACACGCTGATCATTCGTATATGAGTGAACCGTGGTCATGCGTCCGCTCTCTATCCCGAAATTCTCCTCAAGCACCTTTAATACCGGCGCAAGACAATTTGTGGTGCATGATGCATTAGATATAAGATGATGCGTCTTTGAATTGTACGTGTCTTCGTTTACGCCCAAGACGAGCGTTGCATCCACGTCGTCCCTGCTTTTTGCGGGCGCGGTAAGGACTACTTTCTTAGCACCCGCATCAAGATATTTTTTCAGATCTTCACGTCTTGTGAACACACCCGTTGCTTCTATGACGACATCAACGCCAAGGTCCCGCCACGGAAGGTTTACGGGATCTTTTTCCCGGAATATCGGGATTCTTGTCTCCTTCCGGTTACGTTTCGGAGACAAAAGAACAAGGTAATTCTCGGGTAGTGTATCAAGTGAAACCGAAACGTAACGCGGATCTGGCGTCATGCGCCACCGGATCTTTTTTTCTAACGAGACTGCTGCGGGAAACCTTCCGTGGGTAGAATCGCGCTGGATAAGTTCTCGCAATGTCTCGAAGGGGGTAAGATCGTTTAGCGCAACTACCTGAAATTTTTTATCCCCGTAGAGGCGCTTAAAAACCAAGCGTCCAATCCGCCCCATTCCGTTGATTGCGACATTAATCGGCATTCGTACCTCCTTTTTCGAATTTTGTCCGCGAGTTTATGAGCGGTTACAAAACTCAGAATCCCGCATAAATTTTGCCACTGTCCGCCCAAGAACAAATGTTGAATAAAGATCCGTAATAATATCTGGTGGCCCGCGTGTGCCGAATAGGCACATCCCTAGTTGGGCGAAGCGGACCACCAAATATTAATCTTGCAAAATTTTGTGCGGGGACCATTCTTCTTTAAGGAGTCCCATTCGTACAAGGTTCACGTATCTACCGCGGATCTTGTATTCCTCACGCAATCTTCCCTCTTCCCTGAACCCAAGCTTTTTGTAAAGCCCAAGCCCCCGTGTATTCGTCGCAAATGCGTTAAGGTAGATCTTGTGTATATTCAGCTCGGAGAATGCGTATTCAATCAACAATATAAGGGCCTCTCTCGCGTATCCCTTTCCCCACTGCGATTCATCGAAAATAAGAATACCGAGACGCGCCGTATCGTTATGGACATCAATTTCGTGAAGACCGCAGGTTCCGATTAGGTTCCCACGTGGGGCTTCTACTGCAACCAAAAGATCGGTGTCGCTCAAGGCCATTCTCATAATATATTCTGCTTCAGAGGCAAGGTTATACTTACCAAGACGATTCGGCTTCTCTCCTTCAATTTCAGTGAAAAAATTAAAATTCTTTACCGCGTTGCGGTTTTCAATCGCAAGCTGAAGAAGTTCTTTTGCATCGCCTTTTTTCAGGTTTCGTAACGCCGCATTCTTTCCCTGCAACGTACGCGTCAAAGGAAGAAGCACCGCTTTTCTCCTCTCATTAAGAATAGAGGCCGCAATTTTTAAAGGACTTCGTAGTATACCACAAAGTCCAAAGAATGTACAGTGCCCAATTAAAAAACGGCGATTGGTATCACGCCGTTTTAGGATTGATTATTTCCGTTATCGGATTTCCCTCCTTACGGTATACATAGTTTTTCTGCGATTCTCCTCGCGCATCCCACCCGTAATTCTTGGAAATTTGCTATCTCTACTTTTGGCTGATACGTAAGCCCCTCAACCGTAAAGTCTAAAGCGCCCTGAGGAACACAGGAAATGCGGGCTAACTCCGGAAAAAGTATTGCGGGGTCAATACCGCGTTCGCGATACCCCCACTCACGGCAAATCTCAAAATGGAGATGTACGAGTCGCCCGATAGTATCCCCCGGATCCTTATAGAGAGTTGCGATACTTTCTCCGCGTTTCACGGACTGTCCTCCCCGGACCAACGGAATAACGTGGTGATAGCTCGAGAATCTTCCGGTGCCTTCTCCGTGTTCGATATTAACAAAATTGAAATAATTTCCTGCTTCATACGGATTAATTGCAACCTGCGCAACGATCCCGTCAGCAATAGCGCGAATCGGTGTTTTCTCTGGAAGTCCCAAAATCATTATGCCGTCTTTGGAAAGATACGCGGCAAAATCAAAAGCGCGATGATTCTCGTGAAACCCGTTCCACAAAACCCAGCTATGAAAACCATCAAGATCACGCGCGTCAATCGGCAATGCCGCCCCGTAGTATATATCTCGCCTCATCACTCGTTCTCGCCTCCAAAATTTCAATGAACTTTCAATAATACCAATTAAATACCCGCGTGTCAAGAGGGGGGGCGTTTCGTTCAAGCGGAAATCCGCGCGGCTATCGGCATGCGACGACCGCTCCCAAACGCTTTGGTGGTGATTTTAAGGCCGGGTGCCATCTGACGGCGTTTAAACTCGGCACGATTCACCATATTGATTACTTTTTCGACTACCTCGCGGTTAAGAATCGTTTGATTGATCTCACGAGTCCCCTTTCTCTCTTCAATATACTGCTCAAGAATTGCGTCTAATATATCATACGGAGGAAGCGAATCGGTATCTTTTTGACCGGGCTTGAGTTCCGCAGACGGGGGTTTTTCGATAATTCTTTCTGGGATAATTTCTTTTTCTCTATTGATGTATGATGCAAGACGATAGACAAGGGTTTTTGGAAGATCGGAAATTACGCCAAGCCCGCTTGCCATGTCTCCATAGAGTGTCGCGTATCCTACGGCAAGTTCCGATTTATTCCCGGTACCAAGCACGATCCGCCCTTCACGATTTGCGGTTGCCATAAGAAACATCCCGCGAATACGCGCTTGAATATTCTCCTCGGTTACTTCGGGCGGGTCATGCCAGCCGATTGTGGGTTTGAGCGCATCCTCGAACGCAGAGAATACGTCCCGGATGGGCACGATCCGCAGTTCAATCCCAAGGTTTTCTGCAAGGCGTTTTGCGTCTTCCACGCTTTCCTTTGAAGAATAACCCGAGGGCATGGAAAGTCCAATTACCTTCCCGCTCCCTAACGCTTTTTGGGCGATACATGCGGTAAGCGCAGAATCAATTCCTCCGGAAAGGCCGATCGCAACACCATTTTTTATTACCCCCGTCTTTTCGCAATAATCCCGGACGCCAAGGATAAGCGCATTTTCAACTTGGGACATGTTTCCCGTATCTCGAACGTAAGGAGTTAATCCGGGACTTTCGGGGTCAACAATGATGATATCCTCCTCAAAACTTTTTGCCGCTCCCACGCACGTGCCTTTGGCATTTACCACGAAACTTCTCCCGTCAAAGATAAGCTCGTCATTTGCTCCTGTTTGATTTACATACCCCACGGAAAGACCATACTTCTTTGCAATTCCTTCTACAAGAACGAATCTCAAATCCCCCTTGCCCCAGAAGTAAGGAGAACCGTTAATGACCAAAAGCATATTAATCCCCTTCATGCATATATCTTTTACGGGATCAATGAGATACTGATTTCGTACTACGGGATTATTGCTCTCGCCCCAGATGTCTTCACAAATGAGAATTCCGATTTTTCCCCCTCTGTGGAGAATTGGTTCTTGGGGATTTATGTATGGCTCAAAATAGCGATGCTCATCAAAGACATCGTAGGTAGGAAGAAGCGCTTTACGGCGAATGTCATATATTTTCCCGTCGCGCAAAAACGCAGCGGAATTAAAGAGTGATTTTCCTCTTGCTTCGCTGTTAGGTTCTGCATACCCCACCACCAGCGCCGCATCCCCTACGTATCGCGTAAGGTCATGAAGAAGAGCGGTCTGTTTTTCAACCAAATTTTTATGCTCGAGAAGATCCCGGGGAGGATATCCAAAAATCGCAAGTTCCGAGGAAACAACAAGATCAGCGCCTTTTCGTACGGCATCAAGGTACCCTTCCCGAATCTTTTTTGTGTTCCCCTCAAGATCCCCGACTATGAAATTTTGCTGAAGGAGCGCTACGCGCACGGTATATCGTATACTTAGTGTATTCTATACACATACTATCATGTTTGCCTTTTAGTGTCAATGGGGAAACGCAAAAAGCGGCTTACGCCGCTTTTTATGTTTACAGGTTAAGGTACTGCTCAATCTCCCACGAGGAGACAGAAATACGGTACGCGTCCCATTCGCGAAGTTTTGCTTCAAGAAACCTTGGACCAAGATGAGAACCAAGAACATCCATAAGGAGCGGATCGCGCTCGAGCTCCCCCAGAGCTTCAAGGAGACTGTTGGGGAGCGTCTTAATGTCTCTCTTTTTGTGTTCCTCGTCGCTCAGGTGATACACGTTTTCTTCAAGGGGAATCCCCGGAGAAAGCTTTTTTGTTATCCCATCAAGACCAGAAGCAAGCATGGCTGCAAACGCAAGATACGGATTACAGGAAGGATCGGGACAGCGAAGTTCCATCCGCGTTGATTGTTCGCGACCCACAGAATAACGGGGAATACGGACGAGCGCCGATCTATTTATCTGCGCCCAGCAGATATACACCGGTGCTTCGTACCCGGGGACAAGTCGCTTGTAAGAATTGACGGTAGGAGCAATGATGGCGGAAAGCGCGCGTACCCGCGCCATTTGCCCCGCCATAAACTGGTAGGCGATCTCGGAAAACTTATACTCGTCCCTGACATCATAAAAGATGTTCTTCCCCTTTGCGTCAAAAAGGCTTTGGTGGGTATGCATGCCGGAACCGTTGACCCCAAAGATGGGCTTGGGCATAAAACTTGCAAAATATCCGCATTCTTTTGCCGCAGCGCGAATGGTGTATTTAAGCGTGACCACTTTGTCTGCCATTTGAAGAGCGTTATCGTAGCGAATGTCAATTTCGTGTTGTCCCTCGGCTACCTCGTGGTGATCCATCTCGACCTGAATCCCCACCGCCCCAAGGTACTTGGAAATCCTTTTGCGAATTTGCGAGGCATCGTCCCCCAAATAGTCAAAGTACCCTCCCCGGTCCTGGGGAGAAAAACTTCCGTCTTTTTCCCGTTTAAAGATAAAGAACTCGACTTCGGGACCCGTATTATAGACGTATCCCATCTGTCTTGCAATATCGACCTGTTTTTTCAGCAGAAATCTAGGGTCTCCTTCAAATGGCCGGGTGCCGTCTCTCGTGGGAACGTGTACGTCGCAAATGAAACGCGCCTGCTTTTCGTCCCCCGAAGTCCACGGAAGTACCGCAAACGTATCGAGATCCGGAACCAAGAGCGAGTCGCTCTCCTGGATTCGCGCGAATCCCTCGATTGAGGATCCGTCAAACCACACACCCTTCTCAAGCGCCTCGGCCAATTCTTCAACGGGCTTTGCGGTACTCTTTACCTTCCCGAACATGTCGGTAAACTGATAGTTAATGAATTTAATTTTTTCCTTTTTTACGCGTGCAAGGATTTCGTCTTTTTCCATGGTGCTGTTTCTCCTTTTCTCTTTAGTGTGTGTCCTTTGATGTGTTTTCCCTCTATCGCCTCCTTCGTGATCACCTCCTCAAGTGGTATTTTCAACGAACAAATAAAAAGACGTTTTTAGGAACGCCTTTGCTCCTTTTTTCCAATAAGACGTCGGTGTCTTATTATATTCTCATTATATACGCTCCCTTCCCTTCTGTCAATGCTTTTAATGCTGTGGTACGAAAGTAGAAAGAAAAAGCGGCTTGGTATATGCCGCCTTTTATTTTGGTTTCCAGATTTTTGCCTCTGCGTCTTTTTCAAGTATCCACTTGTGATCGGAGAAATACTCAAAGGGTGGATCCCCCTCGTAGCGCATATCCGGTCTCTGACGAATGAACCAGAGGTACCACATCGCGTATCCGGGCGCCGATGTCTGATCGTGCCCAGCACAATTAAGGATCTTTATTACATCATGGTTTCTGACAACGGGTGCAGGTTCATCAACATGCGAAAATCCATATCCTTGCGGTTTATCAAATCGGTAATAATACACTTCATTCTGCGGATGATAGTGCGGAGGGTAGCTTGACCAACGACCAGGGAAATTCACCACTTCTCCGATGACGAGGTTACTCGCTTTCGGGCGAGCTTTTTTCGGAGCCATCGGATCGCCGAAAATCGCTTTCACAATGCGGTGCATGGTGCCGCCCGCAACCCCCTCGCCCCGCTGTTCCGCCGGAATTTCTTCGGGGGAAAGTATGATGGGCGCAAAGGTTTTTTTGTTTTCGGCACGCACCATTGCCAGCTCAAGCTCCCGTTTCGAACTTACCTCGAACGCACATCGCGGAGGAAGATCAAACGCCCAGGGATTTTCATCAAACAGGCTTTTCCGCTGGACCTCGAATACAGTATCCCCCACGCGTACTCTTCCCTCTCCTCCAAGAATAATGATCTGGGTTTCGAGGCCGGTTCCTTTAAGGTCGGTGCCACGTGAGGAGTACAAATCTCCTCCCGCAAGGCGCAAAATTCCAAATTCCATCCCCACGTTATTGGCAATATCTTCCAAGCCCAACATGCGCGTATAACCAAAGGGAAATCCCTTGCGAAAATCCGTAATGTGGACGTTGCTCATTTTCCATACACCTCGGTCAGAAGATTTTTAAGATAACGGAATGAACGTCTCGCAACGGTTACCGGATGTTTGAAGTGGTTGTAAAGTTCAACGGTAAACCATCCCTCGTATCCTACCTCTTTGAATGTCTCAAAGATCTTGCGAAGCGGCATGACCCCGTCTCCCGGAACAAGGTGGTAGTGAACGCGGGTGCCCGTTACGGAATCTACCCCCATATCTTCTACCTGTACCGAATTAATCCTGTCTCGGTGTTCACGTATTTGGGCCATGACATCGTCACCCCCCACCCACACGTGTCCGATATCGACCTGAAGGCCGAAATTGGAGTCAGGAATATCTTTCAAAATTCGTGAAACGGTACTGCTATTTTCCACGAAAAGGCCGGGTTCTGATTCAATGTTAATATTGACATTGACCCCTTTCCCTTTTGCGTAGAATACCACTTCTCCGATTGCTTCAAGCATTTGGCACCACGCGGATTCAAATATCATGTCGGTTTGAATCGGGGGAAGTGCCGGGTTAAGCTCCGGAGGAGGCCCCGAACTGATGCTAATATCCGTTGCCCCTATGTCGCGCGCAAAATCTACAATACGCTTGGTATACCACACCCTCCATTTTCGGATCTCGGGATCAGGATCGGAAAACGAAGGACCGAACTGCTGGCCGGGAGGGGCCTTTCGGTCTCCGTAGTATCCTGCGGCGGTAAATCCGTTTATTGCGGAAACCGTGAGGCCGGTTTCCTTGAGAGTTTTTTCGATCGAGAGGCGTTCGGCGACAGTTGATGATGGAAGCCAAAGGAGAGGCTTATCCGCTAATATCTCGACTCCCGTGTATCCTTCGCGTGCAATGATACGCATTGCGTCTTCAAGAGTGTATTTTCCGGATGTAAAGGCGTTTGTTGCAAATGCGAGCCTCATTTTATGCCTCCCGGAAGAATCAGAATTTCAAGCGCTTTTCCTTTTCGCATTAAATCCATTGCTTCAAAAATTTCCCCCACTTCAAGGGTATGCGTCACAAGATCCTGAATCAGGTCCATGCGCATGCTCCGCGAAGAGAGCAGGCGGATGACCTCGCCGAAACTGTATGACGCGGCGTACGAACCGTGAATTTCAAGTTCTTTCTGGTTGGCTTTCGTAAAACTTACGGTGTCTTTAAGCCGCGTATTTTGCTGGCCAAAGAGAAGGAGCCGCGCACCCGGACGCGCGTATTCAATCATCCGGGGCACAACACCCTTGACTCCCGCAGCGTCAATCACGAGATCAAATGTCGAGGGGGTAAGCCGCTTTGATTCCTCTCCCGGGTTAAGCACGTTCCGCGCGCCCATGTGAGAGACAAACGCTTTTCGGTATTCGCTCGGCTCAACCGCAACAATTTCGGTGGCACCCGAAAGCGCGGTAAGAAGCACAAAGTAACATCCGATTGGCCCCCCGCCGTAGATTAAGACACGATCATAAGGCTGGGGTTTTACTTTTGAAAGCCCGTGCACCACGCACGCAAGCGGCTCAAAAAAAATTGCTTTCTTTACCGATAGCGTATCGGGGATCGGATAAAGCTGTTTTGCAGGAGCAAGATTGTAACGCGTAAATCCGCCATCCGCAAAGATACCGAGCGTTGACATGTTACGGCACATGTTCGGCCGGGCGCTCCTGCAAAATTCGCAAAGACCGCATTTGATGTTGGGGTCAACCGCAACACGATCTCCTTTCTTAAGACGTCCTACGGCTTCTCCCGCCTCAACCACGCGGCCAATGTATTCGTGCCCCAAAATCACGGGGGGTGCTGAACCGTGCGTACCTTCCAGAATGTGAAGATCGGTACCGCAAATACTTGCCGCCTCGACCTCCAGAATCACCGCTTCGCTTGCGGGTATCACCACCGATCCTTTTTCAAATTTTTTCGGCGCAACAATGTCCCGAAGCTGCGGAATGGGAACGCGTTTAACCTTTAACTCTCCGTTTCCTTCGTACACCGCGGCATCCATTGTACCTTCCATTGTTTCCTCCTTTTTCAACGAACATACGAGTCTCCCTACCATATCATTCGTTTATGTTTTCGTCAATAAAAAAGCGGCACTGGATGCCGCTTTTGTTTCTTGCTCTTGGTTCTGCAAGAGTTATTTTGAATTTTTTGAGAGAAAGACGCGTGTTGCCAGAAATACGGCTACAAAAACTACGCTAAATACTACGGCTTTCTTGAGAAGAGATCCCTTCTTCTTGCTATTACAGCTAGAGCAAGAAGAAGGATCGCACTCGTGTCCATTTTGCATCTTGGCCACTAATCACAACCTCCTTTCTCGAGAATTCGGGGTAACCATTCCCCTCCCCGCACACATTGAACACATACGATTTTTTTTACCGCCGTCGCGTTCCTCAAAAATCGTTCGCGCTCCTTTGCATTGTGTGCATCGCGGATCTTCATCTATCGTCTCGATGGTGACTTTAACGAGCGCTCCGTCCCTCACACACGCTTTTTTTTCGAGCCGTACTGCGTCTTCCACAAATACCGCCTGCACGGTCGCGGTCGGAAAATCTTTGGGAAAACTGCCCTCGTATCGAATAAGACCCACGATCTCAACCTTTTGATCTGCCACTTTCTTCTTATCGCGCATCTCCGAAAACCTCCTTGATGACGCTTCTTACGAATCCTCCTCTTGCTTCAGACTCGGAAGATTCCATGAGAGAAGTGGGGATTCCTGAAAATCCCCCGGTAAGATTCTTCCAATATTTCGCGCATGCACTATTCGGGCATTGGTAGTAACTTACTTCTCCTCCGCAGAGAATTCCGGCAAGCGAGTCCTTTTTCAGGAATCGAAGCGGAGTTGAACATCCCGGACATCCATATTGTTGTGTCTTCCTTACCTGGCTCATGTTCTCTCCCTGTCCCACGTATTTCTACGAAGAGGCGTATACGTAGAGTTCTTTCCGGAGCGCATCAACCCTCGAAGACCTCATTACTCGAAGAGCAATGTATTCCGCAAGCTTAAACACTGCATCTCGAAGTTCAATGTCTGATCGCAAGGAAGAGTCGCTCGCAACTCTGCGGGTCACTTCCTTGAGTTCGTTCAACTTTTTGATATCTAAACTCCTAAAGAGTGTTCCCAACCCGCCACCCTTATCTGTAGCGGATTCCTCCTCGTCGAGAAATTCTAAAAGAACCTTCTTAAACCTGGTTCGTATGTCGTCTGTTTCGGGCTCTGCGCCTGTTTGTGTTCTTTCTTCTGGGTTCGGGATTGTATCCTCCACGTCCTGCTCCTCATCCGCAGAAACAATCTCATCAATATATTCCTCCGAGATAATCGG
>CAYJUS010000023.1:0-11438 GCA_964373435.1 uncultured Candidatus Saccharibacteria bacterium
GCTTGACTAGTGATACTAATTCCGCTATACTTATAAATCTGTGGGTGCGAAAGACGAAAAATTGATTCACGAGGGGGTAGTTATAGAAATACTCCCCAATACCATGTTTCGTATCCGGCTCGATACGGGAGGTGAAGTTCGAGGACATCTTTCCGGGAAAATGCGCATCAACCACATTAAAATTATTCTCGGAGACAGAGTTAAAGTAGAAATGAGCCCGTACGACGATACAAAGGGGAGAATTGTGTATCGGATGAAGTAACCAGTAACCCGTAACCCGTACAATTGGTACGCGTTACGGGTTACTGGTTACACGTTACGATTTTGAAAGTTAGGGCATCCGTAAAAACAATGTGCAAAGATTGTAAGGTGGTGCGACGAAAGGGTCGCGTGTATATTATTTGCAAGATCCCGAAACATAAACAGAGACAAGGATAACCAGTAACCAGTAATCCGTACAATTGGTACGGGTTACGGGTTACGCGTTACGATTTTTGCCTCGTATTGCGGGGGTCAATATCCCCGAAAATAAACGGATAGAGATATCCCTTACCTACATTTATGGCGTAGGGCGTTCTTTGAGCGGTCAGATTTTGAAGACGGTACACATTGATCCGAACATCCGTGCGAGCCAGTTAAGTCCACAAGACCTTAATAAATTAAAGGAAGTAATCGAAAAGAGCTATCGGGTAGAAGGGGAGCTAAGGAGAGAACGCCTTATGGACATTAAACGATTAAAGGACATCCGTAGCTACCGGGGGGTTCGTCACATAAGGGGCCTCCCCGTTCGCGGGCAACAGACAAGAACCAATACACGAACCGTAAGGGGGAACAAGCGCGTGACCATGGGGAGCGGGAGAAAACCAACCGCACAGAAAACGTAGGAACATAAACACAAATCCGTTACAAATTCAAATACAAATCTTTACGAATACGTATTTTTTGATCCAAGCTCGATTAGTAACTATTTGTAAAATTATTTGTAGTTATTCGTGTTATTAATAATGTCATGGGTAAAAAACGCATAACGAAAAAAAGCGAGGAGGAGATATTGAAAGAGTCTCACGAGCAGGAAGCGGTTGAGAGCAAAAAGGCAAAGACTCCTTTCGGGAAGGCACAGAGTGTTCGCAGGGGCCGGATTTATATCCAGGTAAGCTATAACAATACTAAAATTACTTTTACGACGAATGAGGGAAACGTGATGGCGTGGGCGAGCGCGGGTTCCTTGGGATTCAAGGGGGCAAAAAAATCAACTCCTTTTGCCGCTTCACGTGTGGCAGAGGCGTTGATGGAAAAGATGCAAAAGTCAATGCCGGAGGAGGTATCGATTTTTGTGAGAGGGATAGGGAGCGGAAGAGACTCTGCGATTCGTGCGCTCGGGAACAGAGGGCTTAACATCGTGTCCATCAAGGACATTACTCCGATTCCTCACAATGGTCCTCGTCCGCCCAAAGTAAGAAGGGTATAAACACGAATACGTTACAAATTGTATATGCGAATCAATACAAATAATCATTCGTAACTATTGGTAAGATAATTTGTAATAATTAGTGTTAAAAAATACGTGAATCTCAAAAATCACAAATTATGCCGGAGAATGAGGGTGAAGCTTTGCGATAATTTGAAATGTCCCGTGCAGAAAAAACCATATCCTCCCGGCATTCATGGCAAGAAGGGAGGAAAAAGGCGAAGAACGGTTTCTGAATATGGAAAGCAACTCCTTGCGAAACAAAAGGCAAAGCGCATCTACGGCATACGGGAAAAACAGTTCAGTAATTACTTTAAAGGCGCGCCTTCAAGCGAACGCATAGTTCAGCGACTCGAGATGCGTCTCGATAATGTCGTCTTTCGTTTAGGGTTTGCGTCCACGCGTTCAATGGCAAAACAACTTGTAACCCACGGTCATGTTCTAGTTGACGGGAAAAAGCTTACTATTCCTTCATATCAAACCAAAATTTCCCAAATAATACATTTAAAAGAAAAGAGCAAAGTATCGCCGCTTTTCAAGGATTTTCCCCTCACGCTTAAAAAACACGAACCTCCTTCATGGCTTTTGTTTGACATCGGGAGACTCGAAGGAAAGGTGGCTTCTCTCCCATCACTCGAAGAGACGGGCGTTATAGAGGAGATTAGCCTTATCGGCGAGTTTTACTCGAGATAATAAACACGAATACGTACGAATATTATATACAAATCATTTACGAATACGCATTTGTCGAGCCGAGCTCGATTTGTAAGCATTCGTAAGATTATTTGTAATAATTCGTGTTAATAGTGATAGTATGATTTCTTTACCCAAAAAACCGAAAACCGTTTTGCGAAAGGGATTCACGGGCGTCTTTGAGATGGAAGATCTTCACCCCGGCTATGGAATAACGTTAGGGAACGCACTGCGGCGGGTGCTTCTTTCGTCCCTTCCCGGGGCTGCCGTCACCAGTATTAAGATTAAAGGAGTTTCCCATGAATTTTCGACCGTGCCGGGAGCGCTCGAAGATGTGGTTGATATCATCATTAACATTAAACAGCTGCGTCTTAAGATTCATAGCGAAGAACCCCAGCGTCTTACATTGAACGTAAAAGGAGAGAAAGAAGTGACCGCGAAAGACATAAAAGCACCCTCACAAGTTGAGATACTGAACCCCGACCTTCATATTGTTACGCTGACCGATAAAAAAGCGGATTTTGATATGGAACTTTATGCGGAGAGGGGGCTGGGATACGTTCCGGTGGGCTCCCGTAAAGGGGAGAAACTCGAGATAGGGATGATGGCAATAGACTCCATTTTTACCCCTGTACGAAAGGTGAACTATGAAGTAGAGAAGATGCGGGTAGGGGAACGGACAGATTATAATAAACTTCGTTTTCATATCGAGACCGACGGGACCATCACTCCCGAGGAGGCTCTTGAAGGATCGATCAATATTCTTCTTGAACAATTTGGGGCCATAAAAGGGGGTATCCCCAAAAAGAAAGAGGGGAAAACGGGCGCCAAAAAAGCCGTTTCAAGAGGTAGCGCGGAAGACACGAGGAAAACAAGCATTGAGGAGATGAAACTTTCTACAAGAACCATGAACGCTCTCGAAGGCGGCGGTATCAAAACCGCAGGGGGTCTTGCTCAAAAAACCGTAAAAGATCTTGAGGCGCTTGAGGGGTTGGGAGAGAAGGGAATAAAGGAGATTGAGAAGGCGCTCAAAGGGCTTGGGCTGGGTTCGAAAGGGTAGAGGAGATATCGAGTATCTATATCTCAAAATCGACTACTCTTGTTACGAAGCATATGCGTAAGAGAAAAAGGGGGAGAAAATTTAGCAGAAAACGGGATCAGAGGAGGGCGCTTTTGAAAAATTTGGGGAGTGCTCTTGTTTTGCGTGAAAAGATTAAGACGAGCGAGGCAAAGGCGAAGGAACTGCGTTCTTTTATTGATCGGTCCGTCACGCATGCAAAAAAGAACGATGCGCTCTACGCCCGGCGGATTCTTGCAAGACGTTTTCCTCCTCGCGTCGCGAAGAAATTAATGAGCGAGATCGGCCCGCGTTATAAAACCCGAAAAGGAGGATACACGCGCATTACAAAACTTGTACCCCGTACGCGGGACAGCGCAAGAATGGCGGTGATCGAATTCGTGAAGTAGAGAAACCATTATGCAGGAGAAGCAACCCAATGTAATAATCATCGACGCGAAGGGAAAGGTGCTCGGGAGGCTCGCTACGGAAGTAGCCATCATTTTGCGTGGAAAGAACAAACCGGAGTTCGTTCCGTATAAAACTCCCGATATTTTTGTCAGCATCTATAACGTAGGGAAGATTAAGGTGAGCGGAAAGAAGTTCGAAAATAAAATCTATTGGCGTCATTCGGGGCATCCCGGCGGAATAAAGGGTACGCGCTACAAAGACCTTCTTGTTAAGGATCCCACGGTAATGTTTCGAAAGGCGGTGTGGGGGATGCTTCCGAAGAATAAATTACGTCCGAAGATGATGAAACGATTGAAGTTGCACGGGGGAGAAATGAACAAAGGTAACGCGTAACGAGAAACGGAAACGCGTAACGATTTACGCGTTGTCGTTACTTTACTAGTTACAATGCCCGAGAAAAAGATCACGACAAAAAAAACAGTTAAAAAGCCGACCGCAGGAGAAAAAAACATAAAGAAAAAGGCCCTTCCCAAAAAAGAAGCAAAGGTTAAGGTTGCAAAAACAGACACTAAAAAAATTTCAGAGAAAAAAACGGTAAAGCCGGCGCGGTATTGGGAAGCAGTGGGGAGAAGGAAGCGGTCCGTTGCGCGAGTGCGGCTTTTCACGCGGGGAGAAAAAGAGGTGGTGGTGAACAGCAAACCTCTCGTCGTGTATTTTCCTACCTTGGGACTTCAGGAGTCGGTTCTTGCCGCGCTCAAAAGAATGAAAAGCACCGAGCGGTTTCGTGTGGTAGTTACGGTGCGCGGAGGAGGAATATACGGCCAAGCAGACGCGATTCGACATGCGACAGCCCGCGCGCTTACCAAATTTAATCAGGATTTTCGTAAACGTCTTCGAAAAGCAGGATACTTAACGCGCGATCCCCGCGAGAAAGAACGGAGGAAGTATGGATTAAAGAAGGCAAGGAAGGCCCCGCAGTGGCAAAAAAGGTAATCGCGATTACCTTTTTTGTCCTGAGCGACTTGTGGTGAGCGAAGTAGAACCAAGTCGAAGGACAGAAACGATAAGAAACAGAAAAGGCCCGTGTGGGTACACGAGGCCTTGGGAATTTGTTCTCTTTTTTAGGATACGATTACCCAGTTTCGGGCGGTTCTGGTGCGATATCTCGTTCCGTATTTTGGGGAACCCCTCGTCTTCTTTTAGGGGGAAGAGCGGGGTTTACCTCTTTGGCGCTCGGAACGCGGGTTGCGAACGAGGTGAGTTTCCCGATTTTCGCAAGCTCCTTAGCGATGGCGTTCGCGTATTTGCTAAGTTGGGGGAGCATTTCGTTTAGTTGCCGTTCGGCTTCCCCATCGCTCTCAATATCCATCGCAATGGTGATGGTGACGCCATTCGGGAGAATTCCCACTCGTTCTCGGGAGAACTCGATCGCCCCGTCCCGGAATATCATTTCAAGAAACATCTTAACCTCCTTTGGTAATTCTATTATAGCATATAATAAAAACCCTGTCAACTCCTTTTTTGTCGGATAGGTTGACAAAGTTATATAAAATTGATAGAATTCAAAAGTTCTTCACAATTTTATTTATCTTTTAGGGGAGGTGATACCAGTTGACGCGGAAAAAGAAAAAAAAGGATGTTGTGAGGTTTGAGGCCGACTTCTCCAAGAAAATAAAAGAAATGCTCGAGGAGGGTATTCTGGAAATACCGCGAGGAACGGGGCATGGAGAAAACTGTGCCTCCCGCGTGCATGTATGCTGTGTTGGTCCTCAATCTGGTGGGTTCCTGTTTTGCGGCTGTCCATGTCACAAATCAATCGGAGGTGATGGCCGTGGAATGGTATAGGGCAGAGATTGAAGGAGATGGATTCATGATTGACGCGGGTGCCGCGCTTCCCGATAAGAAACGGGTAATATATGTGTTTCCGGCATCGGATGACGAAGAAGCCGAGAAAAAAGCTAAGGAATTTGGCCATTCTCTCGAGTGCTATAAGGAGTTTTGGATTACGAGGATACGCAATATCACGGTCACAAAATATATAGGAAAAGAAAAACCGGCAAAAGAAACCGCATATCTTGCAACCTAGGGAGGAAGGAGATGAATAACGTGTCTTTGCGACGCATCGTGGTTCTTGCCGTGGTATTCGTGGGGAGCTGGCTGTTTATCAGATACATGCGGAGCCCGAAAAAGCGGGACGGGAAGTCGAGACGAGAACGGTTCCAAGAAAAGTTTTTCGGAAAAGAGGACAAGTAAATGTCCAAGTGCTGTTCGCCCAAAGAACGGGAAGAGATCATAGAAATTATCAAGAATTTTAATCGGGAAGTGCCCTCCTCCCCCGAGCTCAAGATTCGAATAAGCGGTACGGTAGAAAGCACGACTATCCTAGAACTCATTCAGTCTCTTGAAGGAAACACTGAACTTGGTGAAAATTTTCTTCAGGCATTAGAGCTTACCGCTATAACTAATAATGTAACCATGGTCCAGGTTGCACGGGCGTTGTTCAGAACCGAGAGTGGATGTTGCGAGGGCGGCCAATGCGGCTGCAAAGATAAATCAGGCAAGGGTTGCGGGTGCAGCCACTAGAAACAAAAAGGAGATCGTACGATCTCCTTTTACATTTGGTCCCTTGCTTGCCCCGAGCTTACTTGTGGTGAGTTTATCGAACCATCGAAGGGGCTCCTCTGACTCTATTTTATCTTTGCCCGATAAAGCGTTCCCTCGTCCAAAAAATAAAGCCGGTCATCTTTTTCGTTGTACGCCATGAGATTTGTGCTATTCGTGGTAGATTCGTGCACATTCGTGAATTCGATGAAGTTAACCGTATTTCGTCCGTCTCTTCCGTCAAGTTCCGTTATCTCCACTTTTCTTCCTACGCGAAAAATAATGTGTTCATTATCTTTCGTATACCACGCGGCTTCTTCAATGGGTTCGCTCAACCGGGTAATCAAATCTCTTTGGTTTTTATAGCGAAACGGTTGAATAAGGATATCTTCGAGGTATGTTACCCATATTTCATTGGAGGTGGTATAAAACAAACTTTTCCCGAGAGATGAAAATACGGCATCTGTCACGTGTTCTGCCTGTCGCACAAGCGTTCCTGCTGAAGAATCAAAGAGGAGAAGTTCTCCTGCTTGGGTGAGGAGAAAAACGCGTGTGCCGTATATAAAAAATTTCATCCCCGTAGTCGTCTCTTCCTCAAGAGGGCTAAAGGTGAGTTGATCCCTTTGCCCTCCCGCGGTATCTTCCTTGAAAAGGGTTTTCGTGTTCCTGTCAATAAATAAAACCTCTGAACCCGTAACGTCGAATGAGTCCACCGAAGGGATGTGGAGTTCGGATGTCTGGGTTGAGAGATCATAGATGAAGAAATTCCGGCTCTCCCGCTCTACAAAAGCGATTTTATTCATCTCCTTCGGGTGCCATTTCGGTTTTTCTATGGCGCGGGGGAGAGGCACTACAATGCCGGTTTCAATTTGATAGACGGTGTATTTCTCCACCGGTTCTTCAAGAAGAAGTTTTTTGGCGTCAGGGGACCAACTTACCACGCGAAACGGTTTTGCCGCAAGGCGCGTTTCATCCTTTTTCTTTGCATCAAAGAGCCAAAGACCGTCCGATTTTTCAATCGCGATGGAGGTGCCGCCGGGCGCAATGAAAAAGGCGGTTACCCCTCGGGATAGGGGCTCTCGAAGCGGCTCTTTTTGTATGAGAACAACATTGCGGATTTCTGTCGTAAGGCCGGCTTCTATTTTCAGCCGTTTTGTCCAATCCCAGTAGCCGTTTTTGGTAATCGCGATTTGGTATTCGCGCGGCAAGAGGTTAGGGACAAGGATCCCCGTCCCCAACACGTTTACCTTCTTTACGATCACAAGATCAACGGTAACCGTGCTTCCGGCAGGCGCCTTAATAAAAAATCCGCCCGTCTTGGATATGCGCTTTGCCGTCCAATCTATTCGGTATCCCTGTGCGTATCCGGCAAGAGAGACGGAGGTTACAAGGAACAGGATCACCATCGTCATAAATAGTATTGCGCGTGTCCGTGATTTCATTGAAAGAAATTTGTATCTGTATCATATCATACATCTGAGGAATCTTGCCATTATCATTGGTTCGGGCTATGATGAGAAAGATCTCGCAAACACTTTTTCGCATATACCATGAGTAAACGTTTTGTTATTCGGGGTTCTAATCGTCTCGCGGGGGCCATTGAAGTTAAAGGGTCGAAGAACGCGGTGCTTCCCGCGATCGCCGCTTCTCTTCTTACCGCGGAACCCTCTACGATTTCAAATGTTCCCCGCATAGAGGATGTATATCGGATGATTGAGATGATAGAGAGCCTGGGTGCGAATGTGTCATGGAGGGGGAGTCATACTATACGAATTGAAGCGAAAAGGATAGCCCTTCACCGTTTTAATGCCTCGCTCGTTTCCACGCTTCGCGCTTCTGTTCTTTTGTTGGGGCCGCTTCTTGCTCGTCTCGGCCGTGTTTCGCTTCCGTATCCCGGCGGAGACCACATCGGGCGTCGTCCGCTCTCGGCCCACGTGAACGTCTTTCGTGCATTGGGGGCGACCGTGCGGGTTTCAGACGATACTATTTTTCTCTCTGCTTCCCCCAAGGGACTAAAGGGGGGAGAGGTGGTTCTGGACGAATTGAGCGTCACCGCAACAGAAAATATTTTGATGGCAGCATCGCTCTCGAATGTCAACACTCGTATCAAAATAGCTGCGATTGAGCCCCATGTCGGGGATCTCGCACGGTTCCTGGAGAAAATGGGCGCGCGTATAAAAGGAATCGGAACCCACACACTCGAGATTACCGGGAAAAAAAGATTAAGAGGCGCCCGCCACGCCGTGATATATGATCCGATTGAAGCAGGAACCTTTCTCGTTTTGGGTGCGCTTGCGAAAGGAAGTATTACCATAAAAAACGTTGATCCTTCTCATCTCGAACTATTTCTCAAGAAACTAAAAGATGCGGGCGTTCGTTTCCGGATAGTACCGCGTTCTAGGGGTTCCGTTGTCGATATTGGCGTGGAGCACTCGCCGCACATAAAATCATTCAAAGCGCAAACTCTGCCATTCCCGGGGATTCCCACCGATCTTCAATCTCTCCTTGGACTTCTTGCGACACAAGCCCGGGGGAAGAGCTTGATACACGATCCATTATATGAAGATCGGTTTAACTATGCACGAGAATTAAAGAAAATGGGCGCACGCGTTTCATTTCTTGATCCCCACCGAAGCGAATTTTGGGGTCCCACGCCGCTTAAGGGGGTAGAAATTAAGAGTTTTGATTTACGCTCAGGAGCAACTCTTATTATCGCGGGAATTATCGCGAAAGGAATCACTACTATTCGTGATGCGTATCAGGTGGACAGGGGATACGAGAAGATAGAGGAGAGGTTGCAGGCGTTAGGAGCAGACATTAAGAGGGTATAGCGTATAGGGTATAGAGCATAGTTACTAAATCCTAAATTCTAAATCCTAAATCCTATATTCTAATAATGTGTTTCTAAAAAAACTAGGAATTGATCTCGGGACGGCAAATACTCTTGTCTATGTTCCGGGGAAAGGAGTGGTGTTGAATGAGCCCACGGTGGTTGCGGTCTCTGTTGACGAGAACCGCGTGCTTGCGGTGGGAAGCGAAGCGAAAGAAATGATCGGGCGGACTCCCGATACCATTATAGCGCACCGTCCGTTGAAAGACGGCGTGATTGCCGACTACCGTACTACGGAAGCAATCTTGCGGTATTTTATTAATAAAGCGGGAGGCAACGTCCGTTTGTTCAAGCCAGAAGTAATGGTTTCGATCCCTGCGGGCGTTACCTCAACAGAACGGCGCGCGGTGATTGAAGCAACTATCAACGCGGGGGCGCGTGCGGCGTATGTGGTCAAGGAGCCGGTGCTTGCCGCAATCGGGGCGGACATCCCCATCAATTCTCCTTCGGGTCACTTAATTATCGATATTGGCGGGGGCACCTCCGAGATGGCGGTGATATCGCTCGGCGGAATCGTAAGTTGGGCGTCTGTCCGGGTTGCCGGAAACCGCCTTGACCGCGCAATAAGCGACTACATAAAAAAAACGCATAACCTTGCGATCGGAGACCAGACGGCAGAGGAGATTAAAATTAAAATTGGAAGTGCGCTCCCTTTGAAAGAGCCCCTCACAATAGAAATACGCGGAAGGGATCTTGTTGACGGTCTTCCCAAAACGATCGAGATAACAAGCAACGAAGTTACAAAAGCAATCACCCCTCAACTTATTGAGATTATTCAGGCGTTGCGTTCCGTACTTTCGGCGACTCCGCCGGAACTTGCGGCAGACGTTATGGACAAGGGGATGATTATCTCAGGCGGCGGGGCGCTCCTTCGTAATATTGATGAACTTTTCTCTCAAGCCACCGGCGTTCCCTGCTATATTGCGGATGATCCACTTTATTGCGTCGTGAAGGGAACCGGAATCGCGCTTGAGAACCTGGAAGTATATAAGAGAAGCATCATTACCAAAAAGTAATCAGTAATCAGTAACCAGTAACCCGTAACGCGTAATTATTACGCGTTACTTGTTACCGGTTACGCGTTACGACGTTGAAGGTTGCGCTCTTACACGATTGGCTTATTCGGTACGGAGGGGCCGAACGCGTGCTTACCGTTCTCCACGGGATGTTTCCGGATTCCCCCATTTATTTTCTTCTCGCAAGAGAGGACCTCATAAAGAAACATTTTCCCGATGCGCGCATTCACACAAGTTTCCTGGATCGTATCCCAGGTTTTTTTACGTGGAGTCATCGCATGTTCCTCCCTCTCTATCCGGGAGCGGTAGAGTCGTTTGATTTTTCCCAATTTGGTGTTTTTATTAGTTCCTGTTCGACCTTTATCAAGGGGGTGGTTACACGTCCCTCCACTATACATATTTCTTACATTCATACCCCGCCGCGTTTTTTATGGGACTGGAAGAATGAATATTCCGAAGAGCTTGGCCGATTGCGACGATTCGTTTCCTTTCCTCTTTTTCACTCCATGAGGCTGTGGGATTCCTCCGCCGCAGGGAGACCGGATTACCTTATCGCAAATTCACAAACAACTCGTGCGCGTATTCAAAAATATTACCGGCGTGAAGCGGGGGTGATTTATCCACCCGTGTCACTTGCTAGCCGTTTTGATGAAGAAGCGCTGAGCGGCGAGCGGAATGCGGTAAGTTATTTTTTGATCGTTTCCCAATTGGTTCCCTACAAACGCATCGATCTTGCAATCCGTGTGTGTAATGCGATGAACCTTCCGCTCATAATCGTCGGAGAGGGTCCGGAACGGAAAAAACTCGAGAGAATGGCCGGTCCCGCCGTTACGTTCATGGGCTGGCAACCGGATGACGTGGTACGGAGTTTTTACCAGAACGCCACCGCGGTTCTTTTTCCGGGCGAGGATGACTTTGGGATTGTTCCGGTAGAAGCAATGAGTTTTGGCAGACCCGTTCTCGCATTTCGCGGGGGAGGAGCCACAGAGACAGTGGTTGAGGGCATCACGGGAGAATTTTTTGACGAGCCAACTCCAGAATCATTAAAAATCGGGCTCGAAAGGATTTTAACCAAGAGAGAAAAGTACGACCCCGCGTTAATCCAAAAACGAGCCCGCAAATTTTCAAAGGAGAGATTTATAAGAGAACTCAGAGATTTTATAAAAACAGTATAGAACCACCAGAACGCCTTAAAAAGTTATCCAACCTCTAGCCATAGAAACGACTATTTCGTAATCAAGGCCGGCAAATATCATCTTGGTCCTTTCGGGGCCGTTTTTTTGTGACGTACCGATGTGATAT
>CAYJUS010000024.1:0-11345 GCA_964373435.1 uncultured Candidatus Saccharibacteria bacterium
GTTACTGGTTACTGGTTACTCGTCTATTATACCAAAAAACCTTGTCAATGGGAATTATGTGGATAAATGCCGAAGTTGTCTCTAAGGACAAATCACTTAGAACGCCTGTACCATCGAATAAATCGGCTGCAAAATCGCAACCACCAAAATCCCGACGACAATCCCCATCCCGACGACCAAAACCGGCTCGATTAACGCGAGTAGATTATCCACTATCGCGGTAAGCTCGCGTTCGTAAAACCGCGCAAGGTTCCTCAAAATAACGTCTAGTTTTCCGGTCGTCACTCCTGTCTCCACCATCTGGGAAACAAGAGGAGGAATCGCAGAGTATGTTTTGAGCACAGAGCTCATGGTGTCGCCCCGTTTTACCGCTTCTTCGGTATCCCGAATAATGCCGGAATAGACGCGATTTCCGATGACATCAGCAGACACCCGAAGCGCCATACTTATCGCAATTCCGCCGGCAAGAAGGGTTCCGAGGTTTTCGGCGAATCGCGCGATGTAAAGATTTGTAAAGAGAGCCCCCAGAATGGGAAGTTTAAGTTTCAACTTGTCAAGTCCCATTGCTCCTTCTTCGGTTTGGATATACCGCCATGCCGCAAACCCTGCTGCTCCAAAAACGATGAGAATAAACACGACATAGGTACGAAACGCAGCGCTTGCCCAGATAATCGCCCTCGTAAGAAGGGGGAGATCAATCGAAACCTCCTCAAATATGGCGACAAGCTGGGGAATCACAAAGGTAAACATTAAAAATCCAACCGCAACGATCCCGAAAAGTACAAAGGCGGGATAGATGAGAGCGCCGCGAATCTTGCTTTTAATGTAGTGATCGCGCTCGAGGTGATCGGCAAGGTACAACGTCACCTCCTGAAGCTTGCCTGCGACTTCCGCCGACTTGATGAGCGCAAGGTAGAAGTGCGAAAAAATTTTTGGATATTTTCCAAGCGCTTTCGAAAAAGAAGCTCCGCCCTCAATTTCAGAGGAAATATCAAAGATCACTCCCTTGAAACGAGGGTTGGTGGCTTGCGCCCCCAGCGCTTTCAAAGCTTCAACCAACGGGACTTGTGCTTCAAGAAGCGTTGCGATTTGGCGCGAAAAGAGCGCGATTTCCTTTTCTGTTATCGATTCAAAAAGCTCGAGTGACCTGTAAAAAAGAGGTGTCTTTGACTTCTCCTCGAGATGGACAATAATAAGACCGTGCCTTTGGAGCACACCGATTGCGATTTCCCTGCCTCCTGCTTCAACCGTTCCTACTTGCAACTCCCCTTCCGGATTTCGCGCTTGGTAGTTATAAACTGGCAACGTCGTAACGCGTAACGAGTAACCCGTAACGAGTAACCCGTAACGAGTAATTATTATAAAAGTTTTTGATTGTCATGTTACGGTACGCGTTACTGGTTACCTTTGTAACAAAGTCCTCAATTCATCCTGGTTCAACGAGTAAATCTCGGCATTCTCAAGCGAAATGTCTCCCTTCTTCACCAAATCCGCAAGCGAACGGTTGAGCTTGATCATGCCCTGATCCGCGCTTGTCTCAATCACAAGATCAATTTCATGGGTTTTTTCCTCACGGATAAGATTTCGAATTGCGGAATTCGCAATCATTACTTCAACCGCAGGGACTCTCCCTCCGTCAATCTTGGGGATAAGACGCTCTGAAACAATCCCAAGAACGGTTGCGGCAAGCTGAGAACGTACTTGCCCCTGTTGTCCGGCGGGGAAACTGTCGATAACCCGGTTTACGGTCTGGGCGGCGTTATTGGTGTGAAGCGTTGCAAAAACCAAATGCCCCGTCTCCGCAGCGGTTAACGCAGTTGACATTGTTTCAAGGTCTCTCATCTCTCCCACCATAATAACGTCGGGGTCCTCCCGGAGCGCCGCACGAAGCCCGCGCGAGAAACTGGTGGTATCGAGAAAGAGTTCCCGCTGAGATACAATACAACGGTCCTGGGAAAAGATATATTCCATGGGATCTTCAATGGTGATAATGTGATCGTCTCTCGTGTGGTTAATTTCATCGATTAAGGCGGCGAGGGTGGTCGATTTTCCGTGTCCTGCCGGCCCCACCACTAAAAGGAATCCTTGGGTTCTGCGCGTAAACTCGTGAAGAACAGAGGGAAGCCCCAACTCCTCAAGCGTTCTGATCTTCGAGGGGATGAGACGCAGGGCGGAAGCCACGTACCCTCGCTGATGGAAAATGTTCGCCCGAAAACGGGCCTTTTCGCGAAAATCATATGAAAGATCAATATCTTTTTCCTTAAGAAACCTCTCCTGCTGATCCGGTTTCAAAAGAACGTTTGCCAGTTCTTCGGAACGCTCGGGGGTAATAATAGGTTCTTTTGTAAGAGGAATTAAAGAACCGTCAATTCGCAGGGTCGGGTAGCGTCCCACGGAGAGATGGACGTCAGATGCCCCCTCTTCAAGGGCGCGGGAAAGAATATATTCGAGATCTTGTTTAATATCCATTGTGTGCTAATGATGCGAATTCGCTTCGTGAGTGCGAATTATGCGAATAGACACGGATTACTCATTCGCACGATTCGCACGCCGAAGGCATTCGCAGTATTTGCAAAACTGCTATTTACTCTGTAACCTTTAGCACCTCTTCGAGCGAGGTATCTCCCTTGAGCACTTTCAACATACCGTCCTGTCTTATGGTGATCATCCCCTGGCGCCGCGCTTCATCTTCGATTGCAGATCCCGTAGGATGTTCGATAATAATTTTTTCAAGCTCGTTCGTCATCTCAATCGCTTCAAAGATGCCGATGCGGCCCGTGTATCCTTTTTCGAGACATTGCTTGCATCCCACCGCTTCGTAAATCTCAATCGGCGAGAATGAAGAAACCTCCTTCCGATAGCGCTCCGGAAACGATTCGACTTCCTTTGTGATTATTTCCAGCGCCACGCCGTTTGCCGGGACCTTTCGCTTGCAGTGGTCGCAAAGCCGCCTCACGAGGCGCTGTGCGATGCCAAGGGCTAATGCGGGGGGAATAAGATATGGATCTATCCCCATATCAATAAGTCGGGGGATAATGCCAACGGCATTGTTAGTATGAATCGTTGAAAGAACGACATGACCGGTGAGTGCGGCATGCGTTGCAAGATTGGATGTTTCTTTGTCGCGAATCTCCCCCACCATAATAATGTCGGGGTCTTGCCGCACCATATGACGAAGACCGGATGCGAAATCGTACCCGATCTCCGGCCGCACCTGCGATTGGTTCACCCCCTCAATGTGATATTCCACCGGATCCTCAAGGCTCATCACGTTGACTTCTTCTTTATTGAGCATTTGCAATATCGTATAAAGGGTCGTTGTCTTCCCGGATCCCGTAGGACCGCTAATTAAAATCATCCCAAAGGGTTTTGCGGTTGAACGGCTCACCGCTTCGAGATTCCCCCCGCTAATCCCGAGTTCGGGAAGCGTCATAAGACCGGAGCTCGAGTCAAGCACCCGCATCACTACCTTTTCCCCTTCGGTGGTAGGGAAGGTGGAAACACGAAAATCAATTTCTTTTTCGTTGATCCTTGTGCGAAAACGACCGTCTTGAGGAATGCGCGCTTCATCAATCTTGAGGTTTGCCAAAATTTTTATCCGCGAAACCGTAGTAAGATGCGCATGGAAAGGAAGGAGAAGAACGGTTGAGAGAACTCCATCGATTCGGAAGCGAACTTTAAGATTTTTGACTGTGGGTTCGATGTGAATATCGGATGCCCTCGCTTCCACCGCATTTTGCAGAATAGTCCCCACTACCTTTGTGGTGGGAGTTTCCTCCGAAATTTGTATCCCCATTTCCCCTTCCCCGCGGCGCATCGCCTCCTCTTTTTTCTCCCCGAGTTCCTGCTCAAGTTCTTCAATTGCCTCCGCTACCTTTCCCCGTAAATTCCGATACCGTTTAAGGATGGCATCAAAGTCGTTCTTGCTTATTACGTAGAAACGCGGAGAAAGCCCGTTTTCTGCGGCAACGAATTTTGCGGCTTCTCTGGCGCGAAAGTTACCGGGGTCAAGAAGCCCGAATTCAAATTGTCCTCTCCGCTTTGCAAGGGGAACGAGCCCGTACTGTCCTACCGCCTCCTCGGTAACTTCTCCAAATAGTTTTTGGTTAATTTTGTTTACGTCTACCTTTACCGCAGGAATACCAAAAACTCTTGCTTTTGCTTCGAGAATATCTTTCTCCTTCGCCTTGGAAAACTCAAGAAGCGCTTCCTCTTCGTTTCTCCCGCCCTGAACGAGTTTTTCCACACGTCCCGCATCTTCCGGACTAATTTTCCTCTCCTTAAGAAGAGAGGTAAGTATGGGAATTGTTATTTGCGAAGGCATATGAAGAATGTGTTACAACTCAAACGGTAGGGTGGGGTTTTGCCTCCCCCGCTCTTCATCCCGCACCTGAATCGGGAGGATGCCGTTTGTCTCAAGGGTTTTCAAGCGCGGGTCATTAAATGCGGCTCCCTCAAGCTTAATACTCAAAAGCTTCTCAAGGGTAAGGGAGGGAGGACGCACTATTTCCTCCTCTTCTTCTATTGACCGTTCAAACGAAAACCCAATACCGCGCTCGTTAATTAACTTCTGGTAAAGAAAGAGGCCGCCGATGAGAAGCACGACAAAAAAGACTCCCAAGAATACCTGTTGCCGTTTTTTCTTTTCTTCAAAAATAATTGGCATTATCGTTGAAAGTACGTTTTCAATCCGAGAGAGAAGTCATACGCGGGCTCTTCGGCCGTTCCCCCCTCTTCGAGCCCTCCTCCGGCGGAAGAGGAAAAGGTGATCGTGGTTACATCAAACAAACGCCGGTTTCTTGAAAGGCGCTCGAGGTATTCTTTAAACGCCTCGTAGCGAGCGTTCATCTGCAAGGTGATGTTAAGAATATCCGGCATGCCCCCGGAAGACGGCCCCGCGCCGAAATCGATGCTCCGCATGACTGCACCGCCATTCCCCGTCTGCGCCGCGATCGCTTCCAGCTGAACCAGCATTTCGGGTATTTCTCTGGCGTGGGGAATAATAGAGTTTATCTCTTCCCCGCGCCCCTCTTCTATCATGCGTGCGTATTTCGCGCGGAGCCCCAAATAGGTTGAGGAAAATTCTTCGGTCTTTTTCAATTCCTCACGACGCGAGGAAAGTTCGGCCTGAAGCACCTTTGCGTCCTGCCATTGGGGCGAAACAAAGAGAAAGTATATTCCTCCGGCAAGGACAACAGCGACAACGATGAAAATGAGTTTTGTTGCGGAATACGACAAAGGAATCGAGAGGAAAATTACGACGCTTCGCGAAGAGTTCGTATATTTTCACTCTGTTGGCCGCACGTGTGCCGCTTTAGCGGTAGCTAAACACTTCCTGTGAAATGCGCGCGGTAAGAGAAAAGGAAACGCCTCTATCGGGACTTAACTTGATTCCTGATACCTCGACATTCGAAATTTCCGGCAAGGATTCCAGGTGGCGCATCTCTTTTGCAAGAATACTATAGCTTGCCGCGCTCCCCGATACGCTCAATTCCGATGTCTCTATATTCACGCTCACACTGTCGTAGGAAGCACGTTTCAATGTGTTTTCTTCAAGAAACCCGAAGAGGCGAGAACCATCACGATGCAGGTCGAGTATCTTTTTCAAGTTTACCACCTGACTGTCGAATATGATCATTTGAGAAAGAATGTTCTCGTCAATGGATGTTCTCGCCTCCCCTATTTGTTTGTTCGCCTTTTGTATTTCGCTCTTGAGCGTGGAACGGTATACGAAAAAACCAAGGGCTGCAGCCCCCATAAGAAACAAAAGAAGAGCTGCCCCGATAAACGGGATGTTGGTCTTTGCAAAACGAGAGAATGTTACCTCCTGCGGAGCTTTATCTTCCGTGATAAGGTTTACTTCAACCACTGTTAGCTAATTATGCGAACGTGCTTCGCAGATGCGAATCGTGCGAATACTTTTCTATCCGCAATATTCGCATGGCTCGCGAGCCATTCGCAATATTCGCGAGAAATTATTTTAATGTTCTCATCGCAAGCCCCGCCGCGACTCCGCAGAGGGGCGAAATTTCTTTTAAGGTAGGGCCCAAGGCTTCCGGGTAGAGAGTGTTTGAAAAGGGATTCCCTACCGCAACGCTCACCGCGAGTTTCTCTACAAAATAATCTACGATCCCCGGCATGTTTGCAGAACCGCCGGCAAGAATGCAATTTTCAATCCGTTTTCCCGGGTACTTCACCCGGTAGACATCCAGGGTTTTTACCGTCTCAAGATATATTCTATCAAGAATGGGGAATATGATCGAGGAAACCGTCTCTTCTCCCCCCTTTCCTATAATTCCCGTATGTCGTTTCAATGCTTCTGCTTTCAAAAAAGTGAGGCCCATGCCACGGGCGATTGCTTCGGTGAAAGAGTCGCCCGCCATCTCTATGTGATGAGTAAGACGGATGTATCCCGCCTCCACTACGTTTATGCTTGTGGAACGGGCGCCGATATCAAGAAGCAATGTCCTCCCGCTATGGCGCGGCGGAAGAAGGGCCCGCAACAAGCTTAAATTCTCGACTTCCAAGGCGTGGAGTTCAAGGCCGCATGCACGGGCTATGCGTTTGTATCGCTCGATGATTTCTCTCGGAACCGCGACAAGCAATACGCTTATGTCTGCGCCCCGGGGGCTATGCGAAGGAATAAGATGAGAACTTATTTGCACTTCAGAGAGAGGAACAGGAATATATTTCCCTGCTTCGTACGGAATCGCCTTGACGATTTCGTCCCGATCCATTTTCGGAAATTCAATAATGGTAAAAAAGCTCGAGGATACCGGGACTGAGAGCGAAACGGGGTTCGACTGAATCTTTGCCTCCCGAAGCTGGCGCCGGATCATGTCTACCAAGTCTTCTTCTTTTGTTCTAAAAGGAATAAACCCCGTGGAATCGTGCGTCTCTTCGACATTTTGAAAAGAGCTCGGGACGACATAATTTGTGAGCCGCGGTTTTGTCCCCTTGCGGAAAAATTCAACTATCTTAATAGAGGAAGTACCAACGTCAATCCCAAGCGCCCCTTCTCTTTTTTTGAAAACGGGTGGAAAAAAAACCATAGATGAACGAGGACTCTCCCGCCGACATCGCTCTCCTCAAAGACGAATGGTTACGACTACAGTATAATTATACCACACTACGAAAAGCGGGGAAACAAGGAAGGGCCCCATATTTGCCAAATCATACCATTCATCGTACACTAAGCAGTATCGGTAATCTCACTTGTTTTTATGAATCTTCTCAAAGTCATCCCCCCTCATATCCTGAAACGCTTCACTCGAAGAGCGAAAGACGCACTCAACGAATGCGAGCGCATTGCAAGTTCTTATGCTGAAAAAGACAAAAACGGGGAGATATACATCGACTCAATTCACCTCTTTTACGCCCTCTCAAAACAAGAGGGCACCATGGCGCATAACCTCATAATATCTCACAAAATTAATGAAAAAGAGCTTGTGCGCGCAATCGAAACCGTGAACCGTGCGGCGGGTTTGGGTGGCAAGATGTCCCCCGAAAACTATAAAATTCTCTCCTCTCTTCCCTGCCGCATGTGGGTCTCGGACGCGCTCACGCGATCCCTCAAAAAAGCCGCTACCCTTGCAAGTTCCGAACACCACGCGCTTCTTGGGACGGAACATCTCCTTTGGGGCGTCCTTGAGGAAACCCGTCCCGATTCTCTCGAGACACAAAAATTAGAGGATCTGAAACGCCACCTGCGGGAGCTTCTCAAGAGTCATTATGGATTTCCCGACGTTTCCGCGTTCCTCACCCACAAGACCAACCAACCGCCCGTCTCTTTTTCTTCACAAAAAATCGGCAATCCTCCGCATACCCACGCTCCACGACCTCATAAAAATTTTCCTCATCATTTTCCCACAAAGATAAAGTCGTCCGCGCCACACAAGAAAAAAACAGCGGAGCATATTGCGTACTTTTGCAGGAACCTCAACGATGCCGCGGAAAAGGGGCTTCTCTCCCCGCTCATCGGACGAGAAAAGGAAATAAGACGCGTCATACGAATCCTTTCCCGCAAAACAAAAAACAGCCCGCTTCTTATTGGTGAACCGGGTGTGGGAAAAACTGCGATTGTCGAGGGCCTTGCCCAGCGCATTGTCGCGGGAGATGTCCCCGCATACCTTCTTCGAAAAAAAATCTATTCTCTTGATCTTGGACTTCTTGTCGCGGGCACCGTCTTCCGTGGAGAATTCGAAGCGCGGATTAAGGAACTTCTGGAGGAGATCAAGGAATCGCGGGATATCCTTTTCATTGACGAGTTTCACAATGTCATTGGCACGGGATCTGTTCAGGGAACGCTCGATGTTGCCAATATCTTAAAGCCCCCTCTCTCGCGGGGAGAACTCCATTGCATCGGCGCAACGACGCGCGAAGAATTCACAAAATACGTGGAAAAGGATCATGCGCTTGAGCGACGGCTCCAGCCGGTATCCATACCAGAGCCGACTCCGAAAGAAACTGTCCGTATCCTTTCCGGCCTCAAACGGCACTATGAGGAGCATTATGCAATCCGGATACCGAAAAAAACTGTTTTTGCGACCGTAGAGCTTGCTTCTCGTTACTTCCCCGATCGCTTTCTCCCCGATAAGGCGATTGATCTTCTGGATGAAGCGGCGTCTGATCTCGTGGGAACCGCGGTTGCGTCCTCCGATGCAAAAAAACTTCAGCAGATCGAACAGGAATATCGTGGCGTTCAGGAAAAAAAGGAAAAAGCGGTAGAAAAAGAACAGTACGACTACGCCCTTCTCTTGAAACGCGAGGAACAGGAGCTGGGAAAGAGGCTTGAAAACGCGTTTCTCCTCACACACAAGCCCTCGTCTCCGGGGCCTGTGAGCGAACTTACGGCGGATCGGGTGAGAAGCGTCGTTTCGGAACTTACCGGAATTCCCTTACGGACCATCTCAAGCGATCGCGCAACCGAGCTTTTTACGGGGTTAGAGAAAAATATTTCGCAAAAAATAGTTGGCCAGAATGAAGCCATAAAAAAGGTAAGTTCAATCCTCAAGCGGGGGCATGCGGGCCTTGGCGATCCCAAGCGTCCTCTCGGATCGTTTCTCTTTTTGGGGCCGACGGGTGTCGGCAAAACCGAGTTTGCGAAAGTGCTCGCGAGAGTCCTCGCAGATGAAAAAAACGAACACGAAATTTTAATCAAGCTCGACATGGCGGAGTTTACCGAACCCCACAGTATCTCAAAAATTATCGGGGCTCCTCCGGGATACATAGGGTACGACGAGGGAAGCAGGGTTTTGGATCGGGTGCGGCGCAATCCCTTTTCGGTGGTCCTGCTTGACGAAATTGAAAAAGCTCACCCCAACGTCTATAATATCCTCCTTGAAATACTTGAGGATGGCGAGATAACAAGCGCTGATGGAGTGAGAATAAGCTTTACGCACGCGGTGATCATTATGACTTCAAACATCGGGACGGAAGAATTCACGCGGGAAGCCGCAATTGGATTTCGCGGGAGCCGCGCGGGTGCGCTGAATACAAAAGCAACGTATAGAGAAATTGAAGAACGGACCCGGAGGGAACTAAAAAAAATTATGCGGCCCGAACTCCTCTCAAGAATCGATTCCGTTCTCGTGTTCAAGCCTTTGGGGGAAGACGCCATCGAACGCGTAGTAAAACTCCATCTGAAAAACCTCCAAAAACGTCTGAAAGATCACCGCGTGGTAGTCTCTTCCGATGCGTTGAAGTATCTCGCCCGAAAAGCATTTAACCCGGAAGAGGGCGGACGACTTGCAAGAAAAGCGGTTGAAGAATATGTGGAAAATCCTCTTGCTGACGCCCTGCTTTCGGACTCTCTCGAAAAGGGAAAAATTTTCGTGGAAGTTGAAAATGAAAAAATAGTGTTTAAAACAGTCGCAGGTTCGAACTAGGCGCTAAAAACATGAATACTTCCGTTGCCAAAATCGGCAATTTTCTTTTGGACACCGTTTTCCCGGTTGTCTGTATCCGCTGTGATCAGGAAATGGCGCGTGAGGATGACTATACCTGCGGATGCTACCTTCTGTCTGAATCCTTCGCGTTTTCCTGCCCCGTTTGTGAAAAACGACTCCCCGATGGAACGATTTGCAAACCATGCAGGCAAAAAACAGCGCTACGGCGCTTTTTTTATGCGGGAGACTATGATGACCCTTATCTTCGTGAACTCATCCAACATTATAAGTATGGGGGCGCGCGTGTATTCCATCGGGAACTTGCAGGGATTTTGATCCGCGCGTTAAAAATCCACGGCATCTCCCCCGTGCTTTCTTCCCGGAAAGATAACGTTGTGGTAACCGCGGTCCCGCTTACCGAGCAAAAGCGAAAAAAGCGCGGGTTTAATCAATCGGAGGAAATCGCGCGCGTCGTTGCAAAAGAGTTTGATCTCACGTATGAGGGTAATGTCCTCTCGCGAATACGCGAACACGCGGCACAGGCAGACATCAGCGATAAAGCACTAAGAAAAGAAAATGTAGAGGGGTCATTTCGCGTTTCCTCCCCCGAGCCCGTACACAAGAAAATCGTCATTGTGGTGGATGACGTCTATACCTCGGGCGCTACCATGGAAGAATGCGCGCGGGTTCTCAAAGAAGCCGGCGCAAAAGAGGTGTGGGCGATGGTAATTGCGAAAGGATAAGAAACCAGAACTTAGAAACTAGAAAATAGAAAACAGAAAAATCGGTTTTGAACCGATTTTTTGTTTACGACGGAAGCGGGAGGATTCGCCCAGCACTTAAACGGAGGGGGTGAGATTCGAACTCACGGTACCCTTTCGGGCACAGCAGTTTTCAAGACTGCCCCGTTCAACCGCTCCGGCACCCCTCCGCTTAAGTGCTGGGTTCAAGACCGTCCCCTTCAAGCGCTCAGGCACGCTTCCACCTATAACGAGGAGTTTATTCGCTTCTTTTGTAGGAAACGAGGGTTCTTTTATTGTATGTAATGCGAATAGTTTGTCAATTCACTGGGGTCGGTTTTAGGTTTATCCTTCCGTAGTCCTGAACGAAGTCAAAGGACGAAGGAGGACACATGGGTCGGCTTATCCGCCGACTTGTCCCTCAAAGCTTTAGCGAAGTGGGAAGCTTCATGCGAAGGAGGAGGGTCTTCATGGAAGTAAATGAGACAAACGAGACAGTGCCTATGGGGTGTCTCATTTGGCTTTTTCAAATATTGCTTAATGGCCGTCGTGTCTCTATCACGCCTAAATCGGTTTCTTCAAGCAGCGCTTTGGTGTAATTTTGACGGACTTTAATAAAATGTCACCCAACCGGGTGACATTATTTATGAAGATATTTCCTCAAGTAATCCTTCCAAGCCCTTTTTCTGTCTAAGAAGCCTGGCGAGTTCCTGTTCTA
>CAYJUS010000025.1:0-11120 GCA_964373435.1 uncultured Candidatus Saccharibacteria bacterium
ATTAACGTAAAGAACTTGTTATATTCACGGCCGTGAATATACGCTAATTTCGACCTTTAATATCATCAATTACAACACGAATTATTACAAATTATCTTACGAATAGACACAAATACGATTCGTAACGATTTGTAAAAGCATTTGTAGTGACTCGTGTCTTACTTCTGGAGGTGTTTTTTTACTTTGTCCATTAATTTTGCGAGCGAAAAATCCGTTTTGACAAGATATTCTTTCGCGCCAAGCTTCATCGCAAGATCGATGTCTTTCGGTTGGCCGAGATTCGAGAGAACCACAACCGGAATGTCTTTTCTTGCCTCGGCGCTTACTTTCATCTCTTCGAGCACCCAAAACCCGTCGCGCTTGGGTAGCATGATGTCGAGAATAATAAGGTCGGGCGACTCCGTCTGTATCTTTTGGAATCCTTCTTCGCCGTCCATCGCGGCTACCATTTGAAACCCCTCTTTTTCGAGGCGGCTGGAAATCATTTTACTGATGCTGGGATCGTCTTCAATTATGAGAATCTTTTTTTGGCTACCCGTCATTGTCGAAAAAGGGGATTCCCGTAAGACCAATTCTCGCCCCGCACCGTGCGAAACTCTGGTGCGGGGTCATCCTCAATAATCAGGATTTTTACCATAACGCATTTTTCATGTGCTACTTTTTATTATAGCACAGATGTGTCAATAGGGGGATGTGGATAAGTCAAATCCGATTAGCTACATCCTTCTGGTCTCTTTCGTTGACGAAACTGGCAAAGTAAACCAAAACCGGCTCCCCTTTTCTTCTTCTGATTCGAAATCGATGCTGCCCCCCGACTTTTCGATTATTGCCTTTGCGACGTAGAGCCCGACACCCGCTCCTTCGGGGTGTACCGAGGTTGCGTTCGAAGCACGGTAAAATTTTGAAAAAATGTTTTCCTGTTCGTTCTTCGGAATGCCGATCCCGTGGTCTTTTACCTCGAAGATGACATTTTTTCCGTCGCTCGTCAGATCAAGCCGGATTTCAATGGCGTCTCCCGGCTGCGAATACTTAATCGCGTTGTCAATGAAGTTGGAGGTGACCTGCCGGATTTTCAGCTTGTCGCCCGTAACCCGAGGGATGGCATCGCCGGTGCGGTAGAGTATCTTCGCGTTGTGGGCCGCGGCATAGATATGGAGCTCCGTTACGACATCGGTCGTAAGTTCTTTAATGTCAAATTCAACAGGATTTAATTGAATTTCCCCCAGTTCGATAGAAGATATGGTGAGAAATTCTTTGACCAGTCGCACCATTCGTTCGTTATCGCTCCGCATCATTTTGAGGTATTCTTCCTGATCGGGTGTCAACGGCCCCAATTCCCCCGTAAGGAACATCTCGAGCGAGAGTTTGGTAGAAGCAAGGGGGTTACGCAGTTGGTGTGAGACAATAGATATGAAGTCCCATACCGAAAGCCGTTTGGGATCACCTCTTTCGTTCTTGGGTTCTTCGCGTTTCATACATTCCATTGTACCACAAAACCTCTTTTTTCACGAAGACACTTGACACGGGAAGACCGCCATGCAACAATAGATTATTACGTTTTACGTTGCAAGATCTTTGAGAAAGGAGAAAAAGCAGTGAAAAAATTTCTCGTTGCTCTTTTGGTAGTAGGAGTGCTCGTTGGGGTTGCGGGAGCGGTTTATGGGAAGTGGAACTACGCAGAAAAAAACCACGTCCATTCGAAAACCGAGCTCTACGAGACGCTAAAAGACGGTTTCTACGATAACGATTACACGATGCTTTCATACACCAAGCGCGACACGGGCGAGCTCGCAACGTTGTCCCGGCCCATCGCGGTTTTGTTCCTCGACGGAGAAGGTCAACCCATAGGGAGAGAAGTTCTTGGAATGGGAATTTTGTGCGAAACGTACGTTATTTCGCGCGCGACTCTTTTGAATCCCATAGTTGCGGGTATCACCGATTCGAGCCTCGTTGCTTCAACCCGCATAGTCCTTGTGGCAAACTATCCCATCACGTCTGAAGACGATCTCGAAGAGCTCAAGGGGTTCCATGTCAATCTCGAGAAAGACTACATGATCCTCGAGCGTCAAGCGGATGCGGGCCGCAAACTTCGTGCGCCTGTTCCCGAGGGATGCGGCTTCCCGATCGGGAGCGTCCGGGAGCTCTCGGCCGGGAACGCTCTTTTCCAGACAGGAACCCTGCCTGCTCTTCAGTCGAATATCAACGGAGCGCAGGTAACCTTCGTAAGTCCTGATGGATCATTCATCTTTCAGGGCGCACCCGGGAGAAATGATTCGGGAGCTCCGCTCTTTGCGCTTCGCGACGGCCATTTCGAGCTTGTCGGCATGAACATTGGATTTTTTAGTTCCGTTCCCTCCAAGGGCTTTGCGATGAGTGTTGAGGATATTATCAAAGAAGTAAGAAAGACAACCGGACTTGATTTACTAACCGGAGAAAAGACGAAGTAACCAGAAGCGGTAACAAACAGGACATAAAAATCCCCATCAATTTCGATGGGGATTTATATTACACCACGATTTTTGTGAATACATGACAGTCATTGTGAAGTATTGTGAATACATGGCAGTCATTCTGCGCAATTTATTTCACGAGATGACAAGATACGAAATGGCTTTTTCGTTTCTTTTCCAGTTGTGGTTCCTCTGTCTTGCAAAGCGGCATTTCCCGTATCGGACAGCGCGGATGGAAACGACAGCCGGAAGGAATGTGTTCCGCGCTTGGAATTTCTTCGGAGAGCTCCGGAGAGATTCTGCTTCGCGCGCGTCTGGGATCGGGAATCGGGAGAGACGCGAGAAGCGCTTTGGTGTAGGGATGGCGCGGATTAGCATAGAGCGTTTCCGCGGGACCCTCTTCCACGATTTTTCCCAAATACATTACTGCAACCCGATCGGCTATTTTTTTTACCACCGCAAGGTCATGTGATATGAAAAGGTATGTAAGACCAAGGCGTTTTTGAAGATTGTTCAGTAATTCAATGATTCTTGATTGTACGGATACGTCGAGAGAAGATACGGGTTCGTCCAGCACGAGGAACTCGGGGTCAACCGCAAGGTGCCGCGCAATCGCAATGCGTTGGCGCTGTCCCGCGGAGAACTCCTGCGGGAAGCGATTTATTCCCTTCGAATCAATTTCCACAAGGTCGAGAAGGGTCGTTACCTTGTCATTACGCTCCGCGGGAGATAGACGTTCGTGAATATCTATTCCTTCCCCTACAAGGTCCCTCACGCTCATTCGCGGGTTGAGCGAGAGCGCGGGATCTTGGAGCACACACTGGACTTTTTTCCTAAGAAGTTTTCCTTCCCTGCGTTTAAGGCCATGGCGTTTGCGCTCATCATCCGCGTAGAGGAGGGATTCTCCGTCATACGACATGCTTCCCGAGGTCGGTTTTTGGAGGCCGAGAATCGTTTTTGCAAGCGTAGTTTTTCCGCAGCCAGATTCTCCCACGAGCGCAAAGGTGGTTCCTCGTTCAATCCCAAAACTTACTCCGTCAACCGCTTTTATATATCCTACGCGCCTCTGAACCAATTTTCCTCCGAATACCGGAAACCAGACACGGATATCGTCACATTGAAACAACATTCTTCACCATCCTCGTTACGAGAGCGTCGGAACATGCGAGAGAAGTTCTTTGGTGTAGGGATTTTCGGGAGTTTCAAAGATAGTAAAGACATCTCCCGTCTCCACAATTTCCCCCTTTTGCATAACGATTACTCGGTCGCAGTATTCCGCAACGAGTCCCAAGTTGTGGGTGATGAGGACGAGGGAGATGCCGAGTTCGCGTACGAGACGGGTAAGAAGCGTGAGAATTCGTTTCTCGACCGTAACATCGAGCGCGGTCGTGGGTTCATCCGCAATGAGGATTTTGGGACGCGTGATAAGCGCCATCATAGCAATGAGGATCCTCTGGTTCATGCCGCCGGAGAGTTCATGGGGAAAGCTCGCGTATCGTCGTTCGGGATCCGGAATTCCTACTTTCTGCAAGATTTCAACTATCCGTTTTTTGGCCTCGCGTCTTGAGATCGAATGGTGATTGAGAAACATTTCGAGCAGCTGGTTGCCAACCGAAATTACGGGATTTAAGGAACTTGTGGGGTCCTGAAAGACCATAGAGATTTCTTTTCCGCGAATGCGGCGCATTGTTCCTTCACCCGATCTTACGAGATTTTCCTTCCCAAAAACGATATCGCCCCCCGTAATAGTTACTCGTTCCGGAAGAAGTCGCATAATCGAGAGCGCGGTCATTGTTTTTCCTGACCCCGACTCGCCCACAATTCCAAGAATTTCCTTTTCCCGCAATTCAAACGATATGCCGTCTAGGATTCGCACGGATTCATGTTTTTCTTTTACCGCCGTCACTTCAAGATTTTTTACTTCGAGAACCGCTGTCATGATCTTCTCCTTTTCTATTTTCCATTGGCAAAGAACAGTATACTCTAGCAAAGTTTTACACGATCGTCAACGGGGGGTCTGACCCCCAGTTCGTACGGGGGGTCAGACCCCCCCTGGGCCCATGTGCAACGAAAAACCCCTTCACTATTTGGCGATGGGGTTTTATGCTCGTTTGGTAAGATCCACTCGCGGATCAACGAACTTATAGAGGATATCTGCCACAATATACGAGATCACGGAAAGCATTGAGATAATAACCGTCATTGAGGTGATGACGTCATACTCCCTGGCGAAAACAGATTCTACCATGAAGACTCCCATGCCCGGAATTCCGTACACGCGCTCGACAAAGAGCGACCCCTCGATTGCGGTAAACACCGCGGTAACGATTACGGTAATAAGAGGCAAGAGCGCGTTACGCAGCACATGGCGGGATGCTACCACCCACGGGGGGAGCCCCTTGGCTTTTGCGGTACGCACAAAGTTCTCACCAATAACGGAAAGCGTAGTTGCGCGGACAAACCGCGCGACTCCCGCAATCGAGATTAAAGAAAGGGTTGAGACGGGAATTATCATGTTGGTGGTAAAGACGCTCTTCGAGTCTCCGGTCCACCCCGCGGGAACCCAGTTCATTTTTAGCGCAAGGAACATGATCATAAATTGGACCATAATGAGAGACGGGATAGACGAGAAAAAAAGAAAAGTTCCTATAAGGCCCGAGTCTATCCATGTATTTCGTTTGAATGACGCCACGAGCCCTATAAGCGTTCCCAGGGAAAAGGCGATAAGAAGAGCCGAGAGCGTGATAGGGGCCGAGATTTTGATGCGGGGCCAGATAAGGTCTTTTACATTTTTTCCGGGATGAAGCGAGATGCTCTCGCCCAGATCCCCGGTTGCAAGCCCCTTCATGTAGTCTGCATACTGGACGTATAGCGCCCGATCAAGCCCTAAATCTTTGCGGATTTGTTCAACCGTTTCTTCCGATGCCTTGGGTCCCGCACGAAGCAATACCGGGTCTCCGGGGCCGTATCGCCCTATGGAAAACACGATAAACGAAACAAGGAGAAGATAAAACGGTAAAAAGAGAAGTCTTCCGAACGCGTAGCGAATGAGATCATCACGCATTGGTACACCGCCTAGGTGGTCACATGTCGGGGCGTTTATTTGCTCCGTATGTGTTCTATTGCCTCGAAAAGCGTCGGATCCCAGTTAGGGTTTCTTCCGTTTTCAATGAAGTCTTGGGAAGTCCAGTCCACCTTGATGTCGGGTTTGAGTCCTCCCACTTCATAGATGCCGTCTCTATCAAAGTCGAAACGTTCCACCATTTCCTCTTTAGGGGTAAGGTAGAGAGCGATTGCGATGTAGAGCGCGCCGCCTTTTCCGCCTTTTAGCTCAAACACACGGTTAATGGTTCCCTTGCCTCCGGTTCTCTCATCCCGCGAGATAATCACCGCGCGGCCGTTGTCTCGGAGTGCTGCAGGGAAAAGTTCCGCGCCCGAATAACTGTTCTGGTTTACAAGGATTACCACTTCAAGCGCGGGGTCTACGAGGTCGATTTCGTCCGAGCGGTACACTCGTTTCGCGCCCGCAGGCTGGTTGTTAACAAATTCGCTCCGCTCGACAAGGATCACATCGGGCCCTTCGAGAAAGTAGTCAACCGCGGTGATAACTTCTTGGAGGCCGCCTCCCGGATTATCCCGAAGGTCAATAATGAGCCCCTTGAGGTTTTTCTGGTCGATGTTTTTCAGGGCTTCGGTGAAGTCTTCAAACCCCTGATCAGAGAATTGTCGGAGCTGGATATACGCGATATCTTTCACCGGGTTTCCTTCGCGGTCCCGGAAGGGACACGCGTAAGCAAGATCCTGCTCGCTTGATCCGCGCCCGTGCGGAAGCTCAATTCCCGGGCACGACCTCACATGACGTTCGCGAATCTGCTCCATAGTAACGACAAGTTTTTGCTCATCTTTATTTCTTCGAATCTTCGTCTCGAGTCGGGGGTTGGAGCGCGACTTAATCTCGATTATAAACTGGTTTACCGTACACGTTTCCGTAGACTTACCGTCAACTTCGAGAATTACATCGCCAGTTTGGAGCCCTGCTTTTTGGGCGGCGGAACCTTTTTCAACCCGGTCGATGGTAATTTCTCCATTGAAGTTTTTTGAAAGACCAACGCCGAGCCCCTGATAGCGGCCCGAGAAGTTGAGGCGTCCGATACGGTATTCCTCTTCCGTTGCGTAGCTCGCAAAGGGATCTTCAAGAGTCTCGATAATGCCTTCAACCGACGCCTTGAGAAGAGACTGCTTTTGTTCGGGGTCGTTCAAGTCCTGATAGCGCGGATCTTTCGCAAGTTCTTCGAGGACAGTGTTTAATACCGAAAAATCAGGAGTAGCGTTAAACCTGTGTGCGCGTTCGATCTCTTTTTCCACCGTATCTTTTGCCCACGAAGGAACCGGGGTTGCAAGAAATGCGAACACTCGATCAAGCGCTCCACGTAAAAGCGCATCTTCGTCTTGCGCAACGTCTCGGAATACCGATTCCCGCTGGATAATCGCAACCACGCTGTTTAAGATCGAAAAATCGACTTGTTTGGGGTCGCGCGGCGCGCAAAACGAAATCGTCTTTCCGGAACCCACCGGGGGGGTTGTCGCGGGAGGCGAACTATCGCCCCCGCCTCCTCCGCCGAAACACGCGGCCGCGAAAACCATGAGAGCGGCGATCGCTCCGCTAAAACCAACCAGACGCTTCGAGAACATATGCCTTACCTCCTTTTCTGTTCTCTCGCTATTCACCCCGTTAGAAGTCACGAACGCATACGTTCGTGTTCTACTTCTCGCGGGGTTCGGTTTTCAAGAAACAAGAGTATGGTTTATGCTAAATAAAAGATAAAAATTTGTCAACCCATTCGACAGGCTCAGGGTTGATACTGAGCGTAGTCGAAGTATCAACCCTCACGACGTCAATGTTTGGAGGTTCAACCTCCCCAAAACCTCCAGATATTAAAAAGCCTCACGAGAGTGAGGCTTTACCAACTTTACCTTTCTATTTTCTAGATTCTACTTTCTAACCTAGTTTTCGAAATACATAAACCGGAACATCGGGATTCCCAAAGGAGTCGGGAAATATCCTTTCACGTACGGTTTTATGACAAGAGAGCTTTTCAGGTGGAAGAGAAGAAGCCATGGGACCTCTTCGATAATACGGTCTTCTGCTTCGTGGTAGAGGAGAGTCCGTTTCTCAAGATTCTGTTCGGTCCGCGCTTTTTCGAGCAAACGGTTTACCTCAGGATTATTGTATCCCGTCTCGTTGTTGGCGCGGGATCTCTCGCCATGGAGCTTCAGATCAAGAAAGTCTTCCGGGTCTGGGTAGTCCGCAATCCATCCGAGGGAGAACATCTGGAATTCGCCTTTGCGGATGCGGTCAAGGAAGGTGGGGTAGTCGATCTGTTCAATCTCGACCTCCAAGCCGAGATTTTGTCGCCACATCTCGACCAATGCCTCGATCGTAACAGACGGCGCAGACCCTGTTCCGGAAACTGTAAGTTTTATCCTTCCGAGTCCCGCAGGACCCCCGTAGGCGGATTCGCGAAGCAGTTCTCGCGCGCGATCGGGGTCGTAGGGAAGCCCGCCATGGCCCGCACGGTATCCCGGCATTCCCGGAGGAAGCACGGTGTAGGCGGGGCTTACGAGGTTCATGAGAACACGTTCCGCAATTACCTGTTTATCCACACTCATTGCGAATGCCTGCCGCACCCTTACGTCGTCAAAAGGGGGACGCGTAAGGTTAAGCCCGACATAAGACGTTCCCATTTCATTGGTCGAAAAATACTCTTTCGAAAGTTTTGAGCTGGAATTCCGGACCTCTTCGAGCACCTCGGGGTCCGCTATGCCGATTCCCGCCGCATCCACTTCGCCGTTTTGATACCTCAAGTAGCTCGATGCACCCGTTAAGGTGAACACTATCCGTTTGATCGCGGGCGCTTTTTCGTGATAGTAGGGGTTTGCTTCAAGAACAATTTCCGAAATGGTGCGTCGGGTCAAGCGGTAGGGCCCGGTCCCATTTGGCCGGTCCGTCCAGTTGCCGACCGCCTCCACCTGTGTTTTATCCACTACCGCAGCAGTGGGGTAGGTGAGTTTTTGCAGGAAATAGGATTTGTCGGCATCAATCGTAATTACAAGGGTTTTTTCGTCAAGAACCTTTACTCCGGGAAGATCAACGAGGTAAGAATTGATGCCGTCGGGACATTCGGACGAGACGCGCGTGCAGATTCTGTTTTGAATCTTGCCGTATCGCCACATATCCATGACGCCCACAATGTCTCCAAGGTAAAGCTCGGTAGTGCTTGAGCGGGTTCGGGGATCTGCCGCGCGATCCAGAGAATAGCCGAAGTCCCACGCGGTAACTGTTCTACCGTTTGAAAACTTCGCATTATCCCGGATCGTAAAGGTGTAGGATACCGTTCCATCTGTGTTTACTGTCTTTTCCGGAAAATCTTTGGCAAGATCGGGTACCGCGATACCCGTTACGGTGTAGACACCCGTTCGGACTTTTTCTACAATGTCTTCATTTCGGGTTGCCTCATATCCTGCAGCAACCACCTTGCCGTTTTTGTCAAGAACCAGCGGATCGAGCCTCATAAGGCCCCCAAAGATATTTCCCACGTAGCCATGCGAACCCACATCTGTTACCAGATGCGGATCAAGCGTCACCGGGTCGCCCCCCGGCCATCGGAGATAATCAGGGTGGGAGCCAGATACCGGTGGAGAGGGTTCGTCTGCCGTGCCGGGCGTTCCTTCGCCTCCCCCGCCAAAACACGCAGTCCCAAGAACAGCAACTGCGACAAAACTGATCAACCAACGCAAGCTCATTCGATACACCTCCTTTTCTGTTTTTGTTTTCGAGCTTGTCGAGAAACTACAAAATCGAGACCTTTCCGAAGCCTTGCTTGCACTGCGTAGCTCTAGCGAAGCAGTGGCGAAGGAGGGCTATTTTCGTGAGGTGAATGCGTTCACAATCACATTGAGCGTTTTCTCAATGTAAAAAAGCGAGAGAATGAAGAAGATTACTATTATTCCGGGGAAAATCAGCAAGTGGGGCGAACTTCTCAACACCTGAACGTTTGCCGTTTCGTTAAAGAGAATCCCGAACGAGGGGTGGGGAGGGCGTATTCCCAGCCCGAAGAACGATATCGCGATATCGAGAAACACTACAGCAGCAAGGGTCGAGAAAACCGAAAGCACAATGATTCCCAGAAGATTCGGTAAAATGTGCTTCAGAATTAGCCGCATGTGGTTGGCGCCCAAAACGCGCGCGGAATCCACATACGGCATTTCGCGAAGCGAGAAGGTTTGCGCGCGAATGACACGCGCTCCCCTCACCCACGAAAAAATAGTAAGCACAAAGAGAATCAAAAGGAAGTCAATAATGCCTTCGCGGATCAGGAAATACCAGTCGGACCCGAAAGAAGCGATCATGTTCTCGTACCGTGGCCGGAGCATTACCGTGATAAAAAGTATCATGAAAAACCCGGGAACCGCGTCAAGCACTTCGCCAAACCGCATAATGATCCAATCCCATTTTTTCCCGAAGTACCCCGCCAAAAGCCCGAGCCCCACAGGAAGAATGAGTCCTCCGGTGATAATAACAAGAATCGTGAGATACACCATGGTTCTCATGGAGTAAAGAACCCGCGTAAGAAGGTCTCTTCCCAGAAGGTCTGTTCCGAAGGGGTGGGACCACGAGGGCCCCTCCCGGATCGCGTCATAATTCTGTTCGCGAAAATCGTAGGGTGCAAGATCCACGCCAAAAAACTCTACCGTCATTCCAAGTCCTACAAGATAGAAGAGCATTACATAGATCATAGCAACAAGCGCAATTTTATTGCGAAGGAGTATTTGCATGATCGCAATCGCTGAAGAATTCTTCATCCAATTCGGAACCCTATTCATGGTTTCTTTTCCTTTTTTCAAAGATCTTCTCGGTAATAGTCCAGCGTAGAAAATTATTCCATTATTGTCAATACAAAAACCGAACCACCCCACAGGAACCCTTCGCGTGCGGTGGCACTACACGTTTCCTTTTTGGAGCGTTTCCGTTGCTTCCGCGAGCATCTGGCAGTAGAGATTAAGCCCTACGCGGTTGATCGAGCCCGATTGTTCGCGACCGAGGATATTCCCCGCCCCGCGGATTTCAAGGTCGCGAAGGGCGATTCGGTAGCCAGACCCAAGCGTTTCTGCTTCTTTGAGTGCTTCAAGGCGCAGAGACGCTTTCTCGCCCAACACCCGTCGGGAAGGAACTTGTCCTGAGCGTGTCGAAGGATAGAAGAAATATGCAAATGCCTGAACGTGGCTCCTCCCGATTCTTCCGCGTATTTGATATGCCTGGGAAAGTCCGAGTCGGGTTGCGTCCGCCACAACAAGCGTGTTGACGTTTGGAAGGTCAAGACCGTTTTCGATGATGGTGGTTGCAATAAGTACATCTATCTTCCGATCGCGCATCTCGTGCATTACCCGAAGAAGTATTTGTTCCGACATCTTCCCGTGGGCAACGCCGATTCGTGCGCGTGGAAGAATCGTTTGTAGGTCGCGGCGCGCTTTCTCGATTGTCTCGACGCGATTGTGAAGGTAGTAGATCTGGCCGCCTCTCGAGATTTCTTCTTCACATATCTTTTTAACAATATTGTTATTCCACGGTATAACCTCGGTTTTTACCGGAAGGCGATCGGGGGGAGGCGT
>CAYJUS010000026.1:0-10784 GCA_964373435.1 uncultured Candidatus Saccharibacteria bacterium
TCCGATCTAATGAGAAACGCTTCGGAAAACGCTTCCGAAATTTTAGACGAGCTAACACTTTCTTACAATAAAGCTCGACAGGCAGGAATTACGAAAGAACTATTGGAAGTGGTAGGAGGCAAAGAAGCGCTTGAAAATTAAAAGGATGTTACCCATACACTCATTTTGCGAGAATGATAACTGCGAAGCGCTTCGCCCACTCGCCTTTAGCGAGAAGGATGTGCTATTCGCACACGCACTTCGCGAGAAATGTCCAAGGTTAAGTTTTCAGTATGTTCTTATAAGAAAAAACGGTAAAATGAGTGAGGGGTTATTTATTTCTCCGCGAGCATGGCGAGCGGAGAAATAAATAAAAGAGCCGGCTATTCGAGGCCAGCCGGCAAGCCCGGTGCTACAACTTCGGGATGTGAACGTTTCGATGATTTTCTAAGTGATATACCCGTAGCCCACATTCATGGTTGTTCTATGGGTACTACGATTATTTTCAACGAACCGCATTATCCGAAGTTGTCGCACCGGGCAAGCCCTTTATTCGGTTTTAGTTTGCGTCGATCAGCGCCTGGAGGCGAGCGCGCTCGCGCTTGGCGCCTACACCGATGCCGAGTCGCTGGTTGAGGGCTGCGAGTTGCTCACGCGGACTGCGGGCATCCCGCGTCTCCTGCCGCGCGTCTCCTTCCTCACAGCGCGTTTGGTAGCGCCGGGGGAAGCTCGCTCGTTGTCGTCGAGCCATGGTCATCCTCCTTTCACGTGTCCGTTAGCATGTAACGGGCATCCAGGAATGAACTCTGAAATACCTCACCATAAGTCACGCATGATGAACTATGGTGAAGTCCCTACTTGAGCAAAGCTCTCGTAAGGACTTAGAGGTCGACCGCGAACCGCCATCCCCCATTCCCGATGAAATTCATCGGGACATTGGGGATCTTGTCTGTCGCGTAGATCGTCCCGTGGGGAGACTTTTGCAACATGACGATTTCCCCATCATCTTTCTCGATGGTAATGGAGGGGAGGTGTCCGCGGAACTTCTTGACCACCTTGAGGCCGAAGATCTCAGCTAAGCACAGGAGATCTTTCATCGACCCACCTCCTTTCTATACTTTAATTATAGCATAATATCATAATTATGTCAAGTCTAAAAGGGAAAATTACACAAATTATCGGTCCGGTTGTTGATATAGAATTTTTTGAAGCCGGCCTCCCGGAAATCTATAACGCCCTCGAAATTTCTCAAGGAGTGGGAGAGCGCCTTGTTTTGGAGGTGGCCCAGCATTTGGGCGGTGGACAAGTGAGAGCGGTTGCAATGGGCTCAACCGACGGACTCAAGCGCGGAACCGAAGCGGTAGATACCGGGAAGTCAATTGCGGTTCCGGTGGGCGAGACTACGCTCGGAAGGATGATGAACGTACTGGGCGAACCCATTGATGGGAAGGGCGAAATCAAAAGCGAAGAAAAATCTTCCATTCACAAAAAAGCGCCTGCGCTTACCGAGCAATCAACCAAGACAGAAATTTTTGAAACCGGCATTAAAGTTATTGATCTTTTAGCGCCTTTTATCAAGGGAGGAAAAGTTGGGCTTTTCGGAGGCGCAGGGGTAGGGAAGACCGTCCTTATTCAAGAGCTGATTCACAACGTCGCAACCAAACACGGAGGATATTCTATCTTTGCCGGCGTAGGCGAGAGGTCCCGCGAAGGGAACGACTTGTACCTTGAAATGAAAGAATCGGGCGTATTAAAAAACACCTCGCTTGTGTTTGGGCAGATGAACGAAACTCCCGGCGTTCGTATGAGAGTAGGGCTTACCGGACTTACGCTTGCGGAATATTTCAGAGACAAAGGGAAAGATATTTTGGTTTTCATTGATAATATTTTTCGTTTTACGCAGGCGGGATCCGAGGTTTCGGCGCTTTTGGGGAGGATGCCTTCGGCCGTCGGATACCAGCCGACGCTCGCAACCGAGATGGGGGAGTTGCAGGAGCGCATTACCTCAACCGACAAGGGATCCATTACGTCGGTACAGGCAATTTATGTGCCCGCGGACGACTTGACCGATCCTGCGCCCGCGACCACCTTTGCCCATTTGGATTCTACCGTGGTGTTATCTAGGAGCCTCTTTGAGCTCGCAATATACCCCGCAGTTGATCCGTTGGATTCCACCTCGAGCGCGCTTGACCCAAAAATTGTAGGAACGGAACACTACGAAGTTGCGCGCGAAGTTCAACGCGTGCTCCAGCGCTACAAGGACCTGCAGGACATCATCGCGATTTTAGGGATGGAAGAGCTTTCCGAGGAAGATAAAATACTTGTTGGTCGCGCGCGAAAAGTCCAGCGTTTTCTTTCCCAGCCCTTCTTTGTGGCAGAAGTCTTTACCGGAACCAAGGGTCTCTATGTCGCGCGTGAAGAGACCGTGAGCGGATTTAAGGAAATTTTAGAGGGAAAACACGACGGCAAAGACGAAAGCGCGTTTTATTTGAAGGGGAGTATAGAAGAAGTATCGGGTAGTTAGTTCAGCGATACACCAAACTGAGGGATTTTATTGTTCCCGCCTCTATTTATAAATTTATCTAAGGATCCCGTAGCCAACCCGAGGAAAATAAAATCCCTCAGTTTGGTGTATCAAATTCATCATGATCACACTTTCTATTCTTACTCTACAAGAAAAATTATTCGAAGGCGAAGTCGAATCCTTACAGGTCCCGGGGGTTGATGGCTGGCTGGGTATTTTGCCGAATCACATTCCATTGATAACTGCATTAAAACGCGGTAAGGTTATGATACGGAAAGAAGGAAAAGACGAAGAGATAGAAATTGAACGAGGATTTATTGAGGTGAGGCCGAAAAGCAAAGTGGTGATCCTTGCGAGCACACACAAACAATAAGGAGGTTTTTATGTCAGACGAAACTCATACCTGTGAGACATTAGTATTATCTTGTATTGATTTTCGTTTCCACGAAGGATTTTTAAACAGGGTAAGAACCGAACTGGGGATTGTGAGTTTTGATTTGGTGGCGCTCGCCGGGGGCGCGAAGAACATCGTAAGCCCGGAAGATAAAAAATTTTCCGATGTCGCGTTGCGGAATATCGAGCTTGCCGTAAAGCTTCACGCTATCAAGAAAGTAATCTTGACCAACCACGTTGATTGCGGCGCTTACGGAGGAAGCAAGAGCTTCGGTTCTTTGGAAGAAGAAATTTCTTTCCACAAGAGCGAGCTTTCCCGGGCGCGGTCAACCGTCAAGAAATTCTTCCCCCGACTTGACATTAAAGCGTATTTGGTGTATAAAGAAGGATCGGAGGTGAAACTCCTTTCGGTTTGATCTTTTGCAAAAATTAAGTAAGGAGTGCCCGCCTTCGTCCATTCGACAGGTTCAGGACTTCGGCGGGTTCTCAAAATTCTAGCCAAATATGAAATTTGGAGAATTTTGGAAAAAGGAGGTGATTGGATATGGCGCCCCGAGAGAAAGTCGAAGAGGGGAAACCAAAAAAGAAGATTCCGTGGAAGCATGTGGGCAAGGATGAAAAGCAGAGAATCGAACGGAGGAAGCGTGCGGATCGCGCGTACAGGATGACACGCGACGTAGCAAAGCTCCTTCGGATTCCATTCGTCCCGTAACGCAATCACAAAGAAAGGAGGCATTGTTCGATGAAGAACTTTCTCGTGTATACGCTGGTGTTTCTGGGATATTTTTTCCTTGCGAACTTCGTTCTTAACGCCATTTTTTATGGAGTCCTCGAAATACGGCCTACGTTTCTATCGTTCCTTGTTCAATTTGGCATCATAATTTCCTTTTGGTATTTTGTTCTTAGAGATCGGCTGTTCGGTCCGGGTCGCTGGTTCGGACCCAAGTAAAGAAGAGCTGTTCCCTACACCGCATACATCATAGTAGTAGAGTAAGAAAGCGGATCGTAAATCGATCCGCTTTTTCTGTTTACCCCGAGCACTTTAGTTCGATTCGGCGCGGGTTTCTCGAATAGATGGATTGTCAAAACCTTGACAGGGGTATATAATAGAGAACATTCGAAATGACTTCCTCACGGGACAACTACATATTTATTCGCGGCGCGCGCGTTCATAATTTGAAGAACGTGGATGTGGACATTCCGCGAAACAAGCTCGTCGTCTTCACGGGCATTTCGGGTTCCGGGAAATCCTCGCTTGCGTTTGACACGATCTATGCGGAGGGCCAGCGGCGCTACATTGAAAGTCTTTCCGCATACGCGCGGCAGTTTCTGGGCGTGATGGATAAACCCGACGTCGACCGTATTGATGGAATCTCGCCCGCCATCTCGATTGACCAAAAAAGCGTTTCCCGGAATCCGCGTTCGACCGTAGGAACGATTACCGAAGTGTATGATTATCTGCGGCTTCTTTTCTCGCGCGTAGGGAAGGCGTTTTGCCCGAAATGCGATCTCCCCATTACCAAGCAGACTCCGCCCGAAATCGTCGATAAAATTTTTGGCCTCAAGCCGCAGTCACGCATAATAATCTTAGCTCCGGTTGTTCGCGGGAAGAAAGGAGAGCACCGCGCGATCCTTGAAGAAATTAAGACCGCAGGATTTTTACGCGTGCGGCTTAACAGAGTGCTAGCGCGAATTGAAGAAGCGCTTGAGATGAATCTTGATCGGTATAAGAGTCACTCGATTGAAGCGGTGGTCGACCGGTTTCCGCTTGAAAAAAAGAGGGAAGAGAACGATCGGATCAGAATCATGGACAGTGTGGAGACGGCGCTCAAAATCGGGAAAGGCGAGATGGTCGCGGTGGTGAACGAAACGGAAGAACTCTTTTTTTCGGAACGCTTCGCATGTAAAAAATGCGGGTTTAGTATGCCGGCAATCGAACCGCGCTCGTTTTCTTTCAATAGTCCGCATGGCGCATGCGCCGCCTGTACCGGTCTCGGGAGTAAACTTGAAGTTGATCCCACACTCGTAATTCCCAACGCTTCTCTTTCTATTGCGGAAGGGGCGATAAAGCCGTGGATGCACTCATCCCACCGACTGGGGAGGCAGGGACACTATTGGGGTCAACTTTCCGACCTTGCAGAAAAAAACAAGTTTTCCCTTCATGATCCGGTGAGAAAGCTTCCAAGAAAGATTGTTGACCTTATTCTTTATGGAGATGCCTCGAAAAAATTCGAGGGCGTGGTCCATAATCTTGAGCGGCGGTACCACGAGACAGATTCCGATTGGACGCGAACCGAGATTGAAAAATATATGATTAAGCGCGATTGTCCCGCGTGCGAAGGCAAACGCCTTCGTCCGGAGTTTTTGGCGGTGCGCGTTGCCGGGAAAACCATTAATGACATTGTAGAGATGCCGGCTGAAAACGCAAAGGAATTTTTCCACGCCCTTCTTGAAAAAAAATCTTCTTCGTCTTTCGCACGCGTGGGAGATCGAAAGATCATAGAACCCATCATAAAAGAAATCCAGAACCGCCTTGCATTTTTAATCGATGTCGGGCTTGGCTATCTTACGCTTTCGCGTTCTGCCGCAACCCTTGCAGGAGGCGAGGCGCAGCGGATTCGTCTTGCAACGCAAATCGGATCGAAGCTCGTAGGGGTCCTTTATATACTTGACGAACCCTCTATCGGCCTTCACCAGCGGGACCAATCACGCCTTATCAAAACGCTAAGAGACTTGAGAGATTTGGGGAACACCGTGCTTGTGGTGGAGCATGACGCGCAAACTATTCGTGCCGCGGACTGGGTAGTGGATATCGGCCCCGGCGCGGGAAAACATGGAGGCGCCATTATCTTTGAGGGAACGCCCGCGGCGCTTACCAAGAAAAAGACGCTTACGGGGGAGTATCTTTCCGGAAGACGACGCGTAAAAGTAAAGAGTCAAAAGAGCCATACGAGCCGGGGGGATAAAAAGTTTTTGACCGTTGTGGGAGCAAAGGAACACAATCTTAAAAATATTGACGTCGAAATTCCGCTCGGGATGTTTGTCGTGGTGACAGGCGTTTCGGGGTCGGGGAAGAGCAGTCTCATAAATGATATTCTTGCAAAGGCTCTCATGAAAAAGTTTTACCGCGCGAAAGACGAGCCCGGCGCCCACAAAGCCATAAAAGGACTTGAGTATATTAATAAAGTGGTGGTGGTGGATCAGTCGCCGATCGGCCGTACGCCCCGGTCGAATCCCGCAACCTATACCGGAACCTTTACGTTTATCCGCGACCTTTTTTCAAAAACAAAAGAAGCGCGGGTGAGAGGATACGGGCCGGGGCGCTTCAGTTTTAACGTGAAAGGCGGAAGGTGCGAGGTATGCCGGGGGGACGGCGTGAAAAAAGTGGAGATGTACTTTTTGCCGGACGTCTATGTTGAGTGCGAGGAGTGCCGCGGGAAGCGCTATAACAAAGAGGCGCTTGAGATTGAGTATAAGGGGGAAAACGTCTTCGAGGTTCTTGAGATGACCATTGAAGAAGCGCTCGAATTTTTTAAACACATTCCCGCAATTAAAGATAAATTACACACATTGACCGAGGTGGGGTTGGGGTACGTGGAATTAGGGCAATCCGCACCCAGTCTTTCGGGGGGAGAGGCGCAACGCGTGAAGCTTGCAACCGAGCTTTCGCGGCGCGACACTGGGAAAACGCTTTATATATTGGATGAACCCACCACCGGTCTTCATTTTTTTGATATTGAAAATCTAATGAAGGTTCTTGTGGGGCTGGTGGAGAAAGGAAATAGCGTAGTCGTCATTGAACACAACCTTGAAGTGATCCGAAATGCCGACTGGATCATTGATCTGGGGCCGGAAGGGGGAGACGCGGGAGGAGAGATCGTGGCCGAGGGTACGCCCAAGGATATTGTCAAAGTGAGGGCAAGTTACACGGGGCAATACCTTAAGAAGGCATAGTTTTCGGTAGAGGCTTCAAAAGAGACGCGATCAATTTCCCCACCGAGGAAATTGTCGCTCGGGCCTCGGCCTCGCTCGTCGAGCACATAACGAACTTGTGTGCTCGACACCATGGCCGCTCGGCCTCCGGCACGCTTTTTGAAACCTCTACCGGAAACTATTTACTTAGGGGTAAACACAAAAATGATTTGTGATGGAGAAAGGAGAGAAAAAATTTACGTAAAGTTTTACATCGTAAATAAAAAGAAGTAGCCCTCCGGTTTTGGTCGGAGGGCTTTGTGTTGCGCGTTCCTTATTTTGGTTTTATGTTTTAGCCGCAGTTGGAGCAGGAGTGTTGGCACTCGGGATGGCGGCAGGGTTCTGCTTTACCTGCAAAGATTGTATAGAAAGCATTTTCCCAAGTGCCATCTTGAAAGCTCTCGATGCTTTGACCTGCTAGTAAAGTAGCTATCTCGAGACCATTCTCGAGTCTGGCACGGATCCATAGACTACCCCGTTCTTGGTAAGGCTCACGTGATAACGTGAATCGGTCGATAGGAGATCCGTCAGACCTTACATTGAAATAGGAACGTCCTTTTCTAAGCTGATGTCTGCATCGAACCTGATTAGGGCCGAAGCAGGGGCGTTCGTTTTTTGGACCCTTCCCGTTGGGAAGGTCGGGGAGTATCGCGATTTCTACCTGTAGTGCATCAGCTAATTCGGCAAGTTTTCTTGCAGTTCCTATCGTCCCATCGGGGAGTTTCCGTATACGGTCTTCAATTCTCCTTCTCGTTTTCGTTTGATCAACCTTTATATAGAAAGCAGGCGATCGTCTCATGCCGTCAATTTCCATTACTTTCCTCCTTTGCGTTGGCCCTTCGACTAAGCTCAGGGTAAACCCGAGCGAATTCGGAGCCCGTGCGGTGAAGGAACGCAGCAACAAAGAACAATAACAAGTAAGCTATACCGCGTCAAGTGTTTTGAACTTGAGCACCGAACGAACATTTGACAAAATAAGGGAGAGATGCTAAGATAGTAAGTTCAAATAAGGAGGTGTACTATGATGGATCCGGAGGATCCGGAAGAGATCGCGCATGTTGCAACGAACTCCGCGCGGGATAGCGAGCCCGAGGATGCCGAGACAAGCGCTGGGGGGGATTTGCGTCCTACCCTTGTCAAGCAGACGCGCGAAGAGGAAATACTCATAGAAGTCTCTCGTCTTGCCTCAAGTGTTCGTACGATGCAAAGAACCGAGTATAGCAAGTATGAGAAAAGGCTGATCCAGCAACGGATAGAGCAATATATAAAGAATATTGCCTACGCATTTACAAATTTTTGCGTGGACGAGTTCAATCTGTATAATCATTCCGTGGGGCTCCATACGTCGCGAAGCGTTGCAAAGAAGAAACTGGGAGAATTTATAAAGAGCAAGCCCGACTTCATTGAATTTTTTGATATGGCGGTTGCGCGCGCCGAGAAAAAACTGCCTCGGATGAAGCTAAGAACCTTCATAGGATACGGCATAATTCCTGTTTTTGGGTGGATGTCTTTATGCCACACTCTTCCTTTCATTGACGAAAAAACAAGCCAAACGTGGACTTTGGTTCACAATGTGCGAAAGTTGAAGAAGTCCAAGGGGAGCCTCCCCTACGAAGAGATTCGTGACAAGATATGTGTAATTTATCTTTAATTGCGGGGTTGAACTCGCCGCAAGGGGATGAAGCGAGCGACCAGACCAATAAATCGAAAACGTAAAAACCAGTTTCTCGGAGAAACTGGTTTTATCTTTTACTACGTATTTTTGATGCTTCTTATAACAGCCCTGAGAGAAAGAACTGCCAAGTTATAGGCACCATGCACGATCATCGCAGGGAGCAAAGAGTCGGTAGCCACCACCAGCCAGCCAAGCGTCACACCGAGGAGGGTCGTTCCTATCATGGCAGCAATTATTCCTGCTCCGTTGATTTTTTCGTAGGATTCCTCCCGTTCCTTTCTTGATATGATGCCATGGAGAAGACCAAAAAAGATTCCAAGAACTCCTATCACTGTCCAAACAAGGAAAGAAAATTCTCCATCAGCAACTACCCAAATCGGTCCTCGCAGAATAAATTCTTCAAGGGGGGGAGCAAGAAAAAGAGCACTAAGCACAAAACCCGCACTTATCTTTTTTCGTTTCATCTTTGCCCCGAAGAACACGGGAAAAAGAATTCTAATAAGGATCGCACCGCCAAGAGCTACAAGAAACGCGACCATCATCAGGGGATACATCGTTTCGGTTAGTTCAAACACTTGTTACCTCCTTTCTCTGGGTATAACAATCTATTTGGTTTTCGCTAAACAGAAAATAGAGACGTGCAGAGAGGACAGGACTCTTTCTTTCTGAACGCTTCTATATCCTTTACGCCGCATGTATTTTGAAGGAGCTTGGACGCGCGTTTTTGGAGTTCGCGCGGACCGTGTTCAAGAATTGCGCGGAGGATTCCCTTGTTCGGTTTTTCCCTGCCTTGTTCTTTCTTCAGAAGTTCACTTGCCGCCTTTGCTTGGTAGCTGACTGGAGCATCATGGAGAACGTAGAGAAAGTCCGCCTGTGTTACCGGCTGTTCAAAGCCACGGTTTCTCTTTTTCGTTGCAAGGAGTTTCTCCCATGCGGATTTTTGTACCGCGGGCGGTCCGTACTCGACGATTTGTCGTAATGCCTCGACCGAAGGATTCTTTGAACCAAGTATTCGTCCTGCCGTTTTGATTTGTTGAGCTTCCGGCGCATACCAGATAATACGATACAGTTCAATCTGCGCAACTTTTTCCCGCGCAAGGATCAGGTCTGCGGCGCGAGCGCGAATTTCGGGAATCTCGACATGCCGGAGAATAAGGTTTAGGTCTTTCGGCCTCCCCGCCTCAAGAAGAATCGCCGTCGCTTTTCGCTGTTCTTCTTGACTTCCATTTACCACGAGTTCCCGCGATTGCTTTTCGTTCTCTCCTTGTCGGAACGTTTCCTGTATTTTTCGGATCACGACAGGGCTCCTTTCGGATGGGTGGATTATTCTAGAACTGTACCACTATAACTTTTCTTCACTAAATTTGTCAACGGCGTGGCGATACCGATAGCACAGTACCCCTCGAATACGAGTATTATTGACAAATATATAATTATATGCTATAATTAAAGCATAGGGAGTCGAGTGTTGTTCTTCCCCTTGACAGGGATTCCTGGGGAGATTACTATAAATAAATAGACAATGAATACTAACATAAACTTCATTTTTTCCCGAGATAAAATGAATACTTACTACTACTACTTCAATAAAGGAAGCGGATAATCCTCGTGGCTTTATTTTGTGCCCATTGAGATGCCGCTTCCAAGCGGCTCTTTAATTTTTCAAAACGGTATACTATCCGGGGATACCATCCGGATGACTCCAGTGCGGGGAGGCTGAACCTCCTTAAAGAGGTTCAACCTCTGAAAATTCATTAGGGTCATTCGGATGTGATTCGTGACTGGTATATAGGTCGCATCATGAACCTTGAAAACCAAATAAGCAAAAAGTAGGTAAAAAAATATACCCATTACTGGTTACTAGCCAAGTATTCTAAGGGTATATGGTGGATGCCTAGGGATATTGGGCCGATGAAGGACGTGGCGTGGCTGCGATAAGCCTCGGGGAGGTGCTTAGCAACCTTTGATCCGGGGATTTCCGAATGGGGAAACCTGGCGCGGTAAACCCGCGTCGCCGTCCTTCGCTTTTCGCTTCGCGTCAAACTTCGGAGCGGCAAGTCCGACCTTTGAGTAGGACGTTGCTATTCCGTAGCTTCGAACGAAGTGAAGAGCGGAGGATGGCGGGAACCCGCTGAAGTGAAACATCTTAGTAAGCGGAGGAAAAGAAAACAATATCAGTTCTAAGTGTATAAGTTAGTAAGTTATTTAAGTTTCTTACTTAAATAACTTATGCTTGTGTTT
>CAYJUS010000027.1:0-10600 GCA_964373435.1 uncultured Candidatus Saccharibacteria bacterium
TAACCAGGTTTTATGGCAAAATTGGTTTGTAGTTCTCAATTTTACAGATGAATCAAAAATTTATACAAAATTGGAAAAGCGCTTGTCAGCGCAAAACAGTCTATTATATTCGCCATCTAAAATTTGTCAAGCCTTCGCGAGAAGAACCTATAATCGGCCCGACTTCTTGTTGTTTTATGAGATATTCTTATCGTTTTACAAAATATCCCCGCTCAATAATCAATAAATTCCCCTTTTCTCCGCTATAGCAGAGAAAAGGGGAATTTATTATAATGCCCTTTCCTCGACCAAAAATAGCCTGACACACCCGCCAACACGATACTCTCTGATAAGTTCTTGTGTCTCCCCAAAGACGTCGTAACGCGAAACCCAAACACTTTTCTGAAGTTTCGTGTAACCAAGAAGTTTAAGTGCTTCTCTGAAATCTTCCCTATCATCCTTCCTTAATTCTGGAATATCATACATGATCATTTGCAGTTTGTTGTCTTTGCGCTCGGGCAATCTCCTTATCCTTTTTGCGATGTGGGAAATCTTTTTCATTCCTTTCGATGTAATGGCGAACGCTTTTTTATTCGGTAATTTTCTTTCTCTCAAATATCCCTTCTTCTTCAGGTAATACACAAATTTTGAGAATGATCGGCGTTGCCGTTTCCCCTGATAGTACTTCTTCATACGAAAAAGGTCAGGACAAATTACTTCCCTAAAAGTTCGGGGCGACAAAACAGCATACATTTCATCGGTTGCCTCTACCATGGCATAGATGCCCCACAAAAATTCCTCGGTGAAAGGAAGTTTGATTTTCATCTGTGCGGTTGCTTATCATGTTCCCCCCTTTTCTGCTATAGCAGAAAAGGGGGGAACAGTACGGATTCGCTGTTAGTGTATTACCTTTATTAGATTTGTCAATATTTCGAGGTTCAACATTGAAATATTAAGCTCATGACTCCATTGTGTTCTTGTTTATGTTCATATGAAAAAGCGGCTGAAGGATGGCCTCGCCGCTTTTGTGATGAGAAAGCACGGATTTATTTGAATGAAAGTACAATAATGGTCAGGTTGTCGCGGCCCCCGCGCTTGATCAAGGTTTCGCGCTTGAGTTCCCGTATGATCGCATCGGGATCCTTCTGCTTCAGCGCAATCTCGGCCACTTCCCTGTTTGTGAGGACATCGAAAAGTCCGTCTGTTCCCGCAACGAGAAAAAGATCGCTTTTGATTATAAGGTATCTTCCGACGGACGGAGTTGCGATAATGCCAACCGGTTTAAAGTATTCGTCGCCAATGGTTCGTGTCGGCATAAGCCCCCGATCGCCTCGGCATACATGTGGCGGAGATATCTCGCCGCCCGCTTCAATAATCCGTTTCTTTTCAATGGGGTCATCAATACGATGATCAACGGTAAGCTGGAATACGTCGTCATCCCCCACTACTATAATCCGCGCGTCGCCGACATTCGCGTAGTAAATCATCCCGTCCCGGATGAAAAAGTTCGCAGCACAGGCGCCGGAATTCTGATTACAAAGCTCATCGGAAACCGTTTGATACGACTCGATAAAGGCGTCTTCGGGAGACGAAACGATGGGGAGCGTTTCAAGAAACCGCTCGTGAAGATGGCGTGCGGCGAATTCTGCGGCCTCTTTCCCTGCGTGGCCGTCATACACACCGCCGAACACCCATCCTTTTCCCGAAAAATCGCAATCAAGAAAGTACGTATCCTCCATATGAGAACGCGTGCCGATATCTTGGATCACTGCAATCGCTGCCGGAATAAACTTCATTTTATATAACCTCCTTCGAATCCAGTAATTTTATGAAGCGACTTAGTATGATAGCATGTAAAATCGGTTTTGTCAACAAAAAGGCTGTGGCCCATATGAACGAGGTTTAACCTCGTTCATCTCGTTCATAATTTATGGTCGAGATATTCTTTGAGCGCGTCTCCCCACAAACGAAGCGGTGGGAACTTTGTGTTTATTAAGACGGTGTGATGAGGACGAGGGGCGGGTCGGGGGAGGTCACGTGTGCTACAAGGTAGAATCCGCGTTTTTTTCCCTTTAAGCTCCAAAATTTTCTTCGCAAACTCGTACCGGGTAATCCCCTTTTCCGGAGTAGAATTGGTAACGTGATAGATACCGGAAGGAAAATCTTGGGAGAGAAGCGTTTTTGTGACAACCGCAAGGTCATTGGTAAGGGTGGGGCGGCCCCATTGATCATCCACGACGCGAATTTCGTCCTTTTCGCCCGTCAACTCTAAAATCGTACCTACAAAATTTCTTTCTTTCTCTTTTCGCTCGCGTAACGGACCAAACAGCCATGAAGTTCGTATAAGAAAATAGTGGAGTCCACGATTTTTTGCCGTATTGAGTACATATCGCTCGCCGAGCATCTTTGACTTCCCGTAGAAATTAATGGGAAATATGGGAATATCGTCTTCGCGGTAACCCTCCTCTTTGATACCTTCAAATACGTAGTCGGTCGAATAGTGAACGAGCCGCGCGGGAAGCGACGCCGCGACATCTGCAATATATTTTACTGCTTCTGCATTTATCTCCATCGCTGATTCGGTATCGGTTTCCGCCCCGTCAACATCCGTGTATGCCGCGGCGTTGATAATGACTTCTGGCCGTTCCCTCTCAAGTTTTCTCCTCACTGCTTTTTCGTCGGTAATATCAAGTTCGTCTCTATCCCAAAGAAGCGGATGTGCATCCTGAAACACATGGGAAAGATCGCGCCCGAGCATCCCTTTTGCGCCCAAAATAAGAATTTTCATATTGTTGTAACGTAACATGACTGAATCAACGGAACAATAAAGGGGGAATAAAAATTCCCTTCTGGGAATGAAAATTAGAAATTTAAACGACCCCTCTAATAGTTGAGTGTTCGAAGCTTTCGAAGTGTTCGAAGCTTAGCTTCGAACACTTCGATTATTTATAATTTAAATTAAATTCTACAACGTGAATCTGAATAAGAAATTGTTTTAATTTTTCTTTGTTCAACGGGTTAAATCTAAAGTGTCTGCGGAAAATATCTCTAAGGTTTCGTTTGACCTTCGCGTTAATTTTTTTATACGGAGGATCGCCGAGCGGCCCCCCTACTGCATACGCGTTCATCTCGTCGAGAAAGGTTTTTTTATTATAGCTTGCCTTGTATATAGTATGTGAAAATGTTTTTTTAAGGTCGGGGCTCCTAACAGAATTTTTAAAATAATCGAGAACTGCTTTTCTGACTACATCAACAAGGTGAAACAAAGGATGAACAATCTCATGCCCCAGAAGGTCGAGGTCTCCTCTCTCGGTTCCTATGATATAAAAGTTGCCTTTGATGTCTTTAAACAGCTCTAAAAAACGCTCTTCCTTTTTGCTCAAGGGATCAAACTTCCCTCTATAAAAGGGTTCGAGAACGTGCGAGGGTATATTAAATCCATCCCAGTCTTTGTAGTATGTGAAATCACCCGTCTCTTTGGCATACCAATCCATGTACTCTTCCAGTGTAAAATACTTATTCTTAAATTTTGGGCTATCAAGATACTCTTGAAAACGCAAAAACGTGGACGCGAGAAAATAACGGCTGGGGAACGTTATATAATAAATTGGCAGTTTTTGGCGTGGCATTCAGCAATCCCTCTCACCTTGCGCTCTTTAATTTTTCTATCAACTCTTGGATAGTAGGATGAGGCGTTGGCTCGCCGAGCTGCCTTGCCCGTTCCCGAATTTCATCGAGTTCATCCCTTGGCGCGTTTTCCGCAGCTTTATATATCTCAAGGAGTTCCCGCGCTTGAGGTTCAAAAACCTGCTCGCTTAAATTCCCGCGTAATTTATCCTTATCAATAACTACTCCTTCGGGCCCCCGAACGATAACGCCGGCTTCAACCAATCGATTGAGTTGCGCAACCGCGCTCACATAGTATGGCCGCTCTTCGCCATCCGGAGAGATATTTTTCGCAAGATCCACAGAGTATCCTACCATATACATATTGAGCAATTCCCGTCCCCGCTCGCCGTAAAGTTCTTCGACCCTTTCCCCGAGCACTGCATGAAACGAAGCGAAAGAAAGAAGATCGGATTTCATTTCATTTATTCCGTTCTCGGCTTCTCCCAGCTTTTTTGCCCCCTTTGTATCGGGTTCATGCACTTGATGCCCCCACTCATGATCCATAATTCCCGCATTCGCGATGTCCATAAATTTTGGGGAATCAATGAAAGGACGCGCCTCATCACCGAAGAGCTTCTCCATCGTATCCCGAGTAGAAACACGGTTTTCCACTTGGACATTGCGAAACATGACGCTCGTCCCTTCAAGCTCTTGCGCTTCAAATCGTCCCTGCATGCCGATGCCGAAATATCCCATATCATCCGCAATGAGCGGCTGATTTTTCTTGATTCGTTCAATGTCTCCTTCCTCAAGAAGATCGCCGTATTGTTCCTCAAGATATGCAGAAAACTGCTCGCGTACCCCCACCAACCCTCGCGCTTCTTCCTGAAGTTCCGAAGATTGCCATGAAACACGGATCTCTGGGTCTCTCCCAAATTTCCACCCGATCGTGTCCGCCACGTATTCATCCCCTCGGGGAAAAAGAATAAGCGGAAAATCAGGATGTTCGCGCACAAACGTTTCAAACGCCTCGCGAAACGCGCTGTAACGCCGTTCCTTCGTTGGTTTTGCAAGTGGTTTACCCTCCTTATTCATCGGCCGATATCCTTCTTCATATTGCGTAAGATATTCAACAAAGGCCTTTCCCGCTTCGCCAAACACTTTCTCGGGCCCCCTTTCTATCAGCATTTCTCGTACGTTCCTAAGACCTTCTGCGATACGATTTTCTTCCCTGATTGCGTCCACCGGCCGCGCCGGGTGGACCTCGCCCGCCATTGATCGCGCTTTAAACCGAAGGTATTCGGGATTCCCTGATTCTGCAACCTTAAGAAGCCCGGTAACAACATCGCGCTGATCGGACGTCATTCCCAAAACCTTGAGTTCGCTCTCGCCCATATTGTTCAACGCTTCAATCATCGTTCTCATACGGGCGTGCTCCGCAACCGTCGCAAGGCCAAGCGCGGCCGTCACTTTTTCCTTATCCTTAAAATCAACGTCTGCAAACTTCCGCGAACGCGCGGCTTCAAGAAACGCTGCCGCCTCTTCTTCTGAAAAACCATGCTTCTTGAAAACTTCCGGAAGCACTTCGCCGATACGCGTTCCCACCGCGCCTTCAATACGCTGTATCAAATCTAACGTCGAGGCAATATCTTTTGTCTCAACCTCTGTGTGTAGTTCGCTGGTGCGAAGCGCAAAATCCCGCACGAGCTCCCATCCTGTTTCGCCCCCAAACACGCGCGGCCGCTCTCTTGTATGTTCGATTGGTATTCTCCCCTCCCGAAATTCGCTCATATCCTCATTATACCGCATTCAATAAATTGACCAAGGTCTCCAAAAACGATAGAATAAGCTCGCGTAATCTTCCTTACTTCTCCATTCCCATGAATCCTGCGGTTTCATTCATTATTACCCACCACAAAGATCAGGAATTTCTCAAACCGTGCATTGAGAGCATTAAACGGTGTGTCAGAAATTTCGATTATGAAATCGTTGTTGCGGACAGTGAAACGCAAGAGTCAACGCGGCGTCTCATTCGGGACGAATTTCTAGACGTTATTCTTTCGGAATCAAAAGAAAACCTGGGATTCTCTAAAATTGTAAACGCGGCGCTCAAATGGGTTCACGGTAACTACATCGTTATTCTCAACTCAGATACCGTCCTCCTAGATCCGTCAATTGAAAATATTTTCCGTTACCTTGAGGCGCACAAAGACATAGGCCTTGTGGGACCCGCGCTTTTTTATCCCGATGGCACCCCGCAACCCTCTGCTTTTCGATTCTATTCCCCGCTTACTCTCCTTACGCGAAGAACCTTTATAGGAAAAACATTTCTGGGGAAACGCGATCTTGACCGCTTCCTTATGAAAGATAGGGATCTTGCGCATGAACCCATCGCGGTCGATTGGCTCATGGGGTCTGCGCTCTTTACCACAAAAAAAGCCCTTCGCGATGTAGGGCCGTTAGATGAACGATTTTTTATGTATTTTGAAGATGTGGATTGGTCAAGAAGATTCTGGGAAAAAAGATACCAAGTGATCTACTATCCCGCCGCACATCTCATCCATCACCACGTCAAGACAAGCAAGACATCGCGGGGACCATTTGATCTTGTGTGCAATCCCTATGCACGAACACACCTTGCAAGCGCAATAAAATACTTTTTGAAATACGGTATTGCCACCCCCCGCTACGGCGCATAGATGCTCATACCGGTAGATACTGCTTTTTGTAATAGCGCGCAAATTCTCCCCGCTTAATAGGCCGCCACCATTCTTCGTTATTTTGGTACCACGCAATTTTATCGCGAAGCGCTTCCCGGAACGACCTACGCGGCTCCCACCCAAGATGCTCACGAATTTTTGTGGTATCAAGGGCATATCGCGCGTCATGCCCCGGCCGGTCTTTTACGAATTCGATGTACTCTTCCCCTTTTCCAAATTCGTCAAGGATCATACGTAACACCTCAATGTTTGCATACTCATTTCCTCCGCCGATGTTATATGTCTCTCCTTCCCGTCCTTTGTGGAGAACCACGTCAATCGCTTCACAATTGTCCCGCACGTAAATCCAGTCACGGATATTCCGCCCGTCCCCGTAAAGGGGTATTTTTTTATCTTCCATGAGGTTGGTGATTGCCAGACTAATGAATTTTTCCGGATACTGGTGGGGACCGAAATTATTTGAAGAACGCGTAATAATCGCGGGAAATGCAAACGTCTTAACAAACGCCTGAACCAAGAGATCGGATCCGGCCTTTGAAGCGGAGTAAGGGCTCGAGGGCTTCAAATGATCATCTTCAGAAAAACGACCGTCCTTGCGCGAACCGTACACCTCATCCGTCGAGATATGGATAAAGCGTTCGATCTTGTGCGTTCGCGCCGCCTCCAAAAGCACATGGGTTCCGAAAATATTCGTTCGCACGAAATCGTGCGCTCCCTGAATCGAGCGGTCCACATGTGACTCTGCGGCAAAGTGAATGATCGCATCGGGCCTTCGAGAAAGAACCGAATCCACGAGCTCCTCATCGCACACATCCCCGCGGACAAATCCATAGCGAGGGTATGTTTCGACGTCTTTCAAATTAGCCGGGTTTCCCGCATACGTGAGTTTATCGAGATTGATGATGCGATAATCCGGGTATGTATGGAGAATGTGACGGATGAAGTTTGATCCGATAAACCCGCATCCACCGGTAATGAGTAGATTCATATATGTATTGGAGGCGCGGGCATCCGCTAAGAAAAGCTTCGCGGAGCCCCGACCCTCCTTCGCGCTCCGCGCTTCGGATGGGCAAGGTGGGCATGGAGAGCGCTTGCCCGCCGTAGCCTTGCTTGCCGGCCATAGCCTTGGCGACGGCTGGGCGAAGGCGGGAGGGCGAGCGAGAGCGGCGTCCGCCACGCTGGGGCGGACGACCGCGTCTTTTCGTGCGGATGCCCGCGCCTCGTCAGCGATTCTTCGTTGACCAATCGAATCCTATTTTGGGGTCGTCAAACGGAATACGTTCTTCATCCGGGTTGTTCAAATCATACGGTTCGCTTGTATGATAAAAAAGTCCGACGGGGCGCGCGCCAATCACCCGATAACCGTGCGCAACACCGGGAGGAATAGAAATCACAAGAGGATTCTCTTCGCCCGCATAGAACACGGCTGTTTCGCGATACGTGGGAGAACTTTCCCGAAGATCATACAACACCACTTGAGCCATTCCTTTTGCAATAAACCAGATATCGGTTTGTTTTTTGTGCCAGTAAAACGCCTTGATAACATCCGGGTATGTTTCGCTATAGGAAGTTTGTTTGATCTGGGAAAATGTTTCCTCGCCCGATTTTAACACTTCGGCGAAAAACCCCCGATCGTCCGGTATGCGCTTCACTTCTTTTACCTTGACGCCGTCAATCATGTTTCAATGCGCTCGCGAGCGCCCCCTTAATACTCTCTGCGGGTGCAATACTCACAGCCCCCTTTCGCACCAGCGCCATTCCCATAAGTTTCCCGTTCAGAGCAAAGAGGGGGGATCCGCTTGCGCTAAATTTGAGACTTTCAATCGTCGTCTCAAATGAATCTTCTGTTTTCCTTCTCACTATTCCGGTATCAACCGAAAGGTCGGATGTATCTTTACCCGTCTCTCTCCCCAGTAAAAAAACGGGGTCTCCTAGGCGCACGTCTTCTTCATAGAACGTTACGACCGGAAGGTTGCCCCCGTCAATCTTAAGGATGGCGATACCGGATACGGAATCGCGAGTGAGGACGGTCGCGGTAAAACGGATGCCCCCTCGCACTACTTCATTGAATGCCCCCGGAAGCAAAAGGTCGTTGCTCGTCGCAACGATGCCATCACCGGTAAGGATGAATCCCGTGCCTTGGTAGGTCGTCTCTCCCGCGACGCTCCGCACCCCTACAACAACGGCTGATTCTTTCAAAACTGTCTCGCTCAATCGCTCGTTCTCCCGCACTACCACCTCTTCTCTCCTTTGAATAATCGTGGTTCCCCGCGCGCCGTCTCGTATAAATGGAATATCGGAAAATGGCGGCTTCCCCGCAAGGAAAGAAAAAAGGATACGATCTCCAAATATTCCCCCTAAGGCGCCGATAAAAAATATAATGAGAAACGTCGCTATGTTTTTCATGAGGAATGTGTTACGTCAGAGCGAAAGCCACGGGGTAAGAAAAAGAAGGAGGCCCGTGAGAACGGCTGCGAAGAGGAATACGCGTAAAAAAAACGGAGCGCTCAGTTTCCCCTCGAGAGATTCGATCGCAATACGCCATAACGAATAATACAGTATAACGAGAACTCCTGCGCTCGTCAAATAAAAAAACGGCCAAAACGAAACAAGCCAAAAGAGCTCCAGCGTAATGAACGCGAAGATAAGTGCGAGGATCACGCGTTCTTTTTTGTAGAGGTAAAAAAGGTTAAGACCAATTAACCCTCCTCCCGAAAGAGAAAGCAAAAGGAGAACGAAATAGGAAACGGCATCGAAATCTGCAAGAATAAAGAGGGAATTCAAGAACGAGAGGAGCACCACCACATTTAAAAGATAAAAAAGATCTTTGCGGAAAAAATCGCTCCGGTGAAAAACCCGGAAATTGAAATGAACGAAAAAAAAGATAAGCGTGAAAATCCCCGTCACGAGCTCGCGGAGAGGGCTCCTGAAGGATAGATAAAATTCGATCCCGCCCCAGACGCCCAAAAGAAGCAAAACGGGGAGAATAAGCACCCGAAGATTTTTGTACAAAAGGTAGTAGTAGCTTGCCACAAAAAGGGTGGCACCCCCCCAGATAAAAAAAGAGGGGCGTATAAAGAGTACCTCTAATACAACCGCGAACACCCCCGCCGCAAGAAGAGACTCTACGTAGGGGTTGGTAAGAGAAACGAGTTTCACCGGTTCAACATCTCCTTATTATTTGAATACCATCTTGCCGCGCACGGCATCCACCTTCACTTTTCGTTTCGCCCTCCCCTCCACGATTTTCATCGAGAGAGGGTCCAAAATTAATTGCTGGATCGCGCGCTTCAGCGGCCGCGCGCCGTACCGAGGGTCATACCCCCGCTCGAGTAACATCTTCTTTGCGCGGGGAGTCACCTCAATGGTAATCCCCTGTTTCTTAATGCGTCCTGCAACTCGCGCAATCTGCAAGTCCACTATCTGTTCAAGGTCTTTCTCTTTAAGACTTTCAAAAATAATAATCTCGTCAATCCGGTTCAGAAATTCCGGTTTGAAAGACTTTTTAAGGGCGCTCCGAAGCTCCTCTTTCAACTCTTCTTCGCGAAGGGCAGCCCCGCTTTTTTCCTCTCCCCCCTGAAACCCTAGATGGGCGATCTCCTGGAGGAGTTCTGTCCCCACGTTTGAAGTCATAATGATAATGGAATTCTTGAAATTGACCGCGCGTCCCTTCGCGTCAGTAAGACGCCCCTCGTCAAGAATCTGTAAAAGCACGTTGAATACTTCGGGATGCGCTTTTTCAATTTCGTCAAAAAGCACGACGCTATAGGGGCGTCTCCTCACCTGCTCGGTCAACTGCCCGCCTTCTTCATACCCTACGTATCCCGGGGGGGAACCGATAAACTTTGAAACCGAGTGTTTCTCCATGTATTCGGACATGTCTATCCGGACGATGGCATTTTCATCGTTGAACATGAATTCCGCAAGGGCTTTGGCAAGTTCCGTCTTCCCGACGCCGGTGGGCCCCAAAAAGAAGAAAGAGCCGATGGGACGCGCTTCTTCCGAAACCCCCGCGCGGTTTCTCCGGACGGCGTTCGAAACGGCCTTAATCGCTTCGTTTTGGCCGACCACGCGTTTTTTGATATCTTCCTCCATTGTCGCGAGTTTCTGCGATTCTTCTTCAAGCATTTTTGAAACCGGAATCCCCGTCCAGCGCGACACCACTTTCGCAATGTCTTCTTCCGTTACCTCTTCCTTGAGAAGGTGATGAGTTTTTTGGACCCGTGCAAGTTCCTTTTCCTTCACTTTGATTTCCTTTTCAAACTTGGGAATGTCTCCGTACTTTAATTCCG
>CAYJUS010000028.1:0-10324 GCA_964373435.1 uncultured Candidatus Saccharibacteria bacterium
AACTCGGCCTTGTGGTTGAGAACGGGGTTGCGAGCGTGAGAGAGATATTTGCGGATCGTGCAACCGTGAAGGAATTGTGCATTGAGGATGTCTGTGTTACCCGTGATCAGCTAAGAGACCTATTAGAAAAGAGTCAGACTCAAGACACCATTATTGAAGAGTAACCCTCTGTCTTTAATGGGGCCTCGTGATAAATGTCAAACACTCAGTGTTTGACATTTCTGTTTTTCCCCGAGTTTTAGGATTGATAAGAGGTTAAGAACATAGTACACTTAAAACTGCTTACAGCTGACCGTTGATAGTCAACGCCATACATAAGGCGGTAAGCAAAGAGCGGTAAGCGGTGTACAATGCTGGTTGGTCACAAGAAAACCTTAGACTACTTAGTGAGGGCCTACAAGAAAGGTACTCTTTCCCACGCCTACGTGTTTTATGGACCTCAAAAGACAGGGAAAAAAACCGTTGCTCTGGAGTTCGTAAGAAGGATCAATTGCCGGGATCCGGAAGACGAGGAAGGAACATGTGGAAATTGCGTGAAAATCAGGAGGAATATGTTTCCTGATCTTTACCTCATTCATCCAACCGAGGGTTCTCGGGAGACGGGAATAGGTGCGATTCGCGATCTCCGTCGCGCCCTTGCGCTTTCCGCCCACTCTTCCCCCCTTACCAGCGTCATTATTGACGGGGCGGAATATCTTACCCACGAGGCCTCGTCCGCTCTTCTTAAAACACTCGAAGAGCCAAAACGCCCCATTTTGTTTATCCTCATTACTGCGGATATTGGCAGGGTTCCCGAAACCATCATTTCCCGCGCGGTTTCTCTCTCGTTTCTTGCGGTTTCTCCGCAAGAGATAGCAGGGTATCTTGTCCGTACGAAGGGGATTTTGCCGAGCGATGCGGAGATTCTCGCAAAACGTTCTCTGGGAAGACCCGGTCTTGCAATTGAACTCGCAGAAGCAAAAGAGAACCACCCGCTCATTCTCCTCGAGAAGCGTGTAGACGCCATTATGCGCGAAGGGTGCGGAGAACGATTTTCATTTGTGGAGGAATTGTTTTCGCAAAACGGCTCGCCGGAACTGTTTCTTGAGTCTTTGACAGTATGGGCGCGCGATATTCTCATGCAACGCATAGGGTGCCAGGACCATACTCTTTCGCTCCTCTCCCCAAAGAGGGCGGATTTGCGATATGACGCTAATTCTCTTGTTCAATTTCTAAAGGGCATCCAAAAAACTATCCAGATAATAAAACACACAAACGTCAACCAGAAGCTTTCCCTCGAAGCCCTTTTGCTCGAATTCTAAGCTGATTCATTTCCCATGAAAACTACCTTCACTATTGTCGTATTCATCTTTGTAGTAATTATTGGCGTGGTGGTGGTGAGCACCGTTCTTTCCTCGGTCCTCAACATATCACTTCTTAAGGGCCCCGAAGTTTCTCAGGGGATCCTTCGTTCCGACAACGGAGGAGACACGTGGGAGGTAAAGGGTATCCTTAAAGAAGGAAAAAAGAAAAACCTTGCACGAATTGCGGTTGTTGATTTGGTGTTTGAACCCTCCCAATCAAGCACGCTCTACCTTCTTACAGAACGAGACGGCTTCTATCGGAGCGAGGATTCGGGCGAGACGTGGTCAGCCCTTATAGGGGAAGAGAGCGGTTTGAATCCCGATGCATCCGTGCTTGACATTGCAATTGAGGAATCTAACCGGGATACGTTTTACGTTTCGGTTTCACAGGGTCCTCGCGGGCAAGTCTTCCGATCGGAAAACAAAGGAGCGAATTTTGAGGAGGTGTACGGAGCAGCGCTTGAAGGAGAGTTGGTAAACGCCGTTGCGATTGACCGGTATGATCCTCGTACTATTTTCGTGGGAACGTCAAGCGGCCTTTTGCTTGAGAGCGTGAATCGCGGAGAATCGTGGCGGACCATGAAGGAATTTGACGGCGGAGTGCTCGATATCGTCATCAACCCGCGCGATACCCGTCACCTGTATGTGGTGCATGCGGGAGGCAAGGTATCAAAGACCGTGGATAAAGGAAATACGTGGCAGGATCTGAAGTTGCCCGGAATACAGCCGGGGATGCGGCGCGTTTCGTTCCTTAAGCGGCCCTCCGCCAGCGGGGAATTCACCTCATTTAATCTTGACCCTGCAAATCCGTCACACCTCCTCGTGGTTTCGGGCGCGGGAGTCTTTGAATCTCGTGATGCGGGAGATTCCTTTGAGGAGCTTACCACTATTATTCCTACGGGAGTTCTTGCTATCGGTTCCTTCACCGTTGATCCCACGCGCTCGGGCACCATGTACATTGGAGTGGAGGGAACGGTGTATAAAAGTATTGACGGAGGGGAGTCATGGCAGATTAAAAATCTTCCGCTTTCTGCGAACGTGGGGCTTATCCGCATCGACCCTGCAAATTCGGAAAGAATTTTTGCGGTATTGAGCAAATAATTTTCTCATCTTCCTCGGGTTCAGGGGAATTAGTATGGTGTTGCCCAAACAACCAAAAGAACGAATGGAAGCGGCGCTTTCCTACCTCCGGGAGGAACTTGCAAAACTTCGGGGGTCGCGTCCGCAAAGCACACTTCTTGAGGATCTTGATGTTTTCTGCTACAGTGCAACCTACAAATTAAAAGAACTTGCTTCTCTTTCCGTTATGCCCCCCCATACCATCCTTATTCAGCCGTGGGACAAAACAATACTTGATGACATACAACGAGCGATCAGCAGCTCCCCTCTGCATTTTAGCAGTGCGGTTGAGAAAGACCATATTCGTGTTTCTCTCCCGCCGCTATCGGAAGAGCGAAGACAGGAGATCGTGAAGATACTGCGCCAAAAGCGCGAAGAGGTGCGCATAAGCGTGAGGCGTGCGCGGGATGACTCATGGGAAGAAGTGCGGGAGATGGAAAGGCGGGGGGAGGCATCCGAAGACGAAAAGTTTCGCGCGAAAGACGAGCTCCAGAAACTGGTGGATGAATATAATAGGAAGGTGGATGAGCTTGCAGACGCCAAAGAGAAAGAGGTGATGACCGTATAACCATATGTAGCGTCAAGCGGGCGAGCTCTCGCTACGCGAAAATCCCCAGCGAGGATTTTCGCTGCCCTTCGGCCTCGCTCCCCCTCGACAAGCTCGGGGACCATGCCCGCTCGGCCTCAGAGGCCGCTGCGACCTCGCCCGTTTGACGTAAAATTATATGCCCGAAGGTGAATCACAATTTATTCAGGTTTCAATAAAGGTTTATAGAGTTAAAAATTAAGAATGAGTTTATGGAAAGAATAGATTTAGAACAAATTCGCATCAAATACGAAGAAGCGGTCCGGAAGCTTATTCCTAATTCCTAATTCACAATTCCCATGATCACCGCTCTTATTTGTATCGGCATATTGAGCTTGCTGGTGTTCGTTCACGAATTCGGACATTTTTTTGTTGCGAAGCGCGCGGGAATGAAAGTGGAGGAGTTTGGCTTCGGGCTTCCGCCTAGGGCCTGGGGGAAGAAAATAGGAGAGACGATATATTCTTTGAACTGGCTTCCCTTTGGCGGCTTTGTAAAAATTTTGGGCGAGTCGGGAGAGGACCGGGCGAACCCTCGAAGTTTTTCCGCGAAACCGTTCTCGCATCGTTTTGCCGTTCTTTTTGCAGGGGTTGTCATGAATTTCGTTCTTGCGTCATACCTTTTGATGCTGGGATACGCCGCGGGGCTTCCCGCCGCGGTTACTACGGAAGAAATCGTCCAGGGAGAGGTGGGGAATTTTACCGATCTTAGGGTCCAGATCATGGGAGTCGTTCCCGGTGGTCCCGCGGATAACGCAGGCCTTGCGATAGGAGACACAATTAGAGAAGTTAAATACTTTGAAGGGGGAAGACAGTTGGTATTTCCCATCAGTTTTCCTGACCGATTCAAAGAGCTTGTTGATTCAAAGCGGGGAGAGGAGATTATGATCGGTATTTCGCGGGGAGAACATACCTATGACGTTACGGTTATTCCGCGTGTTGACCCTCCCGAGGGGGAAGGGGCGCTTGGAATCCAAATGTCGCAAACGGTTACCCTGCTTCTTCCATTTTATGAAGCAATAGGGAGGGGAGTTGCCGACGCGTTCAAAATTGCGTGGCTCATTATCGTGGTGTTCGCAAATATTATTAAAGACCTTGTGGTCCGGGGCGAGTTTGCGGGGGAACTTTCGGGGCCGGTGGGGATTGCCGTCCTTACCGCACGGTTCTCTCAACTGGGGTTTTCTTATCTTATGCAATTTACCGCGGTTTTATCTATTAATCTCGCGATCATTAACGCCCTCCCGATTCCCGCGCTTGATGGCGGGCGAGCACTTTTCCTTTTAATTGAAAAACTGCGCGGGAAACCCGTACCCCACAAAGTGGAGCAGATGATTCATACGGTGGGGTTTGCGCTCCTTATTCTTCTTATTCTTTTGGTTACCTACCGCGATATTGTGAAATTGATTTCATGAGACAGGGTAAACTCTTTGCGAAAACAAAAAAAGAACCGCCCAAAGACGCGACAACCATAAGCCATAAGCTCTTGTCACGCGCCGATTTTATCGATCAGCTCTCGTCCGGCATCTATAGTTTCCTGCCGCTGGGGTGGAGGGTGCATCGGAAGATCGAAGGAATCATACGCGAAGAGATGAATACGATCGGCGGCCAGGAACTGTTTTTGCCCGTCCTTCATCCTCAATCTCTTTGGAGAGAAACCGGCCGGTGGGAGACGATTGACCCGCCCCTCTTTAAGGTAAAAGACCGGCACGGCAAAGAACTCGCGCTTGGTTCCACCCACGAAGAGGTGGTCACCGATCTTGTGCGAAGAAGAGTCTCCTCATACGCCGAGCTTCCCTTTAGTCTTTACCAAATACAGGATAAATTCCGCAACGAGCTTCGCGCACAGGGAGGACTTTTGCGGGTCCGCGAGTTTATTATGAAGGATCTGTATAGTTTTCATGAAAACGAAGAGGATCTCGCGTCCTTCTACAAAATAGTCGAGGGCGCATACAAGAAGGTATTTCTTCGATGCGGCCTTGAATCAATTGTTGTTGAAGCATCGGGAGGCGCCATAGGCGGAAAAATCACAAACGAGTTCATGGTGTTGGCGGGTAGCGGCGAAGATCGAATCCTTGTCTGTAAAAGTTGCGGCTGGGCGGCAAACGTTGAAGTAGTTAATGCTACGTTGCGCGAGGCATCAACCCCGAGCGGGAGTCGAAAGGAAGGAACGAAAAAGAAAAAGTGCCCCCGCTGCGGAAAAAATCTCGATCAGGAGTCGAGCATCGAAGCGGCGCACATTTTCAGTCTTGGCACTACGTATTCAAAGGCAATGGGCGCAAGCTATACCACTAAGGACGGGAAAAAAGAGTTCACCCGTATGGGCTGTTACGGGATTGGTCTCGGGCGGCTTATGGCAACGGTTCTCGAGGCGCATCATGATGAAAACGGCATGATCTGGCCTCGGGAAATTGCGCCCTATGCCGTACATCTTATTTCGTTGGGAGAGGGCGCCCGCGTGTCCAAGGTCGCGGAAAAATTCTATCGGGATGGACAGGCAAGAGGCATTGAGATACTATATGATGATCGTAAAGAAGGCGCGGGCGTCAAGTTCGCGGATGCGGATTTGATCGGGATTCCCTTGAGGATAGTGGTGAGCGAGAGAACGGTGGCAGGAGACAGTGTTGAGGTGAGGAAAAGAAACGAGAAGAAAGTGAAATTGGTAAAAGTTAAAGACCTTTTCAAGTTGTTATAGTTGTTAGATCGCTTCGCCAAGTCAGACTTGGCTTCGCTTGTTCGATTACTTCGTTTGTGAGCATTGTCGCCGTTTCTTATGGGGCTCACAAGCAGCCGATCTAACATTTCTAACAGCTCTCATATATTTTGCTTAATAAACTTTTCGGTAAAATCTCACAAGACATCGGTATAGACCTGGGTACGGCAAATACCCTTGTCTATGTCATGGGGAAGGGAATTGTGATTAATGAACCTTCCGTTGTTGCGATAAACCAAAAAACCGGAGAGATTCTTGCAATCGGAAAGGAGGCTCAGCAGATGGTAGGGCGTACGCCCGCCCACATCGTTGCCTCGCGCCCACTGGTCAAGGGAGTGATTTCCGATTTTGAGGTGACCGAGCGCATGCTTCACTATTTCATTAACAAGGTGCATGAGAGAGGAATGTTCCTCTTTCCCCGGCCGCGAGTGGTCATCGGGATACCCTCGGGAGTTACCGAGGTGGAAAAAAAGGCGGTGTGGGACGCAACAAAGAGCGCGGGTGCACGGGAAGTTTATCTCATCGAAGAGCCGATGGCTGCAGCCATCGGTGCGCGTCTTCCCATACAAGATCCTTCGGGTTCGGTGATTGTTGATATCGGAGGGGGGACCACCGAGGTTGCGGTTATCTCGCTCGGCGGAATCGTTGCCTCTCGATCTCTTCGTATCGCGGGAGACAAACTCAACGACGATATCATACAATACGCGCGAGATGAGTTTAAATTATTTTTGGGGGAGCGGACCGCGGAAGAAATTAAAATTTCCATCGGAAGCGTTCAGCCAAAAGGTGAAGAGCGGAGAGAAGCAACAATGAAGGGCCGTGACGTCCTCACCGGACTTCCTAAAGAGATGAAGGTGACAGATAAAGACGTGTGGAAGGCGATTGAACATTCAGTGTATACCATAGTTGAAGCCGTGAAGGGCGCGATCGAAGAAACTCCCCCGGAGCTTGTCGCAGACATTATGGATCGCGGAATTATCCTTGCAGGAGGCGGGGCGCTGCTTCGTGGGTTTGACGGGCTGGTGGAACGCGAGACGGAACTACCCGTATTTGTTGCAGAAGATCCTCTTACCGCGGTTGCACGAGGTACGGGGGTCGTTCTCGAGCGGCTTAACGAACTTCGCGAAGTGCTTGTAGACCCCGACATGTATCAGAAAAGCCCACGTTAGATATTAGGGATTAGAACACGTTAGGTATTAGTTACTAATACCTAACCCATCTCACCCATCTAATGTCCTTTGCCTTATACGCTTTAGTCGTATGATCCCATCTCGTAAGAAATCATCAGCATCTGTAATTGTAATAGGAGTTTTGGTTCTCCTTATTTTTTTAGATAGCAGAGGATATCTTGGCCCCGTAACAAATGCGGCATACGGGATAGGGTCTCCCGTTCTCGATTTAGTACAAAGGCCCCTACAAGCGTTTTTTAACCTTGGAAGGTTTGTTGTTTCATCCCGCGCGATCATTGATGAAAACGTCCGTCTTATTGAAGAGAACAACGCGCTTCGAGCGAAGTTCGTAGAAGTTGCCAAGATCGAGCGGGAAAACAGAGTTCTTCGGGAAGCGCTGAATATTTCCGAAGAGAAAAAATTTGATATAGTTTTTGCTCGGGTTCAAGCAAAGGATGCTATTCGCCCCGGCGAGTATCTTCTTCTCGACGTGGGGGCAGCTCACGGGATTCGGGTGGGAATGCCGGTCATTTCTTCTGCCCCCTCGCTTGTTGGTATGATAACTGCGGTTGAGGAGCGTTTTTCCCACGTGCGTCTCCTTACTGATCCCGAAAGCGTGGTGGGGGTAGTGGTGCAATCTTCCCGTTTAGGAGGCGTCATAAGGGGGGAACTCGGGACCTCGCTTTATTTCTATCCCAACGAAGAAGACGAATCGTTGCAAGGGGGCGATGTGCTGATTACGGTGGGAAGCCGCGAGGGAGTTCCCCACGGGCTTTTAGTGGGGGAGATACGGCATATCGAAGAGGCTCCGGACCGCGCGGGCGCACGCGCTTCGGTTTCATTGCCGTTTTTCCGCTCGCGCCTGGAAGAGGTATTCGTCCTTCGATAGACTCAGGATAAATTATCACGAATGTTCCATGATTCTTCTCATCCTTTTTCTCTTATCGGGAATTTTTGGAGAGGCTATTTCTGTTTTTGTTTCCCCCGGTTTCGTATCTATTAATATTCCTCTCGTTTTAGGGCTTTGTGTTCTCATCTTATTCCCCCAAGAAACGAATAAAGTTGCGTGGTATCTTCTCGCGGCAGGGTTTGTGAGAGATACGCTTTCTTTTTTCCCGTTAGGATCTTCTTCGTTGGCGTTATTTCTTGCAATTCTTTTTGCCATACGCATTTTGAAGTATCTCCCGCAGGGAGCGGTATGGAAGGGTGTCCTGGCAAGCTTCGCAGGAGCCTTCGCGTGGGGTATTTTTGAACTTGGGATCACCCTGTTTTTTCAGAAAGAATTTTTTGCGTCCCCCCGTTCCCTTCTCGTAACGCATATTGAACTGTTGTTTTTTGAAACGGTTGCTACCACGATATTCGTTGTCGTTATTTTGGGTGCGTTCTCGGTGATTAAAAAATTACGAGATCCGCATGAGGTTTATTTTCGCACGATCTAAAAAGAACTTGGTTATTCGAAAGAACGAACGCGAACTCGAGTCCCACGAGGTTCTTTTCGGAGCGGGAACGTATCGCAAAGAAGCTATTGGAAAAGGAGAGACGTGGGAAGAACGATTGGAGTTGCCGATCCAAGCGATGATGTTCCGCGCGCTTTTGGGTCTCGCAGGAATCGTCCTTTTAGTTCTTTTCTTGCGACTTTTGTATCTTCAGGTTCTTAAAGGAGAACACTACGCGACCCTTGCAAAAATTAACACGGAATACGTGCGCCCCGTTCACGCGCCGCGCGGTATTATATATGACCGGAACGGAGAGCCGTTAGTTGCAAACAAAAAGACATATGACGTATTTTTTGACAGCCGTATTCGCGTAAGTACCCCGGAAGAAGAAGAGCTCGAGACGCTTTCTGATATCTTGGGGATAGCTAAAGGGGAGCTTGCAAAGAGCATCGCCGCGCGGAAAGAAGCCACTCTCCTTATTGCCTCTTACGTCATCCAGGAGCACGCGCTCCGTATCGCTTCGCTTTTTGGTCCTGCGTCTGGTATTCGGGTGGAGCCCAACTATACTCGTGAATACCGAAGCCCGTATAGCTTTTCTCATGTGGTGGGGTATACGGGATACGCGACCAAAGAATATCTTTCGGTATCCAAAGAGCTTTCCCCCACCGATCTTGTGGGGAAAAGCGGCCTTGAGTTTTCCTATGACTCATATATCAGGGGGGAAAACGGGGGGATCATCACTAAAGTGAATTCAAAAAACGAACCATTGGGGGAAGCCCATCTTAAGGATCCGACTCCTGGAGATGACTTGTATCTTTCGATTGACGGGATGTTGCAGGAGAAAATCTACGAGGTTTTTCGCGAGCGAGGAGTGATCCGCGGCGCCGCGGTAGCGCTCGACCCAAAAACAGGGGATGTCCTTGCCATCGTAAGCGTGCCCGGTTTCGATTCTACCGCTCTTTCCCGCGGGATTGATGCTGCGGCGCTTCGCGACCTTACGAATGACCCGAGCGAGCCATTCTTTACCCGCGCGATTTCCGGTCAATATCCTCCTGGTTCCACCTTAAAACCTTTTATTGCGCTTGCCGCACTCGAAGACGGGGTGATCAGCCCCCAAAAAAAGATTTACGCTCCCGCGGCTATCTTTGTTCCCAATATCTATAATCCCGAGGTGGTCTACCGTTTTCCCGACTGGAAAGAACATGGGTGGGTGAACATGGTGAAAGCGATCGCGGTATCGAGCAACGTCTATTTTTATCATGTGGGCGGAGGGTTTGGAGAAATAAAGGGACTTGGGATCGAAAGAATCGTTTCATACCTTAAACGCTTTGGCTTGGGGAGAATTCTCGAGATTGATATTGCGGGCGAAGCTTCCGGTTTTCTTCCCACTCCCGAGTGGAAGCGGGACGCGAAAGGGGAAGATTGGTATATTGGCGATACCTACAACGTTTCTATCGGGCAGGGGGACGTCTCTCTTACTCCCCTGCAGTTAGCATCCGCAACTTCCGGGATTGCAAACGGGGGCACTCTTTTTTCTCCTCGTATCGTTCAGCGCGTGGTGAAATACGAAGGAGGAGTAATTCGGGAAAACCAATCCAAAACAACCAGTTCGTACGGGATTTCCGGGGATAACGTGCGTGTGGTCCAAGAAGGGATGCGCGAGGCGGTACGCTCGGGTTCAAGCCGTCTCCTTGCGGACGTTTCGGTTGCGGTTGCGGGGAAAACCGGAACCGCACAAGCGGGAAAACAAAAACAGCCTCACGCGTGGTGGACCGGTTTTGCGCCATATGAAGATCCCCGCATTGCTCTTACTGTCTTAGTCGAAAACGGCGGAGAGGGGAGCGCGGTTGCGGTTCCCATCGCAAAAGAAGTGCTTGGGTGGTACTTTGAAAATCGGAAATAAGAGGTGCCCCGTGCTACAACTTCGGAATAGACCGTTTTCGTTTTTTATCCATGGGTTACCC
>CAYJUS010000029.1:0-10301 GCA_964373435.1 uncultured Candidatus Saccharibacteria bacterium
AATTTGTGTGTGAGTCCCGACCGCGGTCGGGACGAGTTCGAATTTTGCGTCAACGAAGCGAACTCGCTCTTCAAGCTCGAGAGCGTCGATTTCAGAACACAGGGTGATCATTACTCAAACACCTCTCCTTTATAAATCCACACCTTGACGCCGATTAGCCCCCATGTCGTACGCGAATCCTCGTGGGCATAATCAATGTCTGCCCGAAGAGTTTGGAGCGGCATCTGCCCGTCGGCGACCCATTCCGTCCGTGCCATTTCATGCCCTCCCAACCTTCCTTTAACCAAGATTTTTGCTCCTTTCACTTCTTTGTCCGCCATTATTTTCTCAAGCGTCTTTTTTATGACAGCTCGAAAGGGAAGTCGACGCTCCAATTGTTCAGCAACGCCCATAGCAACAAGACGCGCATGGGTTGAGGGGCTCCGTATTTCCTGAACCTCGATTCGTAGCTCCTTCCCCTTTTTCCCCTTGAATACGTGTTTGTCAATTGTACGTTTGAGCTCCTCGATCCCCGCTCCTCCCCGGCCGATAATGAGACCCGGGCGTGCCGTATGAATAATCACATTGACCAGGTTATACGAACGCTCAATTTCTACCCGATCAATCGCCGCGGGACGTCCCAATTTGTCCACGACAAAAGTGCGGATCCGATAATCCTCTTTCGTGTGCTGCTTGTAATCCTTCAAGTTGAACCATCGCGAAGACCAATTTTTTATGATCCCCACGCGGAACCCGATTGGATGTACTTTCTGGCCCATCCTCATGCGATCCGAATGCCCCCAATCTTTCACCCGAATGTCCCGAATGTATTAGGATCATTGGGATGCGATTCGGATATTGGGATCGCTTTCTAAATGCTTTTTCTCCTAAATACCTTTTTTACAAACGAGGAAGTTTTGCGAAAACCCCCTTCTTCCTTTGGCGCACGAAGTTTTTTTGGTTTTCCCGGCGTCTCCCGTCTCGTGTCGTCCCGCACCTCTTCTTCTTTCTGTTGTTCTCCCGCTCGTGGTGTGGCAACCGAGGCTCCCGTTCTAATCTTCTTGGCCTTGCGAACCCGCGTTTTCCGGGAAGGTTCGCGCTCTTCGAGAACCAACGTAACGTGGCTAGTCCTTTTGCGAAGAGGAGAAGCACGGCCTCCCATTCTTGGCCGGTGTCGCTTCAGTATCGGTCCTCCATCAACCAAAACAGCATACACATAAAGATTTGAAGAAACGAGGCCCTGATTCTTTGCGTTTGCGATTGCCGACTCAAGAAGCTTATGAAGAGAAAGAGTGCTTCGCTGCCCCATAAACCGCAGTTGGTGGCGAGCATTCTCCACGTCAAGGCCCCTAATAAGGTCGGCAACTCGCCTCACTTTTCGGGAAGATATACGTAAATGATTTAGTTTTGCGGTTACTTTCATATTATTTCTGTTCTCTTCCTTTTCTCTCAATTTCTGCCTGTATTTTTCCGCCATGACGAATAAACTTCCGGGTGGGTGAAAACTCTCCAAGTTTGTGCCCCACCATTTCCTCGTTCACCTGAACCGGAATGTGTTCTCTGCCATTATGAACCCCGAGGGTAAATCCTATCATTTCTGGCGTAATAGTGGAAGAGCGCGACCATGTTCGAATAACGCCGGCGCTCCCCGCTTTTAATTTCGAAATCTTTCTAAGTAATTTTTCGTCCACGTAAGGACCCTTCTTTAATGACCTTGTCATTGGTTAACGAGTCGGTGCGAATGGCTACGCCGTGCGAATCGTGCGAATACTCTTTTAATTATTCGCAAAATTCGCATGCCTATAAGGCATTCGCATAATTAGCGAGAGCGCTTTTTTCTCCTTCGCACAATGAATCTATCCGAGTACTTTCTCCTCTTTCTCGTCTTTGCGCCGAGCGCCACTTTCCCCCACGGGGTCTTCGGGTTTTTGAGCCCTATCGGCGCACGACCCTCTCCTCCGCCATGAGGATGATCCACCGGATTCATTGCGGAACCCCGGACAGTCGGCCGGATACCCCGTCGTCTCTTTTTTCCTGCTTTTCCCAGCACCTCGAGATTGTGTTCGGGATTTGAAACCTGACCGATACTTGCAAATGCGTTCTCTGGTATCATTCTCACCTCCCCGGAAGCAAGCTCCAGATGAACAAAACCGCTATTGCGGGTAAGAACCTGTGCTGCCGATCCCGCGGAACGGATGATGCGCCCCCCCTCGCCAGGAACAATCTCCACATTATGTACGGATGTTCCGACAAGGATATGTTTTAACCGCATGCGATTCCCCGGCTTCAGCTCGCCTTTTTCATCTGTTACCACCACATCCCCCTTCTTTATTCCTGCAGGAGCAAGGATATACCGTTTTTCTCCATCGCGGAATGCGACAAGTGAGATAAAGGCGGAACGCGAAGGATCGTATTCGATAGATGCCACGCGAGCAGGGATACCCATCTTGTCTTGTTTAAAATCTACACTGCGATATCTTCGTTTAGACCCCCCTCCTTTGTGCCGCGTAGTAATCGTTCCCTGCAATCTACTTCTTCCGGCCCTCCTTTTTAAAAAACGGGTTAACGACTTAAAAGGCTTTACCGCCGTAAGTACCCGGTAATCAACCGTCTTCATTCCCCTGCGCCCGGGCGTAATAGGTCTATGTTGTTTCATGGGAATACTGCTATGTCGGCATGGATTCCAAAAAGCGTCGCGGAGCCCGAGCGGGCATGGTGTCGAGCACATAACGAACTTGTGTGCTCGACGAGCGAGGGCGAGCGCCGAGCGACAATTTCCTCGCTGGGGAAATTGATCGCGTCTCTTTTGGAACCTATGCCGACATAGTCATTTCGCTAGTGCGGTAACAACTCTATCTTATCTCCTTTTTTAAGACTCACTATCGCCTTTTTGTATCCTGATTTGTATCCCTTAAACCGGCCGAGCCGCCGCGACTTTTTGGGAACATTGATAATGCGAACCCCCGCTACCGTAACACCGTAAAGATTCGCAACGGCTTTACGCACCTCAACCTTGTTTGCGTGTTTCTTCACCTTAAATACATAGTGACCCCGCCCATGCAGATCAGTAGCTTTTTCGCTGATTAGGGGAGAGATGACTACTTTCGCAGCGAGGGCAGTATCTGTCTTTGGGGGCACGGCCCCCTCTCCCGATTTTTCCCTTTTTTGCGATTTTGCCTTTTTGGGGCCCTTGGGAGATCGAGAGGAAACAACCCTTTCTGTTTTCTTTCTTAAACCCTTTTCCGGTTTTTCTTCTCGGGGTGTAACGATTTTTTTTACCCGATCGAGTAGTGACATAATTTTAGCTTTTTGCTTTACGTCGCCTTTCGCCCACTTCGCCCGAAAGGCGAGGCGAGCGAACCCCGCCCATTGCGGGCTTTTCACTTACGTCTCTCTTGAGAAAGGTGTTCTCAATCACTTTCACGCTTTCTTTGGGCATCAATACATATTTATAACTCAGCACGTCTACCACGTTCAGAGAATCTGCGTACAGGGTCTTCGTGGCGGGAATGTTTCTGTTTGCGCGGGCTATCGCCTCGTCTTTGGAGGGCATCACCACCAAAAACTCGTTCCCCTTTCCCCTTTTTCCTGATTTCGTTCTTCTCTTAGAATCTCTTGACTCTTTTGCTTGCCCTCCGGAGTCTTGCTCGGCCTTCGTAGCCACTTCGGCGGAGGAGGCACGAAGGAGGGACATCCTGCGTAACATCCCTGCCATCTCTTTTGTTTTGGGTTCTTTCAACTTCAACTCGTCCAGGAGAATTATCTCGTCATCCTTTGCTTTCGATGAAAGGGCAATGAAGAGCGCTTTTCGCTTCATTTTTTTATTTACTTTCTTTTTAAAATTTCGCTTGTTCGTTGGTCCGAAGGTAACTCCTCCCCCTATCCAAATAGGGGAACGAATCGAACCATGCCGCGCCCTACCGGTTCCTTTCTGGCGCCACGGTTTTTTCCCTCCGCCCCGCACCTCGCTCCTGTCTTTGGTATGGGCATGGACAATCCGCATGTTTGCGAATTGGGCTTGCGCAACCTGATGCACTAAATCGGCATTCATAGGAACTTCAAAAATCTCTTTGGGGAGCTCTGCGGACCCCACCTCCTTTCCTTCTTGATTGTACACCTTGACTTTCATATTAAAAGATGATAAGATATATTGTTGGTTCTCGTCGGACCCGAACGAGAATCGAGAAGTCCTAAAAAGAGGAGGACGAAAATGAGCGATTTCAAGATTCTCGTTGAAGAGTGTGGTACGGATTTCCGAAAATACCACACCAACTGGGAACTCGTCTTGGGACCAAGTAAAGAATTAAAGCGAAATGGGGCGCCATTGAACCCTAGAGACGAAAACCACCCCTATGAACTTTCTCGCAACGTTCTACGACTAGACGGAGTAACCAAGGTCATCCTATCCTCATACTGCCTCTCGGTATATATCGGAAAGGCATTTGACTGGGAACCCATTGAAGAGTCCGTTCTCGAAACGTTGATATACAGCATATTCGCCACCAACGTGAAACTACTCGCAATCGACCTTGCCGTCCCGGAAGGACACCTCGAGCGGATAGCCGATTATGATTCGTTCAAACAAATCTTTATTAATTGGCAGAAGAGTCCCACAGAATTACTAGAACAATTCTGTGGATCTCATGTGCAGATAGACCGGCTGGAAATCTCTCCTCATACCCCCTCTCCAGACAACTAGGTCTATCGTGTGTAAGCCTCCGGAATGCGATCGGGTCCATTCTGGGGGCTTTTTATTTTTCTTCCAAGGAACGCGGCTATAGAACGGCTTTCGGTATTTCTCTAAAAGTCGGTATTTCTCTAAAAGATCACCTGTGTCGCAAAATCAATAGCGGGAGAGATGGCTACAACTAAGATGAGCGAGTAGCAAAAATTTGTGTCTGAGCCCCCGCCGCAGGCGGGACGAGTTCGAATTTTTGCGTTAAACGAAGCGAACTTAGTTGTCCATCTCGGGAGCGTCGATTTTGCGACACGGGTGACCGATCCTACTTCACGCTCCGTATCTCCACCAACGATCCGCGGTTCCCGGGCACGGCACCCTTTACCGCAATCAAATTATTCTTTGGGTCCACTTTCACCACTCGAAGATTCTTCACCGAAACGCGATCGCTCCCCATGCGTCCCGCCATTCTCATTCCTTTAAATACTTTTTCTGGGAATGAGGAGCCGATCGAACCGGGCGCCCGCAGGTTATGCTTGGTACCGTGACTTGCGGGAGCCCCATGAAAACCGTGACGTTTTACCACCCCCTGAAAACCCTTTCCTTTGGACACCCCGCTCACTTTTACCTTCTCTCCCTCTTCAAAAATCGAGGCATCAAGTGTATCTCCCCTCTTCAGTTCTATTTTCATTTCTTTCTCGCCTTTATCGTCCGGGTTTTTGACTTTTGACTTTTGACTCTTGACTCTGAACTCCCTTACCCACCTAAACATATCTAAACCCTTAAGATGACCTTGGAGGGCCTTTGAAATTTTCTTCTTTTTGCCGAGCCCCACCTGAATTGCGATATATCCGTCTTTCTCGCTTGTTTTCACCTGCGTCACGACGCAGGGTCCCGCCTCAATAACGGTTACAGGAACTACGTTCCCTTTCTCGTCAAATATCTGAGACATGCCAATTTTCGTACCAAGGATAAACTTCATGCCAATTTTGTCCGCGAGCGGTTAGAAAATAATGTGGATGTCCAGCCAACCACGCTTCGGATTCGCCTCGCGCGCTTGTGATAATCTCAGTAAAAAACGAGGTGTAGCCTCGTAATAACATAAGACTAGCCGACGTATCTTCCTATTTAATTAAAATTGGTGTTCAATAAGATACCGTATTGAGATCCGCGTCTTTCCGCATAGGCACTCGCCCTCTTTCCTTTTTTATGAGAACGCTCCGTTTGCGTCCGTTTACAAAAGACGAGCCCGCGTGGATCCGCGGATCTACATTTTAATCTCTATGTCAACGCCCGCGGGTAAATTAAGATTGGTAAGGGCATCAATCGTTTTAGGATTGGGGTTTATGATATCGATCAAACGCTTATGGATACGAAGCTCGTATTGATCACGCGAGTCTTTATGCACAAACGTAGAACGATTAACCGTGTATTTTTTCTTCTCGGTAGGAAGAGGGACGGGACCCAAAATCTCATCGCCGTTCCGCAACGCGGTATCCACAATCTGACGGGCGCTGTTATCGATAATTTTGTGATCATACGCCCTGATCTTTATCCGTATTCTTTGTTTTACCTCTTCTTTTTCCTTAGGCAAAGTAAGCTAGTCATGCGAATGGCTTCGCCCTGCAAATCCTTCGATGGCCTCGGGATAGTGAGTGCCGTCGAACCATGCTGCGAATAGATAATCGGGTATTCGCATGACTTGCACGCCTGCGTAAGTAGATTCGCACTATTCGCTATTTGTTAACCTTCGTCACGACTCCCGCGCCAACCGTGTGTCCGCCTTCCCGAATTGCGAAACGTTGCTGCTCTTCCATGGCAATGGGGGAGAAAAGTTTTACTGTAAACGTGGTAGTATCACCCGGCATTACCATTTCGGTTCCTTCTGCAAGAGTTACCTCTCCCGTCACGTCAGTCGTCCGGAAATAGAATTGCGGCTTGTACCCGCTGAAGAAGGGGGTGTGCCGGCCGCCTTCTTCTTTGCTTAATATATACACTTCTGCATCAAATTCGGTGTGCGGGGTGACGGACCCAGTTTTTGCAAGAACCTGGCCGCGCTCCACATCCTCTTTCTTAAGCCCACGAAGCAAAAGCCCTACGTTGTCTCCTGCACGCCCTTCATCCAAGGTCTTGTTAAACATTTCCACCCCCGTAACAACGGTCTTTGTGGTTTGCTTGATACCGATGAGCTCCACTTCGTCGTTTGCCTTCACGATCCCCCGTTCAACTCTTCCCGTTGCGACGGTTCCCCTCCCCTCGATACTAAAGACGTCTTCCACTGCCATGAGGAATGGTTTATCCACGTCGCGTACCGGCTCGGGGATATATTCATCAAGTGCTTTCGTAAGCTCTAAAATAGGTTTTACTGCCTCGTCTTCTAAAGACTTCGCTTCCAGCGCCTTAAGGGCTGAGCCGCGAATAATGGGGGTCTTTTCTCCATCGAACTCGTACTTGGCCAAAAGTTCCCGTACCTCTGTTTCTACCAAATCCACAAGCTCCGGATCATCCACCTGATCAATTTTGTTAAGAAACACGACAATTGTAGGAACGCCTACCTGGCGCGCAAGAAGGATATGCTCGCGCGTCTGGGGCATGGGTCCATCAGCCGCAGAAACCACTAAAATTGCCCCGTCCATTTGCGCGGCACCCGTGATCATATTTTTGATGTAATCGGCATGTCCCGGGCAGTCAATGTGTGCGTAGTGTCTCTTTTCGGTTTCGTACTCCACGTGGCACGTCGCAATCGTAATTCCTCTCTCGCGCTCTTCGGGCGCGGCATCAATCTGTTCGACGCTTTTGTCCGATGCGTTAAATCCCGCGAGCTTCAGCACCTTGAGGAGTGCCGCGGTAAGGGTTGTTTTCCCGTGGTCCACGTGGCCAATGGTGCCAACGTTGACATGAGGTTTAGTTCGTTCGAATTTTCCTGCCATACACTAGGGACTAGTGACTAGAGATTAGGAACCAGTATCTGTTTCTTGTGCCTAACGCCCGGTACGACTAGTGCCTTATTTAAACGACAAGATATATATTATCGATCCCGAAACAATAAGTCAAGAGAGTAAGAGGAATGTTCCTTAGAAAGGGAGGTCGTCAAGTTTGATAGGACTCGTATGCCTCTCTGTCTCTCTGTCCCCAGAATCGAACGGTGTTGTATTCTCCGTTCTTGGGTACACGTTTTCTGCTTCGAATTCTTCTTCGGCCCAAAGGTATTTCCTTTTCCCCCCCAACGCATCCTTCTCGAGGGTTTTTCCGTTCCGGACAACTAATTCCCGATACTCTTCTATCGGCAACAACACATATAATGGCTTCCCCTCTTCCATAATAATAACTTTTGACTTTTCGTTCTTAAGAATATCTTTTATGGAAGTAAAATCCAATTTATTAAAAACACTAGTGGCCACGAATATCAACACGGATGGCCAACGAAATTAGCGGCGCCTAGTCGAGTCTGACTCGACTTCGTGTGTATATTCGTAGCACATGGTGTTCGTCACCGTCAGAGACTACCCTCCTTCCTTGCGAGGGCCCGCTCCTATTTTCGCTTTCCCTCAATTATCTCTTGAGAAATATTGGCCGGCACTTCTCCGTACCGCTCAAATTCCATGGTATAGGAAGCTCTCCCTTGGGTCATAGAACGAAGTTGTGTTGCGTACCCAAACATCTCGGCCAACGGAACCTTTGCATCGATCACACGGGTATCCAGCCGTTCGCTCACGTTTTCTATTTTTGCGCGTTTCGAAGCAAGGTCTCCCGTCGCGTCCCCCAAAAACTCTTCTGGCGTTATCACCTCCACCTTCATTACGGGTTCAAGCAAAACTAGGTGTGCGTTTTTTGCTGCCTCCTGAAGCGCCATCGAGCCTGCAATCTTGAATGCAAATTCCGATGAATCAACGTCGTGAAACGAACCGTCATACAGCGTGGCTTTAAGATCAACGAGCGGGTATCCCACAAGGACTCCTTTTTCCGTTGCCTCTTTAACGCCTTTGTGAACCGCGGGAATAAATTCTTGGGGGATAATTCCGCCCTTAATCGCATTAACAAACTCAAATCCCGTACCTCGTTCAAGCGGCTCCACGCGAAGCCACACGTGTCCATACTGGCCCCGGCCTCCCGTCTGCCGTATATATTTTGCTTCGGCTTCGGCTTCAAGTCGAATGGTTTCCTTATACGCTACCTGAGGCTTCCCTACGTTTGCTCCCACCTTAAACTCTCTTAACATTCTATCTACAATAACCTCAAGATGCAACTCCCCCATGCCCGAAATAATCATATCGCCCGTTTCTTCGTCAGTCTTAATCCTAAATGTGGGGTCTTCCTGCGAGAGCTTCCTTAGAGCAAAGCCCATTTTTTCCTGGTCTGCTTTCGATTTTGGTTCAATGCGGAGGGATATTACCGGTTCGGGAAAGGTAATTTTCTCAAGTATGACGGGGTGGTCGGTATGGGCAAGCGTATCCCCGGTGGTGGTGTGAGAAAGACCCACCGCGGCGGCGATATCGCCCGCAAACACTTCGTCCACCTCTTCCCGGTCGTTTGCGTGCATCCGCAATATGCGGCCGATCCGTTCTTTTTGACCTTGGGTCGTGTTTTGCACATAGGAACCTTTCTTCAGGGTTCCCGAATAGACACGAAAATAAGTAAGCTGTCCCACGAAAGGATCAGTGGCCACCTTAAATGCAAGGGAAGAAAAGGGTTCCTCGTCTTTGGGCTCCCGAGTCTCTTCTTTATTTGATTTCGGGTTTACGCCGCTCACCGGGGGAAGATCCGCGGGAGAAGGCAAATAGTGGGTAATCGCGTCAAGCACGGGTTGCACCCCTTTATTTTTAAGCGCGCTCCCACAAAGCACAGGGATAATGGTATAGGAGATTACCGCGCGCCGCAAGACCTCGCGCAAATCTTTTAGTTCGAGATCTTCTCCTGCCGCATACTTTTCGAGAAGTTTTTCGTCTTGCTCCGCGATTTTTTCTATGAGTTCCGTACGCGCAATCTCGGCGCTCTCTTTTAATTCGCGGGGTACATCGCCCGAGATCACCTCTTCGCCGTGCTCCCCCTGGAAGGTAAGGGCTTTCATTTCCAAAAGATCAATCACACCGGAAAAATTCTGCTCTTCCCCGATGGGAAGTTGAATGGGGATTGCGTTTCGGTTAAGGCGCGAGCGAATAGATTCCATGCTTTTCGTAAAATTTGCACCCGTGCGATCAAGTTTATTGATAAAACAAATACGGGGAACGTTGTACCGGTCTGCTTGTCTCCAGACGGTCTCTGACTGCGGTTCCACTCCCGCCACCCCGTCAAACACTACTACTCCCCCGTCGAGCACCCGCAAGGAACGCTCTACCTCAACGGTAAAATCAACGTGACCCGGCGTATCAATAATATTGATGCGATATTCGTTCTTTTTCCGCTCTTCGGGAGAAATTTCTCCATTCGCCATAAACTCAAGGGGAGTCCAAAAACAGGTGGTTGCGGCCGCGGTAATGGTAATCCCCCTCTCACGCTCTTGTGCCATCCAGTCCATGATTGCCTGACCCTCGTGCACTTCTCCGATTTTATGAGAAATCCCCGTATAAAAAAGCACCCGTTCGGTCACGGGTGTCTTTCCGGCGTCGATGTGAGCTATTATTCCTATATCACGGACTCTTTCGAT
>CAYJUS010000030.1:0-10263 GCA_964373435.1 uncultured Candidatus Saccharibacteria bacterium
ACGATCTTCTGTATCTTTACGGATGCGACACGGATACGACCTACGAGTTAAACGCCAACCTCGAAAGTACGCAGTTTTCAAGCGGAGGGTCAGACGACCGAGAGTCCCGAGATGGAGGAAACAATAACAATGTCCTCGAGGTGGGAACAAAGCTTACGATACTCGGAACGAGCGGGGTTGGAGGGGGGGGATCCCCAGTCGTTCTTGATTTGCAGGTAGGGGGGACTGGGGATGATGCGCTTGAAGTCGAATCTACCGGGGCCATTGCCTTGACTAATACGACTATAAATCTACAATCTCACACTAGCAGCGCGTCTCGGACGTGGGCGGGTTTACGTTGGACAGGGATATCTATTCCGCAGGGCGCCATCATAAATGTTGCCTATGTAGAAGTTAATGTCCAAATCGCTACAAATGATGATGTGAATGTTAACCTTCACTTTCAGTCAGCCGCCGCTCCTTCCGAGTTCACAACGACCCCTTTCGATATCACGAACCGCTCAAGGACAATTATTTCAATCCCATGGATTGCGGACGGCATCGGAATAGGTTGGAGACAATCCCCCAGTCTCGTAGCGCCCTTACAGGAGGTGGTAAATAGTTTCAGCCCCACGACACTAGTGCTTATCGGACGACCTAATACTGACTTAGCCAGAAGCCTTCGATTTTACGATTATAGTGGCTCGGCGGTCTCCGCTGCCAGACTCCATATCGAGTACACGGCCCCCTAAAATTGGCGAAATCCCCAAAAATATTATCGGAAAGCCATTACGAGGAGAACTTAAAAAGCCCCCGAGATAAGTCGAGGGGCTTTCCCCTCTTTAAGCGAGGGCTCTTTGTCCCACAATCAGAACGATCTTTCTGCCGCACACCGGACAATGCCCCGAAACTGCTTGTCTTCCATTCCGCATCAAAAACAATTGAGGTTTTTGTATGTATCTTTTGATTCTACAACGCATACAAAAACCCCGGTATTTGCTTGAATTGTCATTCTTGAGCATCGCGTCCCTCCTTTCCTCAATGTTAACAAATCCATGACTGTCATGAATCCATGTTTTGGTTAACCCTATAAACCCTTTTTGTGTCTCTGAATAATCTTCTCTTTGGTCTCTTTCACGGCTTCAGTCAGATCAATGTTATGATCATTGGCTATGGTCGCGAGGGCGACCAGAACGTCTCCGAGTTCACCCCTAAGGTTGGCCTTAACCTTTTTGCGTGGTTTTTCTCCGCTTAACTTTCTGATAGCTTCTGCCATCTCGCCCAGTTCCTCAAAGAGGTAGATCAATTGGAGATGCGAATCTGGCTTTTTCTTCGATGCCTTCTCCCAGTCCTCCTTGACCCAATCCTGTAATTCTTTCAAAGTAATGTCGTCTTTTTCAAGTAACCACGACGGAATGCCGCCTACAACAAAATCAAGTAGGCTTACCGCGCCATGATCTTTGTTGTATGCCCAAACCGCACTTATTTTCCTTCCAACTTCTGTTTGATTCTTCACCTCCCGAAGAACCTCTCTTGGAGTTAATCGAACACATCCGCCGTTCACACACGCGGTAAACGATATCTCGTCGGGTTTGGGGTGGTTTGCAACCCATTCTTCAAGGTTTTTTATGATTTCTTTCAGGCTTTCCTCGGCTTCGGATCTTTCGTCTGCCACGTGTTTCCCCCTCTCAAAGAGCTATAATGTCAGCTTACCAATTGAGTAAGGAAAGTCAATGAAAAACAACCACTCGACAAAGAGCGGCTGTTTTCTGGATATACAACAGGAGCTTGTAAATTCGAACCCAAAGGACCACACGGCCTATGGGATGCGGTCAATTCTCAAAAGAATGTTATGAACCTGTTCGAGTAACACCCCGAAGACAAACCAAGCAGGCGCATATAAAAAGTTAATGTATCCCTTCAGGGTATATCGGCCGGAATACTTCCATGGATGCTTCTTTATTAAAGCCACGAATATTAAACCAGCGATAAACTCTATCCCATAGATGCCAACAACGTAGACGATCCCCCGAAAAAACCAGATAACATCAAAAGCAACTAAATAATCATGAAGGGGCTCAAATAAGACCGCCGCCGACGCATACAATGGAAACGCCCAAAGCGTGGTAAAGCCCTCAAGTTTCCAAGATCGTTCTTTGATCGAGGATTTGAGGGCGGTAAAGATGATCTCAACCCCCCATCCCAAAAACCCGTATAGTATTGCATGGAGAATAACCAGTTGCATATTTGACGTATTGCGGTTCGCATGCGTAAGATGAGTATAGCTCTTTATAGTCTTTATGGCGAGGTTTGAGAATGAAGCTTGGATGCAGTACGATCAGCTACCTTTCGCTTTTTGAGACAAAACAGTGGAACCTCTGGGATTTTCTTGATGAATGCGCAAGGTTGCGTTTAGATGGCGTGGAAATTCAGGACAGGCATTTTGGGCTCTCTTCCGGAAGGCCCAGTCTTGAACGAGGGTTCTGGGAACGGCTTAAGGCGGAGTGTTACATGAGAAAGCTTGAAATCAGCGCGGTGAGCCCCGAAGTGTTTTTCGACAGGACTTACGAGCCGGGAAAACCGGTTGATGTGGAGCGAAAAATTGCGGAAATCAAAGAATGGATTAACGTTGCGTATCTCCTCGGGGTGGCGAATGTCCGTGTTTTCCCCACCAAAGCGGCGGTATTAAAAGAACTTGCCGATTACGCGCGCTCGCATAATGTGACGCTTGTGATGGAAAACCATGGCGCGACGGTCCAAAACGCGGAAGACCACGTTAACCTTATATACCGGGTCAACTCGCCCCACCTCAAGATCAACCTTGATACGGGAAACTACCCTTCAAATCTGTATGAAAACGTGCGCGCGGTCGTCCGATCCCTCACTGTACGGCATGTGCACCTTAAGCACTATGGCTATCGCAAGGGAGACAAATGGATCGATAATCCCAGAATGGTTGGGTGGTTAAAAGAGGAAGGATATAACGACTGGCTTTCCATAGAGTATGAGGGCCCGCGAAAAGACGCGGAAGGAAACAATCTCGAACGAGGAGTCGTCGCGGAAATTGCGCAAAACTTCAGAAGACGCGTAGATCTCCTTAATAAAGGAATAAAAATAGATTAGAAAAAGCCCCTCGACTTCGGCCAGTCAAACTGACCTTCGCTCGGGGCTTTTTTATATCGTTGTTTCCTAGTAAAACTCTACAAAGAGCGCTTCAAGGAAGAAAAACACGAGTATGGCGAAGAAAAATTCGCCAAGAATCATTGACGCCACGATTCCCCAATTGTCTCTCAAACTCGCGTCCCATCCTCTTTCCTGGGGTTGCTGGAGAACCCCGTCTTCAATATAGACCACGTCGGTAAGTTTCTCCCAGTCAGACTGCCAATAATGCGTATCGTTCCAATACACGCGCGAAACGACGGTATGATAATCGTCCTCTACCACCCACGCTCTGGAGAGCGCGTCAGGAGAGGGACCAAGCTCTTCCAGGCGCTCGACTCTTTCGAGTCGGGGGTAGGCCAATGGAAAAGCGTCTTTCCCGAAGATTGCTTCTCCCCGAGAAAAGTCAGGGGGTTCACCATCCGCTTCCTCTTCCATGATGCCCGAAGGGATAAACGAAACTGGCTCTTGCTGGACAAATTTCATGTATTCTCCCGAGACGAAACGCGTGCTTGAAAGATCCTGCCAGTCGCTCATCCAGTAGAGCGTCTTGTCCCAGTAAATGCGCGAGGTTGAAACAGAACCGTTTCCGTTTGTTACCCTCCAGCCGCGCGAAAATTCATCCGGCGAAGTGTTGATCTCGCTTATGTCGTCCGTTTCCCCAAGGTCGGGAAAGAGCTCGAAAAAGGAATCATTTCCAAAAATAATTTCCTCTTTTCCTGATCCTACCACTTCTTGAGGAGTCAATTCGTCGCTCGTCTCCCGTATCACCTCGCCCCTGATAAATGTACTGCCCGGGAAATCCTTCCATTCTGAAACCCAATAGGAGGTATTGTCCCAGTAGATGAGCGCGACTTGAGTGTGAGGATCTTCCCTTTTGAACGTCCATCCCTTAAAGAGCGCGTCTTGAGAAAAAGAAGGGGCCTCTCGGCTTTCCACTCGAAGAAGATTAGGGTAGAGAGCGGTAAACGCCCCTTCTCCAAAAAGAAGGAGGGGTTCTTCTTGCCGCTCCTCGTTTGCCGGTTCCTTATTCCCCTTTTCACAAACAAAAAACTCGGCTTTGCGCTCTTCGAGATTTTGCACCGTGTCTTCGGAAACCATGTTCACGCCCTCAAGGTCCTCCCAGTCGCTCATCCAATAGAGCGTCTTGTCCCACCAGATCCGCGCAATTTGGGTGTGGGGCTCCCCGTTTTTTATCACCCACCCCTTCTGGATTTCCTCGGGAGGAGTGGAAAGCTGGCTTATGGCAACCGCTTCTTTTAGTTGAGGAAATGCCTTCTGAAAGGCATCTTTCCCGAAAATGGGCTCCGGGCCGCTGCCCGAAACAACGCTGTTTCTTCCTTTCGTCGCGCTTCCATCACAGAGCACCACGTGAACCGCATCCTCCCCAATCGCGTAGAGGGTGTTTTCCAAAACAATGCCGTTGCTCTGCAGATGGTACCGCTTTGACTCCCACCAGTTTCTATTGTTCCAATACACGCGAGCGATGTACGTATCGCTATCCTCTGAAGAAAGAATCCATCCGTTGGAAGTCTCTTCCCCGGAAGAAAGAATCAGGTTGACATCTGAAACCCTTTTTAGCTCCGGGTGCGCGCGCACAAAGCTCGACTTCCCGAAAAGCGCCGTGGGTCCCGAGCGCGAACGGTCCATGCGAGCCGCAACGGAAAATCCATCGATACTTTTTTCGCCACGGTAAGTGAGATTAGTAATCTCCCCGTGGTGAAATATTTTTACGGTAAAAAATGCGGCAATGCCAAGCCCCGCCACACACACAAGAAAGAATATCACATGCTTCATAGGAACAATTCTCCTTTTTTCTCTTTTCAAGGTCCCAAACAAACCAATATACCACGATCCCGATTTTTTGTCAATTGTTTTTGCTCCAGATCGGGTAAAGTGTTATATAAGGTTAAACCTCATGCATAAGAAAAGTTTAATCAAAATGAGGGGTGCGGGTTAAAAATAAAAACCGAGGCGGAAGCCCCGGTTTCTTGTTTTTGCCGAACTTAGTATGGTTCCCAAAATATTGCTTCGAGGAAACCAAAGGCGACAACCGCGCCCAAAACGAACCCAAAGAGAATACCTATCATTACCGCGTGATTGCTGCCAGACGTTCCATCCCATGCACGGTTCGAGGGCTCTATTTGGATTCCATTCTCTACGTAGGCGTCACCCCTAAGGTGTTTCCAATCAGAAACCCAGTAACTCGTCTCATCCCAATACACGCGCCGGTAATCGGTATCCCCATTGTCGTCGCTTACGATCCAGCCGCGGAAAAGCGCTTCGGGCGGAGTTGCCATGTTTTTTACCCGTAAGACTTGCTCAAGACGGGGGAACGCTTTCGCGAATGCATCTTTCCCGAAGATGACCTCTTCTTCGCCGGGAATCCGCGAAGGCAACCATTCTTCCTCACCGGTCAGAAAACTGCGGGATGTGCCGCTTACTCCATTCCTAATTCCGCTTCGAATAGTATCGCCTACCGCAAACCTATCGCCCGCAAGATGACGCCAGTTCGACTGCCACTTGGTAGTATCGTTCCAGTAGATTCTCGCAATACTGGTACGGTTCTCTTCGTCTGACTTGAATACCCATCCTTTGTGAATGTCTCCACCGGCGTTGAATATCTCTTGCATGCTTATGGCTCTCTCAAGCCCCGGATGTACCCGGTCGAATACCCGCCGCCCAAAAAGGATGGTTGATATCTCATCGGAATACAATTCTTCTCCAGAAAAATATTGAAGGGAAGTATCTACGGATCCTTTTTTCTCGAAGACAAGTTCATCAATTGCGCCGTGGTGAAGCAGACGGAACACAAAGAAAGCGGCAACACCAAACCCTAACATGCACACGGTCGCTAATATGACATGCTTCATGATACACCCCCTTCTACGGCAGAGCTCCGTGACTATGTTTTGGAAAGAGGGCCCGCCTTGTAAACGCATGGTAGAGCGAGTAGTCCCTGCTCACGTACTTTCTGAGCTGGCTCAAGTTATGGGTGAATTGCCAAGCCATGCCGGGCCTTGCCTCCCCCTGGAAGCCATCGAAGAGAGGACAAAGCGTGCAAATCAAGAAAAGAATAACGGGGCTTGCAGGAACACAAAGAAACTTGTTTGCCCACGACCACGCCCGCGTCCGCTTTTCAACCATATGCTCAAGTTCGCGAAACTTTGGCTCTTCCAGCAGCAAAACCTGCTCCACGGATACTCCAAACTGTGTCTCGCAAAGTCTCGAGAAACTTTCTTTTAAGCGCGTTGTGTGCTGTTCTATCTTTCTTGCAATTTCCCGTTCTTCGTTCACGCTCGACCTTTCTCTTTTCATGTTATCGAGATCAGAGCAAAGCTCGTCGCGGACGTTTTGCTTGATAAGACTCTGCCTTTTGCCTTTCATGCCTTTTCCTCCTCGAAAATAGTATTCGAAAATAGTTAATTCAAAGAGCGAACTTTGCACGATAACAAATGTGGGGATTCTTGTCAAATGAAGCTCCGGCTTTACGCCCATGATATCTCCTTTGTGCTTCAGCGGAGCTGAAATCCCACCGAAGCAGGAGACGACGCGCGTTCCTCCACGGATTGACATCTGTGGTCTCCTGCGAAGGCGGGTGAAGCTATGAAAAAATCGAGGAAAAACCTCGATTTTTTATTCACCACTTATTCCACGACTCGTTGAAGAGAAGCTCAAGCCATCCAAAAACGAGTAGCGCGACAAGAAGCAGCCCAAAAATTATTCCGATAAAGATCGGCCAGTTGTTTCCGGTCCTTCCGTCCCAGCCCTTTTCTGCCATGGTGTACATAATGCCGTCCGTTATATAGTCATCTTCACTAAGATGCATCCATGGAGACAGCCAGTAGGAAGTGTCGTCCCAATAGATACGGGCAACAAAGGTGTCTTCGCCGCCTTGCGGTACTGCAATCCAACCCCGTTGAAGCTCTTGAGGCGGAGAAAGGTCTTCCAGGCTCGCCACCTGTTTGAGGCCGAGAAAGTGCGTACTATGCCCCTGGTTTCCAAAAAGGATATCGCTCGTTTCTTCACGGTTTAAAGAAGGATCTTTCGGGACGTCTTGGGAAACAGATGGGGGGATTTTGTTCTTAAAAAACTGTTTTTCAATACCTACCCATTTATCTTCTTCCCAGTACTTGGTATCGCCCCAGTATATCCTTTTCGCCTGGGTTACGCCATAATCGTCCCGCAAAATCCATCCATGAGCGATATTTCCATCCGAAGAGAGTACTTCGCGAAGGGTATAAGCTCTCTCGCGGCCAGAAAACGCGTGGGGGAAGACTCCCTTCCCGAATAACCATGCGGATGTATCCTCGGGGTATAGATCCTCCTTTTGAACGTAGAGGACGTTCTCGTCAACGACACTCTTCTCGCGAAATTCTTCCACGGTAATGGATCCGTGGTGGAGCAGGCGCACCGCAAAAAACGCGGCAACCGCCAAACCAAACACACAAACTCCAAGCAACACCCAATGCTTCATTTGACCTCCTCCTTGTTCTATTTTCTTGCGTATCTGTAGCGGTCTTGCGAGAGACTCTCAAACGGAAACCAGTTTCTACCACAGGAATGCTTTAGTATCGCGCGGAGAAATCGATAACTCCAGGGTTTTGTAGGTTTGGGGTTATACCCATGGGCTCTGGCGTAGCCGGTGTCTGACGCGATATGATAAATTCCCTGCGCGAATTGCCCGATTATCGGGAAGTCCCAAAACAATCTCGCCCTTAGTTCATCGCGTAAGGAACGCCTCGCAATCAGTTTCTCGAGCGCCAAGATCCCCCCGTCATCGAGGTTCGCAACCTCATTCCTTTCAAGATTAAAATATGTTTTAGCGAGAGAATAAAAAAGGTCGATAAACCGGGCTTTGACAGGGACGATCTTTTCTTCCCCCCAGCCCTTGCCTGACTCGCGTGTGCTTGTTTTCTGCTTGCTTTGGATAAGTGTCGCAAGTTTGTCCCAGGAATTTTGCTCAATAAGGTTTTCGCGCTTTCTCACTTGTCTCCTCCAAAATTATAAGGAACCGAACAGGGTAGTATAGCGCAAGTATTTTTGTTTGTCAATTTACGCGTTATCCATTATCGCGTTATCCACCTTTGCGGGTTTGCGCTAAATTGAATAATGTGCTAACTAAAGATTATCTCTCGGGCGTTCAAAAAGAATCACTCGAGATAGACAGCAAGGATTATTTGTTTGGAGAAGTGGTCTCGCCATCCCAAGGAACGTTTTTTGGTGCCAAATCAGAAAGTCTTCGAGCAAGTTCTCCTACCTTCTTACGGTCAATCTCTGGATATCTCCTTTTGAGATGGTTTTTCTTTTTAAGAAGGAACATTTCTCTCCAAATTGTATATCGTTTCAATTTTTCGCCTCTTAATGTATATGTATCAAAGTGTGCTACAATCTTTTCTAGGTCTGAGAGAGAAAACACCTTATAGTAGAGCGCGGATTTAGTATACCCACTATGATTCTTAGGAGCGATCGGCTTTACTTTATATATCCTTCCGGCATTGAAAAATTTTTGAAGTGATTCTAACAAATATCCTTCTGTATGCGCGAGCTTTACTCCGAATATAATTTCTTTCCGGTTCTGGTAAGAAGTCTGATAGGTGAAGGTTCCTTCACCTTCACAAAGACCTGTCACATACCAGGGATCTAAATTTTCTCGATTGTTTGTCATGGTCATAGATGTTACACGGGAAAATGGTGCAAAGTGAAACTGTTATAGTAGTATATGATTCCTTGATTGTAGAGTCAAATGTTACACGGGAAAATGGTGCAAAATGAAACTGTTATATCTTCCCCGCACCTTTTCCCCGCCCATAGTCCCGATACCATCAAAATCTTCGATTTTGTCTGGTATCGAGGATCCACGGCGCCGATTTTGTCGGCGCCGGGACTCCCGCCCAGCTTTACTGAGCGAGGCTCGCCCAATTCTCACTAAAAGAATTGGGCGGTATTGGTAGAGCAGTTTCTGAAACATTTTCTCTTGCGAAAACATTTCAGACCCCTTAAATCCATTGTGATCGCCTTCCCGCCCGCCCATAGCTCAATGGTAGAGCAGTTTCTGAAACATTTTCGCTTGCGAAAACATTTCAGACCTCTTAGATCCATTGTGACCGCCTTCCCGCCCGCCCATAGCTCAATGGTAGAGCAGTGGACTCTTAATCCATTGGTTCCAGGTTCGAGTCCTGGTGGGCGGACGGGAAGGCGGTCATTCGTTCCAGGCACGTCCCGTACCGAGCTTTGCTCTGGTGCGGGGTTCGAGTCCTGGTGGGCGGACGGGAAGGCGGTCATTCGTTCCAGGCACGTCCCGTACCGAGCTTTGCTCTGGTGCGGGGTTCGAGTCCTGCCTCGCCCTCCGTAACTTTAGTGAAGGAGGGGTGGGCGGATACTCGAGAAAATTGCTCTTTCACAGTTTCCAAGAATGAGAAAGGAGCCTTATGTGATCGATACGATCTTTACGGATTTGGGCGACGTGATGTTTTTGTTTAATGCTGAAGTGTTCAAGCGAGAAATAGAGAGACGGACACATCGTGTCCCGGAAAAGTTGGGGTGGAACCAAAGCCAAATTCTCAAACGATCATTTACGGGAAGAACGAGCGGCAAGCGGTTCCTCGAGATACGTTCACGGGAGCTCGGTATCGAGCCGCACGAGATAACGGAAGTATGGGATCTTGCCGTAACGCCGAATAAACCCTATCTTGAGTTTCTGGAACAATGGAAGAAAGAGGGGAGACGGCTTTATCTTCTCTCGAACATCAATTTGGTGGCATGGGACTATTACCGACCTCTTCCCGTTTTTCAGCTTTTTGACGGCCTTTTTCTCTCCTATCGCATGCGTCTTGCAAAGCCGGATCAAAGAATTTTTCGGGTATGCCTTGAAAAAACAGGTGTAGACCCCGCGCGTGTTCTCTTTGTTGATGATCTTAAAGAAAACGTGGCAAGCGCAGCAAAGCTTGGGATGGCAACGTGGCTCTACCGAAAGGAATCCCACGCGTCGTTTCTTGATTTTATAAGTTTAACCGTAAAGCCCTAAAGGGGCCTGCCCTGAATCGTGTTGCCGAAGGCAACTCTGGTTCGGGGCCTGCCCTGAATCGTGTTGCCGAAGGCAACTCTGGTTCGGGGCCTGCCCTG
>CAYJUS010000031.1:0-10054 GCA_964373435.1 uncultured Candidatus Saccharibacteria bacterium
AGAAACAAAAACATTTACTTGTTTCTTAGTTTATAGTAAGTATTATTAATCCCTAACAAAAGAGGGGCCCCATCGTCTAGTCTGGCCTAGGACGTAGCGTTCTCAGCGCTAAAACACCGGTTCGAATCCGGTTGGGGCTACCGCGTTTGAAAAACAGCCTATCGGCTGTTTTTCGGTTGATCCGGAAATTATCATTATTGCCAAAACGAATCTATTTTGGTACAATGGGTAAACGTGAAGAAGGCATAAGAAACGTTCTTTGTAAAAAGGAGGATATGATGCGAGTTTCTGAAATGAGGCCGCGTACGGTAATTACCCCAATGGACGAAGCAACTCTTCATACCCTTGCAAGGCAAAAGTCCATTCCAACAAGTTCAGGAAACCTGCTTTACCGCACAAATGTCATGTCAAGAAGCGCAGGGATGACGCGGGTAATATACGATACCGACCAAAAGATCGGGGAAACCCTCCGGCAAGTGGGAGACTACCTTCGAACGCATGACTGTTTCGGCGTTGATCGCGAGATCGGGCGTTCCGGCCCCGCGCGCTTCTCGGTACGGCTTTACATCACCAAGGAAAACCCTCAGATCGCGCTTATGTTCCACAAAAACTTTTTCGCGCCGTCGTTTACCCCCCGGGATAGGCCCGATATTACCGTTATTGATATTCCCGAGTGGCCGAAAACCGAAATACTGATATTTCCGAAAGAGGCAACTACGATCATTTTGGGCTCCAACTACTACGGGGAAGCCAAGATGGCCTCGCTTCGTATGGCGATGTATCTCGCGCGCGAAGAACGAGACGCGTTGGGATTGCACGCGGGAAGCAAGGAAATGGATATCCTTGCGGACGGGAAGATTACTCCGAAAGGAATTTTAGTATTTGGGCTTTCCGGCACTGGGAAGACGACAATCATCTGTGAAGACCATGGTCTTGCGAGAAGAGTCAAGATCATGCAGGATGACATCATTATTCTTGACCGCAGGGCAATCGCATACGGAACCGAACGGAATTTTTATGTAAAGACCGACAATATCAAAGGCCAGCAGTTGCTTTTTGACGTTGCGCTTCACCCCGAAGCGATTTGGGAAAACGTGTTTGTGGATGCGAACGGCGCGGTTGACTTCGACAACCATTCTCTCTCGACAAACGGACGCGCCATTATTCCGCGAGACAAAATCACACTCGCTTCCCCCTTTATTGATCTCGACAAAGTAGATTTTGTCTTTTTCAACACAAGACGGTATGACATCCCCCCCCTCGGAAAACTTGTTTCCGCCGAGCAAGCCGCCGCCTTCTATATGCTGGGAGAATCCATTATTACCTCTGCGGATGATCCGACGCGTGTGGGGGAAACCAAAAGAGTGGTAGGGTTTGATCCGTTTATCGTGGATCATCACGAAAAAAACGGGAATCGTCTTCTCGAAATTCTTACCGCACATCCCCGCATCCAGTGTTACATCTTAAACACCGGAAAGGTGGGAGGAATGGATAACGGGGTGAAAATCACTCCCGAAATCACCCTTAAGATCGTTGAAGAGGTGGTGCGGGGAAATGTGAAATGGGAGCAAAACCCGGACGTGGGATACGATCTTCCCGTTGCCGTTCCCGGGGTGGATCTTGCGCCATTCGACCCCTATGCTATTTACGGGAAGTCCGTATTCGCCTCTTCCATGGAGGAGCTACGAAGAGACCGGTTTCGTCACCTCGAAACGTTTTCGGGACTTGACCCCCGGATTACAAATTCAATTTCGAAATAAAGCCCGAAAGCGGGCTTTTCTTTTTCATTGAAATTTTTTACTATCTGTGCCATACTACCATCAGTTCTTTGATTTTTCATAGCAGGTGATCTTGTATGTATCGGACGCCGGATTCGGATCCCTTTTCATGGTTTTCGACGAAGAATATCAAAAAGAAAGCGATTGATTTTTGTGAGCCCTTCCTCTACGTCGTAAGCAAACGGTTTTTTGGAGGTCGGACGCGTAAAGAAGCGCTTATGTGCGTGAGACGACTTAACGCGAGAAAAAGAAAAGTAGTGGTAAACTTTTTAGGGGAGCACATTACCGGTGTTAATGAAATTCGTTCGCATGTGACCGAATACCTTTGCCTTATTCGTGACATCTCCGCGCAAAAATTGGACGCTACGATTTCTGTTAAACTCACTCAAATTGGTCTTGACATTGACCGCGCGACCTGTGAATTTAACCTCGAGACTATTTTGCAGGAAGCCCGCATGAAACAGGTCGGGGTCGAGATCGACATGGAAGACCCGTGGTACGTGGATGACGCCCTTATGATTATAATAAAGCTTTCTTCTCAATATCCGGGTCTTCGCCTCGCGCTTCAGGCAAATCTAATCAGAACCCAGAAAGATCTTGATCAGATAATCGACGCGAAAAACATTCGGGTGCGGCTTTGCAAGGGGGCGTATGAGAAACCCCGCGAACAGTTTCACGGGAATCCCCTTGAGGTGCGGATAAATTATTTGATTCTTGCTTCTGTCCTTTTCCAGCGTTCGGACTACCCCGCGATTGCAACCCACGACGAGGAACTTCTCGACACTATTAAACGACGTTTTAAAAACCATCCCTCTTCCTTCGAACTTCAGATGCTTAACGGGATTCGGAGGGACATTGAATCTCGCTTGATTCGCGAGGGATACACGCTTCGCGTGTACGTTCCCTATGGGAAGGAATGGCTCCATTACGGAATACGGAGATGGAAGACCATCCTTCGGATGATGCTTCGCAGGTAATTAAAAAGTGACCGTTTTTGCGGTCACTTTCTTTTTATGGTTCGCGAGGGGAAAGTATTTCCCGATAGACGCGGTGATATGCATTTGCCATAACGTTGTTGCTGAACCGTTTTTCAACAGATTCCCGGCACGTTTCCGGCAAGATCCGCGAAAGGCTTCCTATCGCACGTATCATTTCATCTGTATCTTTCACGATATATCCATTTTCTCCGTGGGCGATGATTTCGGGGACAGACCCCCGGTTAAACCCCACAACGGGAGTTCCCGTTGCAAGAGACTCGATCATAACGAGCCCGAAGGGTTCTTCCCAACTGATCGGCATAAGCGTCGCATGCGCCCGTTTGAACAGCTCAAACTTTTGTGGCGTATCCGCCTCTCCCACATAAAATATTTTTCCTCTTCCGTTCGCAAGTCCCATGCGGAGCGCCGCGATCTTTTCGGGAGCGCCGTCAAGATTTTCGTCAAGTTCGCACTCCACCGCTTCCCGCCAATAGGTGATTGAGCGGGGCGTCTGTTCCACGCTTCCCGCGATCACAAGGTTAATACCGAGTTTTCGCGCTACCTCTATCGCTTCCCGCTGACCCTTGTCGGGGGTGATGCGACCGAGGATGAGAAGGTAATTATCCTTTTGCCTCTCAAATGGGACATGTTCAAGGTTTACGCCATTGTAGACGTTTCCGACATAGGTAAGATCGGGAATTGCGGTTCTCTGCGCGTAGGATATGGAGTTGAAGTATATCTCACGCCTTTTTTCCAGAAACCGGTAATAGTGCTGGATGAGCGGGATGTCGAGAGGGCCGTGGAGGGTCATAAGGATGGGGGGGCGCCGGGTAACGGAACCTGCAATCATCCCAAATCCGATTCCCGAGTGGTCATGGATGAGATCGAAATTTTCCCGGGAAACATGTTCCCATGCCGCCATTGCGTGGTTTGCCTCAATCCATACCTTTGTTGCTTCATTCCCTATTTCCGGATACATTCCCTTTTCAAAAAACCAGCGAACATCCACTTCGGACGGAAGCTTCCCAAGGTCGACAGTTTCTCCTACCGTAAAAAGACTCCACGAAATATCAAGACCCCGGGATCCCGTGATGAGGTCATACACCACATTTTCGATTCCGCCATAGCCATCCGGGGGAATTGGTTTCCACGAGGTGCCGATCAGCGCAACACGAAGCTTTTTCAATGTTTTTCCTCCTCTATTTCAACGTACGCGAACACTATGCAAGAGTATAACATAAATTAGAATGAATGTCAATTTTTTGTGGCCGCGGGACTTGCCCCGTGCTACAACTTCGGAATAATACGGTTCGTCATAGTTCCACCCATCATTCCATTGAAGTTCTTCTGCGTGTTTTCTATGGGTATGCCCCAATTCATTCAACGGGCCTACGCATCCGAAGTTGTCGCACGGGGCTTGACAAACTCCTCGATTTGTATCTTGCATAGTTTATTTGTTTATGGTATAATATAGACATACGAGAAGTGGCCGAAGCGGCTGTATTGACAGCGGCTTCTCCCTCTCGTATACAAAACTTGTACCTTGCCAATTCTCTGAATTTTCAAGAAAGGGGAAATTCTGTGCATTGTAAAGAAATAACCGGCAATCACCGGAACGTCACGTTCTGGTACAAAGGAAAGAAACTCTTTCTTTCTTACTTTGTTCAGGGAGAGGGGAATCCGCCGCTGGTGATTCTTCCCGGATTAGGAGGATCGCACCTTGAATGGGAGAAGCTTGTTCTCCCGTATCTCGAGATCAAAAGGAGAGTCATTGTCCTTGATCTTCCCGGACATGGAATTTCGGGAAGTCTCGAGAATGCGACCCTTGACGACCTCGTGGAGGTCGTTTATCGGTTTCTTGTCCGGAAGCGGATCCGCCGTGCGGTTTTTGCGGGCCAATCGATGGGGGCCGCGGTGGGTCTCATGATTGCCGCGAAATATCCCGAGATCACTCAGGGTGTGCTCGCGCAGGGCGCGCCCTACCGGATCCGGGACCATCTCGGAATCTTACGAGGCATTGCCCAATACCTTCGTCTTTCCACCCGTATCTATCCTCCTCTTGCTGACCTTCGAAAAGGAGTGTTACTTTTTATCGGCGCTCCCAAAATCATGGCGTGGGTCTTTGAGACCGACGACATGCTTCATATGTCTTCTGATGCCGGTTCGATTCTCCGGGCTGATGCGCGGCACGTAGACCCGCGCACGTACACCGATTTGCTCTACTACATGGCGGACTTCGATCTTTGCGATCAACTCTCGCGTATCCCGCGAGAGGTTCCCGTGCTCCTTATGGACGGAGACACGATAAAGATCCCTACGATCGATACGCTTGAGGGGCTCTCGCGTCTGATTCCACACGCAAAGACGTATGTGGTGAAGAACGCGGGGCACTTAGCGCCCTTGTCTCATCCGCAGGAATTCTGCGGAGTACTCGAATCATTCGTCAAAGAAGTTGGTGGGTAACAAGTTTTAAGGCGGTCGCGCTTGCGTGGCCGCCTTTTTCCATTTTTGTCCAAATTTTAATTTGGGTACAAAAATGAGAACCCCACACCAATTTTGCAGAATTTTCTAGAAAAATCTTCATGGATATATAATCAGGGATACGTTCTTGCGCCGGAGTGGCCGAATAGCCCGAGCTAGAGGCGAGTACGCCGCCGAGTTAATTTTCGCAGAATTGGTGTGGGGTCCGATTTAACGTATAATAAAAATGTATGTCACAGATACAAAGAAAACTTCCGCGGGTCGTGATTCTTGGCGCGGGATTTGCGGGTGTGCGATCTGCGAAAGATCTTGTGAAAAGAGGAAGGGGAGAGGTGGACGTCGTTCTCATTGATCAGAATACCTATCATACCTTTTTCCCGTCACTCTATGAACTCGCAACGTTCCATACCGAAAAAGGAAAGGGGAGACGGCGGGATTTCGAGACGGCCCGCGCGATGTCTGCGTTTCATCTCAAAGATTTATTCCGCGAAGAGGAACTTACACTCATAAAGGGCAAAATAGAAAACGTGGACTTTACGAGCCGCGAAGTATTCCTTCGAGGAAACCGGATTATTTCTTATGACTATCTTGTCATTAGCCTGGGGAGCGAGACCTTTTACTATGACATTAAAAATTTACAGATTTTTTCCCATGGATTAAAAAGTATTGACGATGCAACGAACGTGAGAGACGAGATCCAAGAGATGGTATACCGGAAGGCGCAGCGGGACACGATCTACATCGTTATCGGCGGCGGGGGCTTCACCGGGGCCGAGCTTGCGGGAGAGCTTATCGCGTATCTCCGAAGACTCTCGCGAGATCATACTCGTGAACCCTCAAAGACGAAAATTACAATTGTGGAAGCGTCTTCCTCGCTTCTCCCGGGAGCGAATCCCCGCGCCCAGAAATATGCGCGGCATCGTTTGGAAAAACTGGGCGTAGAGATTTTTTTCAACACTCGTATCGAAGCGGTGGAAAAAAATTGCGTGGTGGTGACGGGCGGCAAAAAAATTCCCCACGATGTTTTAATCTGGACAGCCGGCGTTAAAGCAAACAGCGTGCTTGAGAAATTCACTGGCGTCACGTTTGAAGCAAAACGCTGTCTCCTCGTGAATACCACGCTTCAGCTTCCTCATGAAAACGTGTTTGCGGTAGGGGATAATTCTTTCTGCATTGATCCTTACACGGGTACCCCTCTTCCCCTTACCGCACCCGTTGCAATCAGCCAGGGAGCGCTTGCCGCGCGAAACATTCTTCACCTCATTCGCAATGAAAAACTCGAAGACTTTATGTTTTCGTTTCCGGGTTTTTCGGTTCCCATTGGCGGCAGGTGGGCGATTGCGCAATATAAGGGGCTTGTCATCTGCGGATTTTTGGGATGGTTCGGGAAGGAATTGGTAATGCTTCAATATTTTCTTACAATTCTCTCGCCGTGGAGGGCGATTTCCCACTGGCTTCGCGCAACGGTGTTTTATATGCGAAATGATTGACAAATTGAGATAATTGTAGTAGAATATAGTATTAACCGGAGAAAAAGGAGGGTGAGATGCCGAAAGTAAAATCGGTAATCGCGTTTGATGTTGACGGCACGTTGATTGGTCAGACATTTAAAGACGAAGACGAGCCGCGTCAAGACGTAATCGATCTTTTTCTAGAGCTTCAGAGGATTGGTTGCACGATGGTGGTATGGTCGGGCGGCGGCGTAGAATATGCCCGTCGTTGGGCTGAACGGCTTGGCTTGGGCGAGCGAGGCGTTGTCCATATTGTGCCCAAGACCAAAGAAGAGGCAAAAAGCCTTGGAGTTGATGTCGCCTTTGACGACGAAGAGGTTGCGCTTGGAAAAATCAATGTGCGGGTGTGCGGTAAAGTAGATAAGAAACAAATCCTTGCGTCAATCGCATTTTGTGTTTTTGTGAAAGGTATGTATGCCGATGAGAGACAAAACGGCTGAGGAGCTTCCGAAGCCGTTTTTATATTTTACTTAACAATTGTGCCATGGCACAATTGTTAAGTAAAAAGGATCTTTCAAGCCCTCCTCATAAACTCATAAAACAGATGCATAAAAGGTGTGATTTGTTACGTGTGCATGGTAGGATAACGGTATGAGCGAAGAACAGCTGAAAAGCGAGCTTGAAAGAAAAAAGCAGGCGCTCTCCGAGGATGCGCACCGTTCCTACAAAAAGCTAGAGGACGTGGAGTCTCGCTATCACTACGACCGAGCAGGGAAGTTCATTGCTGATTTTGTATTCGGCGCGAATGACGGGATCATTACCACGTTTGCGATTGTCGCGGGAGCCGTGGGGGCGCATCTCTCCTCACTCGTCATCATTATTTTGGGTTTCGCAAACCTTTTTGCGGATGGCCTTTCGATGGGGATAGGGAATTACCTCGGCAAGAAATCCGAGTACGAGTATCACGCGCGCCAACGGGAAAAAGAGAACTGGGAGGTGGATAATTTTCCCGAGATTGAGCGTGAGGAGATTCGGGAGATCCTGCGCCACATGGGGTTTGAAAATAGCGACCTTGACACCGCGGTAGAGGTAATAAGCAAAAACAAGAAAGTGTGGGTGGAGTTTATGATGCGATATGAGCTTGGGATTGTAGAGGACAAAGACGCAAACCCTGCAAAACACGGCCTTGTCACTTTTTGCTCATTTTTTGTCGCCGGTTTCGTGCCTCTTCTTCCGTTTGTTCTTCCTCTTGGGAGCGGCGCGCCCTTGCCTCTTTCGATACTCTTTACGGGCGTTGCCCTTTTTTCGGTTGGCGCGCTTCGGAGCTTGGTGTATCCTAAAGGATGGATCCGGGGCGGCCTCGAAATTTTGTTCGTCGGGTCGATCGCTGCTTCCACCGCTTACCTTATCGGTTACCTACTCGAGAAATTTATACATAATATCACATAACGTTTTTACCGTATGGATTCCTATACTCTTTTAATTCTTCTTCATACGATCGGCGCGGTGTTGGGAGTGGGGGGCGCCACCATGAGCGATCTCATGTTTTTTAAGAGTACAAAAAATTTGAGAATTTCCAAGACGGAACTCAAGTTTATGGAATTGGGATCGCTTCAGATTTGGGGCGGCATTGTGCTTACTATACTATCTGCAATCGGGTTTTGGATTTTTTTTCCGGAACTTGTAAAAACGCCCAAAATTCTTGCGAAAACCACCATCTTTTTAGTAATATTAGGAAACGGTATATTTCTTAATCTCTGGGTAACTCCCTTCTTGAGAAAACATGTTGGCGTGAACCTTAAGGAATCGGAGAGCTTTCGCAAAGCCCACACTATCTTATTTTCAAGCGGAGCCATATCCATTATTTCCTGGTACTATGTGCTTATTCTGGGAGCGTGGAGGGGCCTTGAAGCTTCTTACCCTTTTTTCATGGGTATATATCTCGGGATTGTATCTGCGGGTGTCGTAGTGGCAAACGGCATAGGGAGATACAAGCTTCGCAAATAAAATTCATGGAGCCATCACTTACAAAAAAAGAGCGAAAGGCTCTCAAGCGCGAAGAGCGGAAAAGGGAGGTCGAGCGAGCATCCCGAAAGAAAAAAGGAATTTTTCTTATCCTTTGGGGGGGCGTGATTCTTGTTGCGGGGGCGCTCGGATATGGCGGGTATTACCTGTTGAATTCTCCGGAAAAATCTTTGGGGGCGGATTACAGCGTCGCGGTTCCGGCGATGGAAGACCGGACTCATATTTCCGGGGGATCTTCTCGTCCTGACTACAACTCGAATCCTCCTACCTCGGGACCACACGATGCCAAAACTACAGAGAGGGGAGTGCACGAAGAGGAGGTAGCAGACGAACACTTGGTGCACAACTTGGAGCATGGCGAGATATGGATTTCCTATCAGCCGGATATTCCCGAAAGCGCAATCGAGGAACTTGAACGCATCACCAATGGCAACCAAAAAACGGTCTTAACCCCGCGCGCCTCAAACGAGAAAGACATTGCGCTCTCGTCCTGGGGCCGGCTCGACACTTTTGACATTGGCCCCGAGGGCGTAATTGACCGAAAACGCATCGAAGATTTTATAAAGCGATATAAAAATAAGGGTCCGGAGCGGATGCCGTAGTTTTCTAGGCTCGTATCCTCCACGATACTAACCTATGCAAACAAACAACACAACACTACTTATCGGCGGAGTAATCACTTTGTTTTTGATTATGGCGGCAGGCGGGTATTTCCTTTTTCGGGGCGGAGGAGGGTTTCAATCTTCGACACCCGCGCCCGGCGTAGCACCGGGAACGGTTGAGGAAAAAATAGTTTCACCGGGGTCGGACTCAGCCGCCCCCGAAGGGTCGGACTGGGAAGGCAAAATCGAACCCCAACCATTCCCGGAATCTCCTTCATCTTCACCTCCACTCTTATCCTCACCGGAGACCGCACCGCATCCCGCGTCCCAGCCGCAAGCGAAAGAATTTACTATCACCGCCAGACAATTCTCTTTTGAGCCCTCGACCATCACCGTGAAAAAAGGAGACACCGTACGCTTGCATATTACCAGCATTGATGTCACCCATGGTTTTGCCATTTCTGAATTCCGCGTAAACGCGGTTTTGACGCCGGGCGAAGTCAAGACCGTAGAATTTGTTGCTTCTCAATCCGGTTCATATTCTATGTTTTGTTCGGTTGTCTGTGGTTCGGGGCATGCGGCCATGAAGGGTACATTGATCGTTGAGTAGATCGTTAAATGGGGTTGGCTTATGACTCACGTCCATATTAAAATTCCTAAGGTTTGGCTTAGGAAAGCATTTCGTATCTGCGGCGGTTTTCTCCTCATTGCAACCGCCGTATTTTCTTTTTATCAATTTG
>CAYJUS010000032.1:0-10037 GCA_964373435.1 uncultured Candidatus Saccharibacteria bacterium
ATCTAATTGACATTTTTACTATAGATGGTTAGAATTATCTAACACCGAATATTTAAGAAAGGAGGCGAACCAGTGGGACTTACGAAAGACGATCGCGATTACCTCGATGGCAAGATATCTTTGCAAGAATACTACAGGCGTCTTCAAAAAGAAGAAAGAAGAGAAAAAAATGCCCCTAAAGGGGTGGCAAAAAAGCATAAGCCGGCTTCACAACCGGCTTTTTTAATTTAAAGAGTCGTGCTAGAATTAAAATGGATATGCCTGATATTACCTTTCAAATAACCAGAATTCTTGTTTTGGGAACCCTTGCGTTTTTAGTTGCATTTTTTTTAACACCGTTCCTTACACATTTTCTCTACAAATACCGACTGGAAAAATCAATCAGAAGCGAGGGGAAAACACCCATTTATTCCGTGCTCCATAGGGGGAAGGCAGGAACGCCCACTATGGGAGGTACCCTTATTTGGATAAGCGTGTTAGTGCTTTTAGGGGCTCTGTGGCTTGGAGGAAAACTCTTTACGAGCGAAACCCTCTCTGTTTTTAATTTTTTATCGAAGAAAGAAACGCTTTTGCCCCTCGGGGCGCTCGTCGCATCTGCGATAGTGGGGCTGGCAGATGACGTATTAGGAATAATCCAAAGCCGTCGACAGGGGATTGGTCTTCGGGTTGGACACCGCATTCTTCTTTACACCCTTATTGCGGCGGTAGGGGCGTGGTGGTTCTATTTTAAGCTCGATTGGACAGAACTTCACATTCCTCTTGTTGGGAATCTCGACATGGGAATACTATACATTCCCTACTTTGTTTTCATTATTGCAGCAACCGCGTTTTCGACAAACGAAACAGACGGCCTTGATGGGCTTGCGGGAGGAGTGCTTCTTGTAGCGTTTGCAAGTTACGGCGTCATTGGTTTTTTCCTCGCGAGATACGATCTTGCCGCGTTTTGCGCGGTAATTGCGGGTGCACTAGTTGCGTTCCTTTGGTTCAATGTCTATCCCGCACGGTTTTTTATGGGAGATACGGGGGCGATGCCGCTTGGCGTGACACTGGGCGTCATAGCGATGCTTACCAACTATTCACTTCTTCTTCCTTTAATCGCATTTATCCTTGTGTTAGAATCGCTTTCCGTAATCATTCAGATTTCCTCCAAACGATTATTAAAACGAAAAGTGTTTCTTTCTGCTCCCATCCATCACCACTTTGAAGCAAGGGGGTGGCCGGAAACCAAGGTCACTATGCGATTTTGGATATTATCTGCGGTCATGGCATCACTTGGGCTCATCGTATTTTTATTGGACCGCACATAGCGAGCGGTGTATGCTTTTTATTCCCGCGTCGTACGAATGGCTATCCGTACGACGCGTAGATTCAAAAAGGATTATCTCACCATGATAGGAATCTTTGATTCCGGTATCGGCGGTCTTACCGTCGTAAAAGAAATAAAAAAACAGCTTCCCCGCCACAAACTAGTCTATTTTGGCGACACTGCTCGTCTTCCCTACGGTACGAAATCTCAACCTACGATTCTTCGCTACTCGAGAGAGAACATCAAATTCCTCATGCGAAAGCAGAGCAAGATTATCGTTGTTGCCTGCAATACCGCGTCTGCTCTTGCCGTACCTAAACTCAGAAAGGAATTCCGTCTTCCCCTCTTTGATGTTATCGCACCTGCGGTGGAGAAAGCGAAGCACACAACGCGAAATAATCGTATTGGCGTGATTGGAACCCCCGCGACTATTGCGAGCGGCTCCTATCAATCAATGTTTCATCGCTCCCGGCCGCCTTATCGTCTCTTCGCGCGTTCGTGCCCCCTGTTTGTTTCTCTCGTTGAAGAAAACTGGATTCATAAACGCGAAACATATTCGATTGCACATCACTATCTTGCCCCCCTCAAGCAAAATAAGATAGACACCCTTATTCTTGGCTGTACCCATTACCCCGTACTCGCTTCCGTTATCCATGATATAATGGGAAGAGAGGTGGCGCTCATAAATTCGGCAGACGAACTCACAAAGGATCTGAAGAATTTTATTGAGAAAGAAAAAATGAAACCCGGAGGAGGGGAAGATGAGTTCTATGTAAGCGACGAACCGCACAGATTTAAGCAGTTATCAAGGGTTTTCCTCGGAAGAAATATTGATGTAAAAAAAATAAGTTTGCCCCTACCCTAGAAATATAACTAAAATCACTAATCATGAGCCCCGCATACAATCAGTGCGCGTTATGTGTGGGAGATGAGTCAGGAATTATGGAATATGAACGTCATGCGTTCACACGATTCTTTATTCTTAATTCCTAATTTTAGTTTGTGGACCTCGTAATAAAAAAGGGAACGGTTATCGACGGAACGGGAAGGAAAGCATACCGAGCCGATATAGGAGTTGAGGGGGGACGGATTAAACGAATAGGCCAACTGCAAAATCTAAAGACTGCGAAAATAATCGATGCGAGTGGTTTTGTCGTTGCACCCGGATTTGTGGATATTCTCAATCACTCGGATTCCTACTGGACGCTTTTTGACATCCCTAATTTTGAAAGCATGTTGCGCCAGGGAGCAACCACGATCCTTATCGGAAACTGCGGATCTTCCCTCGCGCCGCTGATCGATCCACAGTCACTCCTTTCTATTCAAAAATGGGCAGATATCAGTGAAGCAAATATAAACTGGTTCACGATGGGAGAATTTCTTGATGAGCTTGCGAAAAAGCCGTTCGGCATCAATATTGCAACGCTTGTGGGGCATTCCACTATTCGTCGTGCGATTGTGGGGGAAGACTTTCGAGATCTTACCGCAGACGAACTTAAACGTATGGGATTTTCGATTGAAGAAGCGTTTCGGGAAGGCGCGTTTGGGCTCTCAACCGGACTTGCATACTCTCACGCAAAAACCACGCCGTTACGGGAACTCGAAGAACTAATGAAGATCGTAAAGAAATATAATGGACTCTATGCTACCCATCTTCGTGATGAAGCACAAAATTTTCTCCATGCGCTCAATGAAACGATTAATCTGGCTCGCGAACATGGTGTGTCCTGTGAAATATCCCACCTCAAGACGATCGGAGAAGACACCCGCGATCTTTTTCGCAAGGGGCTTGAGATGATTGATTCTGCGCAAAGCCATAACCTTCGCATCAACTTTGATGTGTATCCTTATCTCACCATTGGTTCGGTCTTGTACCTTTTTCTTCCCGATTGGGCAAGTAAAGGAGGAAAGAAAATGCTCCTCGCCCGACTAAGGGAACCCTCGATTCGCGAACGCATCATAAATGAGATAAAAGCGGATCCGTACGACTATCGCAAGGTAATTATTGCTTCTTCGCCTCATCAAAAAGCATTTATCGGCAAGTCTATTGCGGAAATTGCGGCAAACGAAGAAATAAGTCCGGAGGAGGCCATTATTAATGTGCTTCTCGCCTCGGACGGACGCGTAATTGCCTTTATGGATTTTATCGATCGGGAGAATTTGATTATGGCAATGTCGAGTAAACATTCGTTTATTGCGTCTGATGGTTTTGGATATAGCCAACACCATCGAAGACAGGGAGACTTGGTGCATCCTCGTTCTTTTGGCGCGTTCCCCCGATTCTTAGGAAATTATGTTCGAGAACGACATTTTATCAGTTGGGAGGATGCCATACAAAAAATCACTTCTGGCCCTGCTCAAAAAATCGGCATAAAAGAACGGGGGGAAATCAAAAAGAATTACTTCGCAGATATTACCGTTTTTGATCCCAACACGATTATTGATAACGCCACTTTCAAAAATCCCTTCCAGTATCCTTCCGGTATAACCCATGTAATTGTAAATGGGGAAGTGGTGGTAGAAAACGACACCCTTACCGGAAAAATGCCGGGGAAAATCCTAAAAAGAAGTTAAAAATTAACACCTTATTGGTTCGGAAACCATTAACGATAACTTTCAGTTTTACCTTTTAACTTTTAACTTGTGACATGGCGACGAATCCGAGAGAATTACTCTTTGAAAAAACTGCTGATCCCAAGAAATACTTTAGCGGCAAGAGAGTGCTTGTGATGGGTCTTGGCCTTCATGGAGGAGGAACGGGTATCGTAAAATTTCTTGCCGAACATAAGGCCAAACTTACGATTACCGATCTTAGGACAAAAAAAGAGATCGGGGAATCTTTACATAAACTTAAGGGAGTAAAAGCGCAGTATGTGCTGGGAAAGCACCGAGAAGAAGATTTTCGCAACGCGGAACTTATTATCAAGAACCCTGCAGTTCCTCAAAAATCACCCTTTCTTAGAATTGCAAGAAAATATCATATTCCTATTGATACCGATATCGGTATCTTTTTCGAATTATGTCCCGCTCCCATTATTGGAGTTACGGGAACCAAAGGAAAGTCGACCACCGCATCACTCCTTTTTTCTATATGTAAGGTAGCAGGGCGAAACACTTTTCTTGCAGGAAACATGGGAGTTTCTCCTTTCGAGATACTTCCCAGGATAAAAAATACGGATTGGGTGATCCTTGAGCTTTCTAGCTGGCAACTCGAAGGACTTTCCTCTCACAAAAAAAGTCCGCACGTCGCACTTATTACTAATATCCTTCCTGATCACCTGAATACCTATCGAACGTATGGCGATTACGTACGGGCAAAGAAATATATATATCGATTTCAGAAAAAAAACGATCTTCTCTTTCTCAATTTTGACAACCCCTACACGAAACGCTGCAGGAGCGATGCGCCATCAAAAGTAATATTTTTTTCACGGTCTTTTTCCTTGCGAGATATTCCGAAATCTTTTGGGTGTTTTCCGTATCATCAATGGGTGGTATGCGGGAAAAATCGGGTGAAAATTCTTCCTTGCAAGGAAATAAAGCTTATGGGGGCACACAACCTTAGCAATATCCTCGGCGCAGTAAGCGTTGCATATGCGCTTGGCATACCGGAAAAATATATCAGAAAATCAATAAAGAATTTCAGGGGCATTCCCTCGCGCACCGAAATAGTCGCCAATATAAAAAGAAGAGTGTTTATTAACGATACGGCCGCAACCATTCCCGACGCAACCATAGCCGCCCTTAACACATTGGTCGAAAGAGGCGCACGCCGTCCTATTCTCATTTGCGGAGGAGAGGATAAACGTCTTAATTACAAAGAACTTGCTCGAACCATTCCCCGATTCGTGAAAACACTTGTCCTTTTTCCGGGGACGGCATCGGAAAAAATAGAGAAATCTCTACCCGTCGCCTTCTTACGGAATAACGTAAAACGGGCCTACACAATGAAGGAGGCGGTCGAGATATCATGGCGTCTTTCCCGTCCAAAGGATATCATCCTTCTTTCCCCGGGGGCCGCAAGTTTTAATATGTTTAAGAATGAATTTGACCGGGGGAACAAATTCGTTAAAACCATTAAAAACTTAAAAACAAAATAATTCGGGAATATTTTTCTATTTTAATCCTTGACATTCCAACGATCCTCAAAACCCGATTATATTCTTTTGGGAGCAACCCTTGCTCTTATCCTTTTGGGACTTGTGATCCTTGCAAGCGCCTCTATAGTGATGAGTCAAGAACGCTTCGGTGAAAATTATTACTATCTGAAGCATCAGGTATTCTTTGGTCTCTTTATCGGTATGGGAGCCGCCTGGGTTGCATACAAACTTCCTTTACCCCTTTGGCAAAAGATTGCGCTTCCCCTTTTTCTATTGAGTTTCCTTTTCCTACTATTAGTGTTTGTCCCCGGGGTTGGCTACGGTCGTGGCGGGGCTTCACGCTGGGTAGAAGTTGGGGGGCTTTCTTTCCAGCCGTCTGAAATAGCGAAATTGGCGTTTATCCTTTATCTTTCCGTCTGGTTCAAGGATAAAGCAAAGGAACGATTTTCCCGTCACAATGAATCATTGTTCCCCTTTCTTTTTATGAGCGGGCTTCTCGGCATCCTCCTTATTGTCCAGCCCGACATCGGAACACTCGGAGTCATCCTCATCACAGGATTATTCATTTATTACCTCGCGGGTTCCCCCCTCTATCACGTTGGAGCATTAATTGGGGGAGGAGCAGCGCTATTTCTCCTTTTGATGAAAATTGCCCCCTATCGCGCCCAAAGAATTACCAGTTTTTTTAATCCCCAGATTGATCCTCTTGGAATAAGTTATCAGATTAACCAGGCGTTAATTGCAATAGGATCGGGTGGGCTCTTGGGGTTTGGCATCGGACACAGCAGTCAGAAATATAATTTTTTGCCCGAGCCCATCAGCGATTCGATTTTTGCGATTTGGTCGGAAGAGACTGGATTTGTGGGAGCGGTAATACTTATCTTCCTCTTCATGATCTTTATTTGGCGCGGCTTCATTATTTCGCTTTCCTCAGAAGATCGGTTTTTACGGCTTCTTGGCGCGGGTATTACCACGTGGATAGGCCTTCAAGCGTTTATTAATATCGGTGCGATATCGGGTGTAATGCCCCTTACGGGTTTACCACTTCCTTTTATAAGTTACGGCGGATCTTCCCTGATAATCTCGCTCATTGCGACCGCGATCTTATTAAGGATATCAAAAGAAACCAAGCAGAAATAAACACTAATCGGTTACAAATACGTATTTGTATCTATTTGTAAGATAATTTGTAGCCATTCGTGTTATTAAGAGATGAGAATTATTTTTACCGGAGGGGGAACGGGAGGCCATACGCATCCGCTCCTTGCGGTGGTGGAAGAACTTCAAAAACGTAATATCCCCGGGCTTAAATGCATGTATGTCGGTCCCGATACTCTCCCACGAGAATCCTTTCAGGGAATAAATTTATTTACAAGAAAAATTGCAAGCGGCAAGTTAAGAAGATATGTAAGCGTAAAAATGTTGTTTGATATCCTGAGGATGGGGTGGGGGATTATACAAAGCTATTGGGTACTTATTTGGTTTATGCCGGATGCAATCTTTGGGAAGGGGGGATACGGGAGTTTTCCCGTGGTGTTGGTGGGATGGCTTTTTCGTATCCCGATTCTCATACACGAATCTGATGCGGTTCCCGGTCTTACGAATAGAATCCTAGGGAAATTTGCAAAAAAAATTGCCTATTCCTTTGAGTTCGAAAAAGACTATTTCCCTTACCGTAAACTTATTTATACGGGGCATCCTGTAAGAGAGATAATACAAAAAGAAGGTACGCGGGAAGAGGCAAAAAACCGTTTTCAGCTTTCCGGAATAAAAAAAGTAGTGCTTATCATGGGAGGAAGCCAAGGGGCCACGGGTATCAATAGTGCCGTTCTTGACATCCTTGGCGCCCTGCTTGATTCTTTTGAAGTTATTCACCTCTCGGGCAGTATCCACTTCGAGGGGGTAGCGCGAGAATCCCGGGTTGCAACAAAGCGGCAGAAGCTTTCCGCGTACCACCTCTATCCCTCGCTTACCCAAAAAGACCTTGCGTTTGCGTATGCGGCTTCCGATCTCATCGTTTCTCGCGCAGGAGCGGGGAGCATCTTCGAGATTGCTGTACGGGGGAAAGCAAGTATTTTGATACCCCTTCCACATGCCGCATCCGATCATCAGAAGAAGAATGCATCCCACTACCTCGCAAAAGGAGCGTGCAGGGTGATAGAGGAGGAGCATCTTACTCCCCATACGCTTCTTGGCGCAATCGAGGAAATTTTAGGAGATGAAGCCATGCTTCGAAATATGAGTGAAAACGCAAAAAAATTTGCCAAACCCGATGCGGCCAAAATCCTCGCAGACGAAATATTGGGACTAATCAAAGCAAAACCCGAATCCGAATATATTCGATATACTTACGAGGAAGAAAAATCATCATGATTCACCGCCCCTCTCAACTGGTTCGGGTTCGCATCGCGCCTAGCCCCACCGGGCCCCTCCACGTTGGTACCGCACGCACCGCCCTTTTTAACTGGTTATTTGCAAAAAAAGAGAACGGGGTGTTTATATTAAGAATAGAAGATACCGACCTTGAACGTTCAAACTCGAAATATGAAAAAGATATTATCGAGAACCTTACGTGGCTTGGAATTATGTGGGACGAGGGAGTTGGGGTCGGGGGCGAGCACCCGCCCTACCGACAAAGCGAACGATTAAAAACGTATTCTTCATATATAAAAAAACTTCTTGGTCGGGAAGAAATATTTTACTGCTACCACAGCGAAATAGAACTTGAAAAGGAAAAATACGAACAATTTAAACGAAAGGAGGCGCCGCGCCACATCTGCGATTATTTTAAAACCCGCAGAAAGATAAATCGGGAGGAGGGGATTATACGCATCCGACCGCAGAAAAAAAGAGTTGAATTTACCGATCTTATTCGAGGGAAAATTGAGTTTGACACCACGCTATTTGGCGATATATCAATTGCGCGCAATATCTCGACCCCCCTCTATAATCTTGCGGTGACGATAGATGATTTTGAAATGAAAATCACACACGTAATCAGAGGAGAAGATCATATTTCAAACACCCCCAAGCAAATTCTCATTCAAGAAGCCCTTGGTTTTCCTCGTCCGGCATACGCGCACCTCCCCCTTATTTTAGGATCCGATAGAAGCAAGTTAAGCAAACGGCATGGAGTTCTTTCTGTTTCATGGTACCGGGAACAAGGTTATCTTCCCGAAGCAATGGTAAATTTTATGGCGCTTTTGGGGTGGAACCCGGGGAACGAACGGGAAATCTTTACCCGGGAAGAACTCATCCGGGAATTTTCCTTGGGGCGCGTACAAAAGAGCGGGGCGGTTTTTAGCACCGAGAAACTGGACTGGGTTAACGGAAATTATATTAGAAAAATGGATTTAGACGAGCTTACAAAGAAATGCATGCCGTTTCTAGGGAAACAGACGAGAGATACGAGACGCGAGACACCAGAATACATAAAAAACGTCGTGGGGCTCGAACAAGAAAGGATGAAAAAATTATCAGAAATAGGGGATTTAGCAGACTTCTTTTTTAAAGACGTGTTAGAATATGATAAAGAACTTTTAAGGTGGAAGGGCATGTCCAAAAAAGAGGTTCTTCAGATACTTAACAAATTAGAAATATTATTGTCTGAAATAAACACGGGGGAGTGGGTGAAAAAAACGTTACGGGACATTTTGACGAAAGAAGGGAAAAGGGCGGGAGACAACGGGAGGGTCTTTTGGCCCTTTCGCGTTGCGCTTTCGGGCAAAAAGGCGTCTCCCGATCCTGTGGATATTGCCGTTTTGCTCGGAAAAGAAAAGGTACTCGAAAGGATAGGAGATGCGAAGAAACTATTTTCAAAACAAAAGCCGGCTCGCAAATAAACCGGCTCTACGCGACCTTATGTGAAGGGAAGATATAGGTTTCTTCCCGCGTATTTTTTAAGATCTTCCGCGAATAAGTTGAGACTAAACCCGGCAAGATAGCATATCCTCGCCGCGTATATATCTGCCTCCCATTCGAGAGTATTAGACTCGTGAGGGATACTTGAATCGTACGACTGCTGCTGAATAAGATGAAATGATTCGTGAAAAACGACGAACCACTTAACGAAAGAAGGTAATTGGCTCCAGAAAATTCTTTCTATACAAAGAACGTAGTAACAGTATAAACCAAACAGGTAGAAGGCGTGTACGTGAACGGGCCCCCCTCGCAATTGACCGTCTGGACATGCACGCATGATACGAAGTTCATGAAATCTTTTTTCGGGAAGTATCATTTCTCACATCCACCTTTATACTCAATGAATAAACACTATCTCCAACCACAATTAAAATCTTACTATTTATTGTTATTTTTATCAACTTTCGGGGCGTTGTTTGTTATTCAATTATTTCTTAATCCTTTCGCAGGAGGGGAAGAAGCCCGTTCGATGGATTCGACAAGCTCACCACAAACAAGCTTAGGGCAAGCAAATCTCGGCCCTGCGGATGTCATTGAAGAACTAAAAAGGGAGATAGAAATCAAAAATAAAGAGATTAAAGAACTGCAGGAGAAAGCAAGCGCGTATAACCAATCGCTCGGCGAACAACAAGAAAAAAGGGTTGACCTCCAAAATCAAGTGTATGTGTATAATCTTCGTATCAGAAAGGTGGAAAACGACATTCTGCTCA
>CAYJUS010000033.1:0-9134 GCA_964373435.1 uncultured Candidatus Saccharibacteria bacterium
CTGTGCGCCGCCCACGAATTGGCTCTCAAAAAGCCGAAAAGTTTTGTCTTGGTGTCCCCGCGAGGAGTCGAACCTCGGTCGGTCCCTTAGGACGGGACAGTTCTAATCCATTGAACTACGGGGACAATTGAAGAAACCCTTAACCTCGAGTATATTAAAAATGCCATAAATTGAGTATTTGCGAAAGGAGAGGTGGCTGAGTGGTCGAAAGCACCGCTTTCGAAAAGCGGCAGACTAGAAATGGTCTCGTGGGTTCGAATCCCACTCTCTCCGCCAACATGATTTCAAAGTACGAATTTAGTTTAGATGGCATACGGATTCCGTATTGGCAAAAAGGGGATAGGCCACGACTGCTTATTGTCTCGGGTGCGCATGGAGATGAGCACGAGATTGTGCCGATTGTTGCGTACGAAATTGAAAGACGTGCAGATATTTTGCCCGAGTTTCTTTCTATCCCAGAGCTGAGTCCTTGTGCGATGCGTCTCAAGACGCGCATGAATGATGAAGGGCTTGATATTGAACGAAGTTTTCGGGAGCATCCCTCCCACCGCGAGGTCTGCGCGATTATGGAATTCTTGCGCGAGAAAAAATTTGATCTCTGTATATCATTTCATGAAGATAAGGAATGGGACGGATTTTATATGTACGATTTAGGAGTTGATCCGGATGCAGAGAGTTTTAGAGAGTTGAGGGATGAACTGACGCGCGGAGGGATTGTAATGCACACGGGGATCGATGATAGGGAGGACGCGCTCTTGGGACACACTGTATACGAAGGATATGTGCATATTCCGGTTGATGCGTCGCTCAAGGCGCAGCCGTTTTTCGGGTCGTGGCTTATAAAACACGCTATTGTTCCACGCATGATTGTTCCTGAAGTCCCGACAAAATCCTCTCCCGTTCATAAAGCGCTTATTATTGAAAAATGCTTTGATTATCTCGGGCGGTTCTTCGAGTGATGCGATAGCTGTATCATACGGCTACCATTTGTTATAATGAAAAAACTATGATGGGGGATACTAATTGGTTTTCGCCTTTTAGCGGGGGAATGTTTGCCGGAGGATTTGGCGTTTCTATTATACTATTCCTGGTATGGTCCCTGGTTTGGAAAGGGTTAGCACTTTGGAAGTCTGCACAGCGCGGCGAGCGCGGCTGGTTCCTCGCATTCTTACTCCTTAATACGATCGGTATTCTCGAGATTCTCTATCTTTATATTTTTAGTAAAAAGGAGAAACGTATTGCGCCATCTGAACCGAAGAATGAAAGGTAGGGGTCTACCCCTACACGAATTGAGTTTTTGAGTAATTTGCGGACAGCCGAAAGGCTGTTAAAATCAATTGGCGTGAGGGCCTATAGTAAAATGGTATTACACATCCATGGCATGGATGGGGTAGGGGTTCGATCCCCCTTAGGTCCACTGCTTCGCTTGCAGCTACGCAGTGCAAGCACAAAAGTAAAAAGCATCATTTATAAAAGATCTATACTGATATTAAAAAGCAGTGTCCTGCGAAGCTCGTAGAGCGCAGTAGGACAAACAAAATCATGAAACCACAAAATTACATATTAAAAAGTTTTATAAACGCAGTTTGGGTTTTCATATATACCTCCGCGGTCGCTTGGGTCCTATTTCATGGGAAAGAGATTTTTGGCGGAGCTCAGACATTTTTTATCCCGCTCTTTCTCTTGCTCCTCTTTATTATCTCTGCGCTTATCACAGGACTCCTTGTTCTAGGCAAACCGATCTACCTCTATACTTGACGGAAAAAAGAAAGAAGCGCCGCAATTGCTTTTTGCAACACTCGCGTGGCTTATTATTTTTCTTTTTGCTGTCGCCGTACTCTTTTACAATAAATTTCTTCCTTCCCCGGACTATCGTGATAGAGCAGTTTCTCCTTTATGGAGGACTTTCGTGGAAGGCTCCCCAGGGATCATCCCGGCGCGTTTGAAGGCACGAATCATGCGTGTGATCCCGATTCCGCCGCCGTAGCGCACAAAGAATTTTAGTTTCAGGAATTGATCAAGTTCTGCCATCACGCGGTCTTCACCGAACTGTGCAAAGAGCGTGCGTGCATACATTCCATCGCTAATCGCACTAAAGCGTTCGCGCATTTCCTTTGGGTCTATGCTTCGTTCCGCAGATCCAATAGTTTCAATGCCGTAGAGGATGATGTCAATTTTATTCGCATGATTTCCGGTGCGTTTCATGTTCCAGAAAGGTGATGTGGTCTCAGGGAAATTCTCGAGGAATACCACCGGGCTTATCTCGTGCTCCATTCGGGCTTCGTGTTCTGCTTTGAGTTCCGTGACGTCGTACTGCTTCGCGAGATCGTCGTATTGCTTGTGTGCGACTGGCCCCTTTTTGTCGAAACCAAGGTACGCGATGAGTTCTTCTTCCAGGCGTCGCAGAGCATCCAATCCGCCGTGCGTCTCGAATTCAAACATCGGGAAGATAAGATTGTGTCTCCCCGGAATCGGATGCGCTTCATTGCGGTAGCTTGTCGTGATGCAGTAATACCCTGGCACATCTGGCTTAGTAAGAAGTTCCCACTCGAGCCACATCTGCCCGGTTTGGGGAAGTGGCCAGAGATTTCCTGCATAGTTGAAGGTCGCGATCGTAAGCGGGTCTTCGCATGCCGCAAGGATACTCAAACGGTGTTGGGTTGGCGTTTCAATAAATCCTTTTTTTCTAAAAAACTCTCGAAGTTTTGTCACTACACTGTCATACTCTTTTGGTTCGATGAGATCAATTGCTGGGTGCATATGGTTTTTTATGTTTACTTTATAATTTTTGATGGGTAATCGACCTATTTTTTAAAAAAAAGCCCCCGTCGAAGGGGGGTAACGCAGTGTAAGTTGTATATCGTTACTATACATTTCACCCAAGCGTAGCAAGGCCAGAAATATTCGTCAAGATCCTCTGTGGAGAACTCCGCAGGGCGTTTTCTATGGTAGACTGTAAAGGTGGACGAAGAAATTCAAAAGCGGCTTCAGGAACAAGGGGAGAAGATCGACGCGATCTATAAGTCCGTTCGAAAAACCGAGAGGTATTTCGAGTGGACACTTATCATCACTATTGTTTTATTTGTCGTGCCGCTCATTGGTCTCGCGTTTGTGATTCCAATATTTTTGAAGACATTAGGAAATTTGGATTTGAGAAGTTTTGGGTTATAACCCTATCATTGACCACTATGGTTCTCTTTACTCATGAAATTATCGGCGGCGCGCTTGCGGTTGCGACAAACGCAAATCCAGTCGGAGCTTTTTTCTTAGGGCTCGCAAGTCATTACCTCTCTGATATGATTCCGCACTGGCACTATAAAGTGATGCGGAGCGGGGCGAAGGCAGCAACCCAGTGGGAAGAAACAGGAAAAGCGTTTTTATCCAAGTCTCGCGCGGACCTCATGCCGTGGGCATATTGGAAAGGAGCATTTGATATTACCGGTGGGGTCGTATGCATGATTCTATTTGCGTATCGGTATGATGCGAGTGCAATGATTCCGATTATCGCAGCTATGGGAGGGAGTATTTTGCCGGACATGATGACTTTTGTTTCTAAAGTGTGGCCGCAGCGTTACCTCGTGCTTCATACGAAGATTCATTTGCGATATATTCATACCAAAACTCTCCTTGACGATCGTCCGCTCCTCGGCATTGGTTCGCAGGTTTTGATCGCGCTTGTAGCGCTTTTATCTGCTTTTGTGTTTCGATAAGCGTTTTTATACAATACTCGTTAGGGACTAAACCCTAGATTCGCAAAGCGAATCGGGTCGTCCGAACGATCTTATGATTGTTCTAGGGTGGGGTGGCCGAGCGGTTTAAGGCGATAGTCTTGAAAACTGTTATGTCCGAAAGGGCATCGCGAGTTCGAATCTCGCCCCCACCGCATGTGCGGAAATACAAACTGGCTACCTTTGCTATAATCATTACTAATGACAGAGAAGGTGGTGCAATGTGTTGATTTTGATAAGGCCCAGCTTGAAGAGGTTTTTAGGGCGTATAAAGAGGGCAAGCCCGTGGAGTTTGAGTCGTTTTCTCCGTATCTCGCTGATTACGAGATTGAGACTGGGAAGATAGATGAATTGTGTCTCGTGAAGTCAGATACCGTAGGTCTTGGTATTGCGAAGGTAATTCATTCGTACTTGCCAAAGGCGCGTCTTGTGACGCTCTATGATGATTAGAACGTTGATACAACGCCTTCTCCTGCACATATATCGGCATGCCAACGGAAGCACATATTGGAAAAAAAATATGAAAATGAGGAATTCGTCCCTCATGAGTTTAGCCCTGAGGCGCGCGAGCGGTTCAAAAGCGAGGTAAAGAGGATACTTAGCTTCAACGGATTCTCTGGACTTCCCGAGGGCGAAAAGAATGATCAGTATATTTTTGTTTCAGAACGGCAGAAGACTCTTGATGTCGGGGCGCTTATACCGCTCCTTGAGGCAGAGAGTCGCGGTGCAGGCGTCGCCTATGTTGAGCGCGATGGAGAGAAAATAACTTTTACAAATCCGAATGCGGAAAATCCAAAGTTTCAGAAAGTAACGCTCCGTACCAAAAGCGGCAGGTGGCTGTGTACAGCACTTGATGCTGCTGCGTACGTCAAGCACGAGAATCTTTTCATTCAGCACCTCATTGTGCTCCCTGATGAATACAAAGAACAGCAGGACAAAGTATGGGAAATATTGCGCGTACTCGGGATCAAGCCGACAAATTACCACAACATCTACTATAATCTTGGCGATTCGTGTGGCGATGTGCCGGAAATGATTCGGCGTGAGTTTGAAAAACACACGACAGCATAGGATGTTATCCCGCTCGCGTCACAGTAAATGCGATTATACTCCGCGCCCCTGAGGCGCGGAGTGTTTTTACTGCCTCATTCATCGTGGCGCCCGAAGTAAATACATCGTCAATTAAAATAACTTGTTTGTCTTTCAAACGGTTTGCGTTTTGAACTTCAAAACACTCGTCAACGTTTTTCTCGCGCTCTTTATAGCTTTTTGTTTCAGGTTGCGGCGAGGTCGGCTTCACACGGAATAGGACCTCTATTTCAAGCGGGATTGCGAGCGCCTCCGAAACGTTGCGCGCGATAATTTCTGATTGATTAAATCCTCGTTTGCGCTCGCGGCGCGAGTGGAGAGGGATTGGCACGAGTACGGGATTTTTAAATGGATAGCCGAGTTTTTCGATAAACGTTGTGAGAATCTTTCCGAGCGCCCGCGCTGCGACTTTCTGATTTTGATATTTGAGAATCCAGATCAGTTTTTTCACTACCTCGTTTTCGTAGAGTGTTGCGGCTCCAATACGATATGAATCTTGATGGCACATCTTCCCAAATCCTGGAATGCGTGCACGGCATACAGGACAGAAGAGCGTTGACTGAATCTCGATCTTTTCTAAACACGCATCACATATATGCGATTCTTTTTCTTCACTCTTGAGCGGCGCATTACAGACAAGACATACGGGAGGGAAGAGGATGTCGAGGATATTATTTTTTAAGGCAGTAAGAAAACTAAACATTCTATGATAGTATTTTAATATGTTCGCACAGAATAAGGCATCTGCGAAGTACGGGCGGGTATTGGGAATTGATATCGGCACTACAGCGATTAAAGTTGTCGAAATTGAACGTGGAGGTCAGTCTGCGCAGGCAGGAAAACCAAAGCTCATCACGTATGGCATTGGCGAGCTTCATCATTTTGTGGAAAAAATCCAAAAGCTTTCGTCATATGACAATCAGGTATTTGAGACGGTGGTGGCTTCACTCCGTCTCGTACTCCAACACGCGGGGGTTACAACGCGTAACGCGATTCTTGCCATCCCTTCGACCTCGAGCTACACCACGTTCATTGAACTTCCATCGGATGAGGTCGGAGGATATGGGAAACGGATGGTGCATGAGATTGAACGATATATCCCATTTCCAATTCCTGACGTAAAATTCGAATGGTTTAAAATTGACGACTGGGCGGATACGCAGGGCAGAGCCATCGAGCGATTTCTCCTCATCGCAGTTCAGAATCGCGAGATCGAGTGGTATGAACGGATCATATCTGCCGCAGGACTTCGGGTGGTAAAATCTGTGTTTGATGGGGCCGCACTTGCAAACGCATTCGGGGATCAAGGAAGCCTGCCTGCGCAGTCAGGAGAATCGCGATTACTGATTGATATTGGGGCGCGCTCCTCAGCGCTTTTTGTCGTACGAGGAGGAATGCTTACCTTGTGCGAACGATTAGATTTTGCAGGGGGCGCGATTACGCAATCCATCGCAGAAGGACTCGGGGTTACTATCGAACGCGCAGATGAACTCAAGATGCGTAGGGGACTGAGCTCGAGCGGCGCAGAGTATGAATTAACGAGAGTTATCAGCTCCTCGCTTGATATTTTTGTGAACGCGGTTCGAAAAGCAAAGGAAGAGTATATGAAACGGTATGAAGTACCACTCAAGAATTTTTCCCTTCTCGGGGGGACTTCGCGTCTTGCAGGTCTAGGGGGATATCTTGAGAAGGAAACTGACATGACGTATAGAGATTTCAATGTATTCCCGCAGGTTACCTATCCAGAGGGGCTCGTGCCGATTCTTCCTGATCTTGAACCGAGGTTATCTCTTGCTTTGGCCGCTAGTCTTACTAATTTGTGATGTATCCGCTATAATATAAAATAGATTCACCATATGGATTATTCAAAGAAAATGGAAGAGCTTCTTATGACAACCGCGCGGCAGGGGGCATCAGACCTGCATATTAGCGTCGGAAGGTATCCGACGATTCGATTGGACGGAGTGTTGCAACCTCTCACCAAAGAAGCGATTGTCACCCCCGAGGTTGCCGAGGGATTGGTCACCTCGATTTTAAACGACGCCCACAAAAAAGCGCTTGCCGAAGATCGGGAGGTTGATTTTTCATACGCGCTCGAGGATAAAGCTCGTTTCCGCTCGAATGTGTTCTACCAGCAAGGATGTATGGCCGCCGCGCTTCGGTTGATCCCCGCGCAGATCAAAACAATTGAAGAATTGAATCTTCCGCCGATACTCCATGATTTTTCAAAGCTCTCCCAGGGGTTTATTTTGTTCGTGGGTCCTGCGGGGCATGGAAAATCTACGACTCTCGCTTCGATTATCGATGAAATTAATCACGAGCGGAATGCGCATCTTATTACCGTTGAAGATCCGATCGAGTATTTATTTACCCAAGACAAATCAATTGTTTCTCAACGCGAAGTGAGGATTGACACACCAACGTTCCATCAGGCGCTCCGTTCGGTTCTCCGTCAAGACCCCGATGTGATTATGATCGGAGAGATGCGTGACCCCGAGTCAATCATGACTGCGATGACCGCTGCAGAAACTGGGCATTTAGTCTTTTCAACACTTCATACGAACTCTGCAGCGCAAACTGTCGACCGTATTATTGATAGTTTCCCATCCGGTCAGCAGAATCAGGTGATGTCACAGCTTTCGGCAACCATTGCGGCAATCGTATCTGAACGTCTCGTACCAAAAATCGGGGGCGGGCGCGTGCCAGTTTGCGAAGTGATGATGGTAAATTCCGCAATCCGGAATTTGATCCGTGAACGCAAGGCATATCAGATTGATCTTGTGATTGAAACTTCTGCGCAGGAAGGCATGATAACACTGAATCGATCGCTCGCGAATCTCGTTCAGAAGAAAGTAATCGCAATGGATAAAGCAGAGCTCTATTCCATTAACCCGTCTGAGCTCCGCGTGCTCGTCGGGAAGAATCAATAGCAATGTCAATAATCCTTTTTATTCTCGGAACCATCCTTGGCAGTTTCATCAACGTCCTCACGCGGAGGTATGATGACACGGACTCTTTTTTTTCTCTTGCGCGGATCCGCGGGCGGTCCCATTGCGAATCATGTCAGAGAGAGCTTCGATGGTATGAGCTCATTCCCATTGTGAGTTTCATAATCCAAGGCGGTCGGTGCCGGTCGTGTCATGCGCGGGTATCGATCCAATATCCGATTGTCGAGATTATAAGCGGACTTATTGTCGCAGGGTTTCCTGCGTTTTTCAGGCAGTACTACATGATCCCGCAATTAGAGATCCTCGGGGAGCCTGCGTCATGGTTTGCGTGGCTTATCACCGTGTGGGTGCTCTCTGCGTTGGCGCTTCTTGCTCTTTCGATCGTTGATCTGAGGCTCAAGATTATCCCTGACGGTCTCACGATCCTTCTTGTGCTCCTTGGGATTGCAGGTATTGTTGTTCAGAGTACATTCCAGAGGTTTGGAGCAGTCGAAGGATCGTTCTTTGAGACCTATGCTCCCATCTTCGGAGTTCGTCAAAACATTTTTATCAATCATCTCTTCGGCGCGGTTGTAGGACTTGTGGTTTTCGGAGTCATCTTTCTCGTTACGCGAGGGAAGGGGATCGGTCTTGGAGACGTGAAGCTCGCGGGCGCTTTAGGATTCCTCTTTGGATGGCCCGATGCGATACTCATCTTTGTGTTCGCTTCAATTATTGGATTTATCGCAGGGGTTTTCCTTATGCTTTTCCGCGGCATGACCATGAAAGACGCGATTCCATTCGGTCCATTCCTTGCGCTTGGGGCGTACCTCGTATGGTTTTGCGGTAAGAATTTTGTCGGCTTTTATTTTGGCCTTTTCGTTTAGAGATTCAGTATGGACAAGCGTGTGGCGAAAGATCGGATCAAGCATCTTAAAAAAACCATTGATCATTATCGGTACGAGTACCACGTACATGATAAGTCTTTCATCTCGGATGAGGCGCTCGATTCGCTCAAAAAAGAACTTTTCGATCTCGAAACTCAGTTTCCTGGGTTCATTACCCCTGACTCACCGACTCAGCGGGTCGGCGGGAAGCCGCTTAAGGAATTTAAAAAAGTCCGTCACGATACGCCAATGCTTTCGTTTAATGACGCATTTTCCGAAGAAGATATGCGAGCGTGGATTGAGCGGCTCGAAAACTATCTGACGTCGGAAGATACGAGATACCAGATACCAGATACTGGATACCCGTTTTATTGCGAACTCAAGATTGACGGATTAGCGATTGAGCTTGTGTATGAGGATGGCGTATTATTTCAAGGATCAACGCGCGGAGATGGATTGATCGGGGAAGACGTTACGCAAAATTTAAAAACAGTTGAAGCAAT
>CAYJUS010000034.1:0-820 GCA_964373435.1 uncultured Candidatus Saccharibacteria bacterium
TACCGAGAAGGGATGAGCGCAGAAAGCTTCTTTCTCGCTCTCGACATCGCGGGAGAGATCAAGGATTCTTCCGGGGGCTCCCTGAGCGTAACCGCGCTCTTTCAAGAAGAGAAATTATTGCGTATGATACAGGAGAGATTGCTCGAAGAATCACACAATGTTCGACGCCTTGAAAGCGTACGCATGAAGTATTCCGATGACCTTGGTATTGAAATTCTTCCGGGCGAGAGAATGGAAGACGTAATCTATAAGCTTACGAACGCCCGGCTTACTAATTTTCAGACGATCCTTGGAGGGGCGATTCCCGTCGCAATCGCGATTGGTCTCTTTTTTACCGTAAAAGCTTCGAGTTTGCCGCTTATGTGGGTTATTATTTTTTCTGCGGCGGGGGCCGTTAAGTTTCTCAAGGCCGTAGGGAAATTAAGCGTGGAAGAAACAGAAACGAAAAAGGAAGTGTTTATAATACATTAGGTTTCGTTGATATGAATTCATGGATAAAGATTACTACAAAACATTAGGGATCCCGAGAAACGCTTCAAGGGAAGAAATAAAAAAGGCATATCGAAAAATGGCCCACGAGTATCATCCGGATAAGAAGGGTGGAAACGAGGCAAGATTTAAAGAAATTAATGAGGCATACCACGTGCTCTCGGATGATAACAAGCGCACTCAGTACGATCGGTTTGGAACGACGTTTAATCAGACGGATTCGAGCGGAGGATTTGGCGACTTTTCGCAATTCTGGAGCAATTTTGGATCCGGAAAGGGAAGTTTTCGGGTAGAAGATTTGGGGTTAAACGACCTTTTTGGCGATTTTTTT
>CAYJUS010000034.1:830-9000 GCA_964373435.1 uncultured Candidatus Saccharibacteria bacterium
CCCTAACCCGTTTAACCCTTCTAAATTTTCTGACCACCCCTCTGTTGTCCAAATAATTTTCCCCTTGGCATGAATAAGCGCTGGATCAGAGGGCAAAGAAAAATGCAAATCCACAACAGGTCCTACCGAAAAAGGAAGTTTTCGGGTAGAAGATTTGGGGTTAAACGACCTTTTTGGCGATTTTTTTGAAGGATTCGGGGCGCGAGGAAAAAGAGATACGCGGCGGGGAAAAGACATCTCCCTTGATATAGAAATTTCCCTCGAGGAAGTATTCCACGGCGTCATAAAGGAAGTAGAACTGAAAAAATTTATAGAGTGTAAGGAATGCAAAGGATCGGGAATAAAGACGGGAAGCCGTTTGGTTGAATGCGTATCGTGCGGAGGGAGGGGAGAGGTCGAGCACATTCAGAGAAGTTTTTTTGGAGAAATCCGCAGGATAGCTAAGTGCCCGGAATGCGACGGCGAAGGGAAGAAGCCGGAACAGCGTTGCGCGGCATGTAAAGGAGGGGGGCGCGAGATCGGCCCCGAGAAGATCTCTCTTAACATTCCTCCGGGGGTATCTGACGGAGAAATGTTAAAAATTAGAGGAAAAGGAGAACGAGGAATTCGAGACGGGAACGCGGGGGATCTTTATGCAACCATTCACGTAAAGAAACACCCTGTCTTTAAGCGGGAGGGTGACGACATTTTCATCACACAGTCGATTCCTTTCACCAAAGCGGTACTCGGTGGCCGGGTAGAGATACCGACTCTTGGAGGTAACGCTATTCTGAAAATATCCGCGGGAATTGAATCAGGAAGACTTATTCGTCTCGAGAAAAAAGGGCTTCCTCGCCTCTATGGAGGGGGGAACGGGGATCAATACATTAAAATTCACGTGAAAACGCCAAAACATATAACCAAGAAACAAAAGGAACTGATTGAAAAATTAAAAGAAGAGGGAATATAGCCGGCCTTACTGCTTTATGGGTTTAGAGCGGTAGGGTTTTATACTTTGAATTTTCAGGAGATATTGACCAAAATTGGCTTTAGTATTACCTTTGACACCGCAATTATTGGTTTTCTCGTCCTTGCGGCATTTTTCTATGGACTAAGCGCGGGAAAGAAACGGGTAATCCTCCTGCTTATCAGTACCTATGTGGGATATGCCCTTCTTTTCGCGACACCCAACTTTAACCAGTTCGGGCTTCAACTCCTTCCGTATACGCTACTTCGGATCGCACTATTTATACTCTACACCGTCGTGGTCTTTTGGATATTCAGCAAAGCGAGTTTTGGCGACCTCTTTCCGTTTTCAAAAATGCGGGGGATCAAACACTGGTGGCAAATTTTTCTGTTAAGCGTTTTACAGGTTGGCCTCTGGGTAAGCATCGTATTGACGTTATTCCCGGAACAGATTAATCTGAAGATTGCGCCAATAACCGAGCTTGTGTTTACAAAACACAATGGCCTATTTCTCTGGCTCGTTCTTCCCATACTCTTTCTTGGTTTAATAAGGAGGAGAAAGAAAGATACCAATGTGCGTGTAGACGTCGAGTGATTACTGTTTCCATCCGCCCATAGTCCCGATACCATCAAAATCTTCGATTTTGTCTGGTATCGAGGATCCACGGCGCCGATTTTGTCGGCGCCGGGACTCCCCCCTACGCTCGTCTTGATAGCCGAGCTTCGGAAGGGCAAGTAGTGGTTCAACACATTACTCGCTCTTCCGAAGCTTCGATGGAAATCGAAGCGAAGGAGAGCCGTCCATAGCTCAACTGGTAGAGCAGTGGCCTTTTAAGCCATTGGTTCCAGGTTCGAGTCCTGGTGGACGGATAAAGGGGCGGGGTCCTCGATTTTCTTTCTACTCGTCCCCTCGTAGAGAAAATCGGGAGTTCGAGTCCTGCCTCGCCCTCCGTAACTTTAGTGAAGGAGGGGTGGGCGGACCCTTTCGACTTGCTTTGCTTCGGCCCGAGCCTCGTCGAAGGCTCGTTTAGGAGAGGCAAGTGTTCTTTAAAATGAGATTTCCCAGAACATATTGGTAGGAGATCGGGATGTTTGGAAAGCAGTTCTTGAATATTGCGCATCGAGGGTATGAAACGCGCGCGCCGGAAAACACCTTTGCTGCATTCGAAATGGCAATGGCAAGGGGAGCAGACGGATTTGAAATAGACGTGCAGCTAACCAAAGACAGAGAAATCGTGGTCATTCATGACCATACGCTTGAGCGAACCACCAATGGAACGGGAAGAGTAAAAGATAAAACCCTAGACGAACTTAAAGGGCTTGATGCGGGATCGTGGTTTGATCCCAATTTTAGGGACGAGAGAATCCCCACGCTTAACGAGATCTTAGATTGTTATACGGGCTCAGCTATTGTGGATATTGAAATTAAAGACGCGGGTTTTTCCCCACGCCTTCCCAAAAAGGTGGTTGAGACGATTAAACTGTACCACGCGGAAGAAAGCGTATACGTCTCTTCGTTCAATCCTCTTGCGCTCTGGTACGTAAAACGACTCAATTCGAAGATTAAGACAAAAATCATCGGCTTTTACGAACCGCACGATCCGCACGAAAAACTACTAAACAGAGCGCTTCTCTTTTTCCAAAGACTTGCAAAAAAGGAAATCCTCTTCGTTGCGAGACCCGACATTATTGATATTCATCACGGAAATCTTACCCCGGATCTCGCTCGCCGCTTTAAACGGAGTGGCCGTGCTACCGCAGTAAGTATACTTGAAACGAAGAAAGACATGGAACGCGTGATGGATCTTGGAGCAGACATTATTATTACCCGCAACCCCCGTCTTTTGAAATGGACGATTTCACAAAGATCGCAATCATATTCCCGCCCCGGGCGCCATTCCTTGACAAAAATTAAATAATGTTCTAAAATAGATTCAGAGGAGGTTTGCACGATGGCTAAAACCGACTTCGCCTATTTTAAGATAGCGCTCAATTCAAAAGAGGCGGCTCGTATAACGATTTCCCTGGAAGACGGAAGTTATATTACGGGATACGTCCCCCTCGGCATCCTTCCGGATTTTATTAACGCTTTGAGATCATGTGAAGGCGATGCAGAAGTGTTTCTCGTTTGTTCTAAAAACGGTCTTACTCGTGAGTTCTCGTGTTAAGCGGCATCAGAATATGCCGCTTTTTTGTTTTGACTATTTGTCTTTTTCCCCGGGGTATTGTTGACCCTCGCAGGTAGGAATGGTAGAATGGTACTGGGCACCAAAGAGGAAAGGCCTGTAATAACGAACCAATGGAAAGAAATCCTAGACACAAGGTGGGCATCATGAACCGAAGAGAAACACGAGAAAATCTTGCGCACCTTTACAATCTGTCGCTTGATGCGCTTGAGAAATTGCGTCTCCCGATGAATTTGAACGGCTGTTTGCTCGAACATCTTTTTGTTGCAGGGAAAAATTTTGATGGTTCGCGGGATTACTCGCGGTATTTTTCAAGGGACGCCTATATCTCGGGTCTTTTAATGGCAAACCCCGACCTTGTGAGGGATTTTTTAATCTTTAATTCCTTTATGGATGGAAAAACTGTAAATCCCGAGACCTCGGAAGAGCCGGGAGAACCGCCCCATGAATGGCCGGGCGTAGTCATAAGAGGGAAAAATACCCAGTTTTGCGCGTCCGACGTAGCACAACTTGATCTAATCGCGTGTGCCGACTACTTCAAACAGACTCGCGATATCAAGTTCCTCTCTTCTCATAAGGAGGTGCTCGAACGAAGAACGCGTTACCTTCTCGCTCATCTTAATGAAAAGGGGCTCTTTCTCGAGTCGCCCGAATATGTTGGTCTTACCGAATTTCCGCTTCCCGCAACCTATTTCCGGGACTGGGGGATTCTTCGTGAATCCGGCAGGAAGCGTTTTTTCTACCCCGTTTCGTATCTTCTGGTTCAGGCGCAGACCGTTGCGGCGCTTAGATCGCTCCGGCAACTTTCCCAGCATGTCCTTGTGGGAGTTCCTGAAAAAACCCTTGAACGGCTTGAACAAAAAGCACTTTCAAGTCTCCTTACCGTTTTTTGGGATACGGAACGCGAACGCTTTTTTATCGCAAAAGACGAACGCGGACCGATTCGTTCAGAGTATGCCGACCCCCTTCACATGCTTTTTTACCTCAAAACGGCTGATGTTCCTTCGAGAAAGTTGAGCGGGATATGGGAAATAGCGCGGGGGCTTTCTTCGTCCTGTGGAATTGCAACATATCGTAGAAAGTATTTGGAGAAAGATAAGCGGGTGATTGTCTGGCCATTTGAACAGGCGATTTTCACGGAAATTGGACTTCGCTTTGGACAAAAACAGCTTGTTCGAGATGCTGTGCGGATTATCGATTGTCTCGCGTCGCTCAAGCGCCCCTTCACCGAATATGTTCTTTATGACGACTTTACCGGCAAAACAAAACCGGGTGGGTGCGAGATACAGCTTTGGACGATTGCCGCAATCCACTATTTCTGGCGCAAACGAAATCAAATCTTCCTCTCTTGATAAAAGCTACGCGTTACGCGTGGCTTTTCATATGGGATAAAATAGGATACACTAACCCCGTGAAGAATAAAAAAACAATTGCAGTGGTGATGGGGGGGATGTCTTCCGAATATGACATTTCACTCGAGACAGGAAGAGAGATTATCCGTAATCTCGACAGGAAAAAATACCAAATTCTCCCCATTCATGTCTCCAGAGAAAATGCATGGCATACAGGAGCGGACGCGGCCCGCGTATTAGAAGGAAAAACAAAACCAAAGAAACACAAGAATTTCCCCCCCCTTCCACAAAAAACACGCATGTGGCGAGTGGAGGAACTAAGGAAAGGCGCAGGAGATGTATTTAAAACCGTAGACGTAGTGTTTAATGCAACGCACGGCCAGTTTGGAGAAGACGGGAAATTGCAGGCTCTTCTTGATTTTCTCAAAGTTCCCTATACCGGATCCGGTCTTGCCGCTTCAGCCCTCGCATTTGATAAGATGCGAAGCAGGAATCTTTTTAAATTTAACGGTATCACGGTTCCCGAAACAGTTATCGTTGAACGGGGCGACGCAAATAAGGATGCCGTCCTTAGGCATACAAAGGAAACGTTACCTCTTCCCCCATGGGTGGTAAAGCCGGTTCATGCCGGATCAAGCGTGGGGGTATCTATCGTGCGGAATGAAAAGAATTTTCGTGAGGCGTTGCGTCTCGCGTTCCAGCACGATGACGAGGTTTTAATAGAAGAATATGTCGACGGACGTGAATTCAGCTGTGGCGTGCTTGAAAACTTTAAAAACGAGAAATATTATGCGCTTCCGGTGGTTGAGATTATTCCTTCTCAACAATACGAATTTTTTGACTACGAAGCAAAATATAGCCTCGAAACACGGGAAATCGTACCCGCAGACATTCCCGAAACCCTTGCAAGAGAAATTCAAAACACAGCTCTTCTTGCTCATAAAATTCTTGGTTGTAAACTCTACTCCCGTTCTGATATGATTGCGGGGGGCGAGAGCGTCTATCTGCTTGAAACAAACACGTTGCCGGGGCTTACAAGCAATTCGCTTTATCCTAAAGAGGCGAAGGAAGCAGGGCTTCCGTTCCCCGAAATGCTTGATAAGTTTATTGAGGAAACATTACGAAAATAACACACGCGTTCTCTATGGAGCGAATTTCTATTGGAAAAGTACATACGAAACAAAAAAGCAGGGTACATGTTTCCGGATGGGTTCATGCGAGACGTGACCACGGAAAGATTATTTTTATTGACCTTCGCGACGACTCGGGTCTCTTGCAGCTAGTTTTTAGTCCGGATAAAGAGGAGGCATACCGGATAGGGGAGAGCCTGCGTCCTGAATGGGTAGTTAAGGTTGAAGGAACGGTTGCGAAGCGTCCGGAGGGGATGAAAAACCCCAAGATTCCTACGGGGGGAATTGAGCTCTCCGTGGAACGCGCGGTTGTGTTAAACGAAGCAAAAATTCCGCCTTTTGAAATCGCGGAAGAAAAAGAGGTGAATGAAGAATTACGACTAAAGTACCGCTACCTTGACTTGAGACGGGAACGGATGAAAAAGAACATTGTATTTCGGCATCGGGTAGTGAAGTATATCAGGGATTTTTTGGACAAAAAGGGTTTTCTTGAAGTAGAAACCCCTATCCTTACCAAATCAACCCCGGAAGGCGCGCGTGACTTTCTCGTTCCTTCGCGTACGCATCCGGGAATGTTTTTTGCGCTTCCACAGTCTCCCCAGCAGTTAAAACAGCTGTTGATGGTAGGAGGCATAGAAAAATATTTCCAGATCGCGCGCTGCTTTCGTGATGAGGATACTCGCCGCGATCGTTCCCCCGAGTTTACGCAACTTGATATTGAGATGGCATTTGTGAGCCGCGAAGAAGCGCTTAATCTATTTGAAGGCCTCGTTGCTGGCATCATAGAAGAGCTTACCGAGAAAAAATTTACCGAGAAACCCTTCCCCCGTATTTCCCATAAGGACGCAGTGGAAAAATACCATACCGACAAACCCGACCTTCGTAAAAACACAAGCGACCCGAACGAGCTTGCATTTTGCTGGGTTATTAATTGGCCTCTCTTTGAATGGAATAAGGAGGAAAATCGATGGGATCCCGCGCACCATATTTTCACAAGTCCTCGAGAGGAGGATTTGGTACTCCTTGAAAAGGATCCGGGCGGGGTGAAGTCGTTACAATATGACCTCGTTCTTAATGGGCACGAAATCGCCGGCGGGAGCATACGAAACCATCGAAGAGACGTACAAAACATCGTTTTTACGTTGGCGGGAATAACACAAAAAGAGATAGATGAAAAGTTCGGTCATTTGCTTACCGCCTTCGATTATGGCGCGCCCCCTCACGGAGGAATCGCGATGGGAATCGACCGATTCCTGATGATTCTTTTGGGCGAGTCGTCTCTTCGGGAAACCATTGCATTTCCGAAAATGGGAGACGGATCGGATCTTATGATGGGGGCACCGTCCTCGGTTGAACCCAAGCAGTTAAAAGATTTGGGGATAAAGTTAGAAATGTAACTCATAGTTACGGGTTACGTTTTCTTTAACCTTTTATCCGCGGTCAACTCGCATGTCCTCGAGCGATTTCATTAAACAGGTCTTCCTTATAGGACTTTTGATATTTATTTCCACCGGACTTTCCTTATTCGATAAGGAAAGTCGTTTTAATAAATTGAACACTGGCGAGTCTAATTCTCCAAAAAATTTTCAGGCAAACATGGCTATTCTCCAAACGCCGGGAGGAGGAATACAAGAAGAACCCGTACTCCAAAAAGAGGAGGAACCGCTTCTGGAAAAAGAATCAAGCCCCGACTATCTTCCCCTTCGGGACTGGAATGTCCCGGATCCTGAGCTTTCCGCATCAGGCGCTATTGTCTATCGACTCCATGATGACAAAATATTTTATCAGAAGAACATCTATGAACCTCTTCCCATTGCTTCTCTTACCAAACTTCTTACCGCGCTCGTCGTAAGCGAGCAAATCGACATCAATCTTACGACTCATATAAGCCAGGAGGCGGTGCTCACTGAGAGTGAAGCAGGCGGCCTTGTTGTCGGCGAAGAAATATCCGTTAGAAATCTTCTCTACACGCTTCTCATTGAATCAAGCAATGACGCTGCCACTGCCCTCCAGGAATATTTTTCTCTCTATAAAACAGATCGGACATTAATCGATACCATGAACAGACGCGCTCTTGAGTTGGGGCTTTCTCACGTGACCTTAAAAAATCCTTCGGGGCTTGATGAACGGGGGGAAATAAGCAATACCGCTTCCGCAATCGATCTTGCGGTGCTTGCAAAATATATCTGGAGAGCAAGCCCCGTACTCTTTACTATATTGAGCACTCCCGTGATTGACGTACAATCGACCGACGGCCGGCATAACCACCATCTTGTAACTTCAAACAAATTACTGGGGGTGCTTCCCGAAGTAATTGCCGGAAAAACTGGCTACACCGAGAAAGCGGGAGAATCTCTGCTTGTGTATTTTGTTCTGCCCTCGGGAGACGTAAATCGGGTATTCATGAGCGTGGTGCTCGGCTCTCAAAATCGGGAAGGGGATACCCGTATCCTTATCGATTGGATCAAAAAAGCGTATCGGTGGGAGTCGTTATAACCGCAAATCTAATTGACATTTTTACTATAGATGGTTAGAATTATCTAACACCGAATATTTA
>CAYJUS010000035.1:0-8996 GCA_964373435.1 uncultured Candidatus Saccharibacteria bacterium
CTCCCCTGTCAATCCGCAGGATATATTGACTATTTTCTTTGAGAATAAGTTTCATGGCTCCTAGAGGTTAAACCTCCTCCGAACTACTCTTTCTCGAATGGAATAAGTGGTATCAATACCTCCGCCTTCTTCCCTAGTTTCTCCGCAAAATCCCGGCCGTCCTTCTGGGATCCTACTATAGTACCATAGTGCATGGGAATTGCGATTTTCAGCTTTATATCTTTTGCGGCTTTCACGGCTTCCTCAACATTCATAGTATAGGTTCCACCCACCGGAAGAAGCGCCGCGTCTGTTGCTATCTCTTTCATTTCGGGAATATGATCCGTGTCTCCCGCGTGATACAGTTTTATGCCGTCAACGGAAACCACATATCCCACCCAGTTATTGTCTTTTGGGTGGAAGTTTTTATCTATATTATATGCACGCACGGCTTCTACCTCTACCGCGCCTACCGTTATCTTCTCTCCGGGTAAAAGCGTCTTCACGTTTCCCCTGAACCTTGCGGCGGAGTCTCCGGGCGCAATCACGACAGTGTCCTCATGTTGAAGCCGTGCTACTGTCTCAGGATCACAATGGTCGTAATGATCATGTGAAATTAAAATCACATCCGCTTTTCCGTGACTGTCATCCAGCTCCCACGGATCAAAATAGATCTTTTGAGATCCGTCCCATAAAAAGGACGCGTGCTTGAACCAAACTAATTTATCATGAACCATTGGTGTATGAATGACCAATTCCATTCATGTTTATTATACAAAGATCCTGCCCAAAACGAAAGGCCCGTCGAAAACGATGGGCCTTTCGGTCCTTGAAAACGTTACACTACGGTCACGCTGCGGTATTGCCTTCCCCAGTCGAGGGCGGCATTGCGCGAAGGAAACCAGATGTCTATTCGGTTCCAATAACCGAGAATTGCACCTCCGGTATCTTCCGCGACAAAGACCGTATTTGGAAATGCGTCGATCTTGAGACGGCATCCGTAGGGAATATGCCTTGGATCCACCGCAATTGTACCCCAGTGAACCGTGGTTCCAGTTGCGGTAGTAAAGGGGTCGCCCCACGTCTGGTCGGGAGTGCTGGAGTAGCCAGACACATTCCCGGTAAACGATTTACCCTTAGGGCAATCCTGAGGCTCGGGAAGGGGTGAAGCGGGTTTTCTGGTCGCCGATTTTCTTGCCGCCTCCGCTTCAATCACAAGCTGATTCCGCTCGAATTCCAGAGACGTTAGTAACTGAACCGCCTCGTCCCGTCGGGTCGTAAGCGTGGCGAGCCGCGCCTCGGTTGTTTCATACAACGCTTCCTCCGCGACCATTTTCCCCCTTTGCAGGTTAATCGCGCGACCCAAAAACTGCCTTGTTTCCTGTTGCGCTTCGATCTCCGAACCGAGTAGTGCGAGTTGGTCCTTGCGATCTCCTCGCTCAATAATCGTTTTCGCCATGAAAAAACTGGCGATTGCGATTAAGAGGAGAAGTGCCACGGGTGCGGCAAACGCCGCGATCGTACGCATCGCATAACCTCCTTTCCTTACCTTCCGCCGGCAAGTTGGATCTTAAGTCCGGAGATCTCTTCGGAGACCGAAGAAATCTGAGACTCGAGATCAGAGACTTCCCGACTAAGTGATTCTTCTTCCCTCACCATCGCGCTCTGGCGAAAACCAAGACGAGCTCTCTCGAAGAAATCCGACCAAAACATCCTTTGAAGGATTTCGGTTCTTATCTCTCCTTCGGCGAGTATCTCCTCTTTGCCTCGAATTTCGTTCTCCTGAATAGTAGAAGCACAGAAGTTATAGAGGGCGACACTCGTGATAACCAAAAGCGCAACGAGAAGCGGCGCAACAAAAGAAAGCGATTCGCCACCGCTCTCATCAGATACGTTTTCAAGGACCCTGTGACCAACAACACTCTTCACAACAATCCTCCTTTCGTGGATTATGATTTTTCGTGCCGTTGATTTAACATCGTGTGTCCACCAATTTATGGACATATCCATTATAGCATAATTTAAAATATTTGTCAATAGTTTGAGAGAAGACGTTGTGCGGGAAAGCCCGAAGAAAAAGAAAAAGCGCCTATAGAAAGACGCTTTATGAGTTAAAAAATCGTATTAATTCTTGCGCAAACTGATCTGGTTTTTGATTCGGTACGGTATGAGTTGCGCCCCTAATCAGCACAAGCTTTGAATGAGGAATTAACGTGTGGAGAAGCTCCCATGCGGCAAGCGGTCGAAATCGGACGTCTGCTCCATCAATGATAAGCGTGGGGGTCTTAATACGTTTTGCGTCATTTCGAAGATCAAGTCGCGTGACGTCTTGCGCGCTCTCGAGTGCCGCGCGGGCGGACGAGCGACCAGTACGACGCGCTTTTTCCCTAAGCTCATCATCCGTTGCAAACGCCATATCTTTTTGTGCGCGAAGGAGAAGAAAAACCAATGATTCATTGCTAAATAGTCTCCCGGCAAACCGAATTATAAAAGGAAACGTAATGAACTTCGCCCCCCATCTCATCCATCCCTTGAAAAGACCTGCGTAAAAAGGGGCGCCCTGAACCGCAAGTTTTGAAACCACAGAAGGATATGTTGCCGTAAAACGAAGAGAGACCGCAGCGCCGAATGAAAGCCCAAGCAAGTGAAAACGCGTAATGCCAATTTTTCTGGTAGTTTTCCTGAGAACCTCCGAAATAGTAGTAACCGTATGTTTTCCTCGAAGAGATTCTGACTCTCCAAAGCCGGGAATATCAATAATGATAAGACGGTAGTGCTTTTCAAGATGCGGAATGATTCTCCTGAATGCCTTCCATGATCCCATCCATCCGTCAACACAGACAAGAGGATACGCACGAGGGTTTCCTGCTTCTACCCAGTGGATTTTTGAGCCGTCGATTGTAATCACGTGATGCGTTATGCCATTTTCGGAACGCTTTCGAAACCATTTCAGAATATCCACCGCTCCTCACTCCTTTTCTCTCTATTCTTTATTTTGAAAGAACGATTTGTTATTATCATACCAAACATTTTTTTGCCGCACAATAGAAAAGCCGCCGCATGTTGCGACGGCTTACGATTATCGTTCATGGCTTAACGAATTACCTGTGTTGCCTTCTTTCTTCGATATTTTCTTAATGCCTATTTAAGTTCGGGGCGTTTGGAAAGCTCAGGAATAGGAACATCCCACCATCCTCCAAAATCCGGAAGAGAAAACTCGGGATCCACGGACACGTGGATAAGAACGGGCTGCTCCTTAATATTCTTTGCCGCTTCAATCGCCGCCAAAAGCGCTTCACGGGTGTTTGCCGTCATCGAAACTGCACCCAAGTCCCGTGCGATATTTGCATACCTTACGGACGTCTGTTCGCGGCTCAAGGTATTGATTTTTGAATCCCGAACCCGGAATTCATTTCCAAATTCCTCAAATCCGTTTCCCCGCTGAAGCCCTCGAATGCACTGATAGCCATGATTGTCTACGACAATGACATTAATCTTGATTCCTTCTTGATAAGCCGTAAGAATTTCCTGAGCTCCGCCCATAAGAAAGCTTCCGTCTCCCGCTAGCACCCACACTTCGCGATCGGGATCCGCAAGTTTTACGCCGATTCCTGCGGGAATCTCGTATCCCATACAAGAGTACCCATATTCAATGTGATACCCCTTGCGTGTCGGATCCTTTGGCCGCCAAAACCTCTGAAGATCTCCGGGCATGCCTCCCGCCGCGTTGATTACGACATCGGTCGGATCACACGCATCATTCAAAATACCAATCACTTCCGGCTGAATAAGTTTTTCGCCGCTGTACGTGCGAAAACGGTCTTGCGTACGAATCCACTTCTTTTTGAGCGTCTGGATTTCCTTGTCGTATGCGTTGCGAAAATCGGGATTCGGGTAGGCGCGCCGGAACCGTATTTCCTGGACAAGCTCCTGGATCGTGGCTTGGGCATCCCCCAAGAGTTTTAACGCACGCTGTTTCCCCACGTCCACATGGCTCAGGTTGATATTAATAAACGCTGCGTCGCGCCGGAATGCGGTTTCGGATTCAGTTATAAAATCAGTATAGCGCGTGCCTATCCCGATAATGAGGTCTGCCCTGTGGGCTAACGTATTCGTGCAGGGATTCCCCGTGGGCCCAATTCCGCTAAATGCGTAGTAGGGATGATTAAAAAGGAGCGCGCCGTTTCCTGCTTGCGTCGTTACGACAGGAGCGCCGATGAGATCTGCAAACAGTTCAAGCCATCCCCATGCGAACGAATAGATCGCTCCTCCTCCTGCAATAATCAGGGGGCGTTTTGATTTCTGAATCAGCCTCACTGCTTCTTTCACTGCATCTCGATCAGGACGTGTTCTCGCCCAATTTCTTGCGCGTGGCCGAAATAGCATCTCAAGGTCAAAATCTGCCGCTTCCGCCTGAACGTCCATGGGAAGCGCAATCGTTCCGGGACCTTCCATGCCGGGAGTCAAAATCGCGTCAAACATTTGGGGAAGAACTTTCTGAAGCTGCTTCGCGCGGTTCACGCGCATCCAGTAGCGTGAAACTGGCTTTAGGGTATCTGCCGCACGACTCTCAATATCGGGGTTTCCCTCGAGTTCCTGAAGAACCACTCCCTCGCTCCCGGAAAATTTGTCTCCCGGAAGAAGGATTACCGGTCTCCGATTCGCATGCGCAACCGCAGCACCGGTAACAAGATTGGTGCACCCGGGACCAATTGAAGTCGTAACCGCGAGCGGCCACCCCGTCATTTTTGCATAGGCCGTCGCAATATGAACCGCATTCTGTTCATTCTTTACCTGAATATAGGTAATCTCGTCTTTGTGCTCCGCGAGCGCCTCTCCCAGCTGTACGTTTCCGTGTCCGAAGATTCCCAACACATACGGAATTTTCTCATGGATCAGATATTTCACAATCATCTGAGCGCCGGTAAATTTTGTCTTCTTTGCCATCGTTTCCTCCTTGATGTATCCCTATATCGTTGTTTCCCGAATATATCTCAAAGAACATTTTACTATATCGAAGTTTAATTTCGATGTCAACACTTGACAAGTGAGGAGTGCTGCGTTATGATAGCATGTTTCGCATATTTGATCCTTAACAAAGACAGAAAAATCGCGGAAGGAGAAAAAACAGATGGCAGAGCCGAAAAATCAACGCGCGCTTCTTGTTAGACAAACTGATGAAGAGGAATTTCTGATACGATTCAAAGAACTACAAGAAACAAATCTTACCGGAAAAGATAAGGAGAACATTAGTTCATGGGAACAAAAGTGTATGAGAGGATTTCAGGGCGTTGCGTGGAACCACATGGGACTCTCGCAAGAACAAATTCTTTCCCTCTCTCAAGAACAGTTTCACGGGCTTGAAAAAGTACTCGAAAAAAAGGTAAGGCTTGCCGCGCGGATGCAAAAATTTGCCTTAACCCCTTTGATAGGAATTGTCGGTATCCCTTTTTTTCTCTTTGGACCTGTATTTGCTATCTCGGTTACAATCGGAAACGAGGAACTTGGTGATGCATGGGCGTATGCGCGCTATCGCCACCGCCTTAGAAAAAAATTGGGTGATGGATATTCGCTTTACGCTTCGTATCATAACGAATATGGTCCGAGAAAAAGCAAACGAAGCGGTTTCTTCCCGTAGAAAGGAGCGAGAGATGAGCGATTCACCGTCTCAAGAAACTGCTATTCCGAACAATGCGGCCGCTCAGAAAACAAACTTGGTGAGACAAACCGATATTGAGCGCCTATTGCCAAAACTTAAAGAGATGGAGACTATCAACTCGAGAAAAAGAAATGCATCCCTCGCTGACAAACACAAAGACATGGCGATCGCTATGTTTATCAAACTTTGCGAGACACATCTCGGAATAAGTGAGCAGCAAATCAAGAAGCTCGGCAAAGAAGAGTTCGGTGCGCTTGAAAAAATTATCTTGCAGCACGCAAAATCGAGGAAAAGGTGGGTCCTTCCGTCGATGCTGGTAATCCCGATATTCGGCTGGCAAATCTTATTGCTAGACCTCTATGAGATGAATACGAAAAATAATAAAACTTCTCCCTCGCTTGTGTACGTACGTTCATATCGCATACTCAAAGAATTGTGCGGTGAAGATTTTTCTCTCTATCCCTTTTTCCACGGCAAAAAAAGAGCCCTCACAAGATAGGGCTCTTTTATGATGAATAAATATATTTCACCTCAATTATCTCGGGGAGTGAAGCAAGTTCATTTAATACGTCCTGTCTCACATGAGAGTCCACATTCATAATTGCCATCGCGGTTTTATCTTTTGTCACGCGGCTCAACCGGATATCCGCGATGTTGATGCCATGACTTCCGAGAATGGTTCCTACCCTTCCTACGACGCCGGGCTTGTCTTCATTTTTAAAGACGAGCATACGAGAAGAGGGCGAAACTTCAAGACGGAAATCATCGATCCGTACAATGGTTGGCTGTGCTTTGCCGAAAATGGTTCCGGAAAGCACGCGCTTTTCTTTGTCTCTTATAAACTCAAGCTCGATAATGCTTTGATAATCCTCGACGTCCTTTGTGACAGTCTCGCTCACCTTAATTCCTCTTTCTCCTGCAAGGAGCACTGCGTTTACCACATTCACCCTTTCGCCCAAAAACGGCGAGAGTATCCCTTGAAGGATTGATTGGGTGATAAATTTCGTTCCCATATCCGCAACGTCTCCCAAATAGCGCACCCGAACCTCTTCGGGAATGGATCCTGCAAGTTTTGTCTGAATCTCTCCCATAGTGCGTGCAAGTTCCAAATACGGTTTTACGCGCTCGAAATTCTGAATCTCAATAGGCACGATATTCACCGCATTCGTTATCGTTCCCAAGACGAGAAAATCTACGACTTGTGAAACAATTGTCTTTGCCGAGTTTTTTTCTGACTCACGGGTCGAACCTGCGATATGGGGAGTGGTGATAACGTGAGGAAGCGAAACGAGTGGATTATTTTTTGCCGGCTCTTCTTCAAACACATCGAGTGCGGCGCCCGCAACCCTTCCTTCCTGAATCGCTTCATATAGCGCCACTTCATTAATCACTGCCCCGCGCGAACAGTTGACAATAAAAACGCCTTTTTTCATAAGAGGGAATTCTTCCCGATCAAGAAGGCGGACGGTATCGGGCGTAAGGGAAGTATGAAGCGTAATGATATCGGACTTTCGTAAAAGCTCCTCAAAGGACACGGGCTTTACTCCGAGCTCCTTTGCTTTTTCGGGACCAAGAAAAGGGTCGTGGGCGATAATGTTCATATGGAACGCCTTTACGCGCTCGGCAACCAATCTTCCGACTCTTCCGAGACCGGCTATCCCGAGTGTTTTTCCAAACAGTTCAATGCCCACGCATTCTTTTTTGGGCCACTGGTTTTGCTTCATTGCAGCAGTTGCCTGAGGAATGTTTCGCGCGAGCGCCAAGATCATTGCCATTGTGTGCTCTGCGGTTGAAATCACGTTGCCCGTCGGGGTGTTCATGACGAGAATCCCCGCACGCGTTGCTTCGTCAAGATCGATGTTGTCAACGCCGATTCCCGCGCGTCCGATAACTTTAAGCTTTTTTGCCGCACCAATCACTTCTTTTGTTACTTTTGTTGCGCTTCGGACTATTAACCCATCGTAGTCGGCGAGGCGGCTGAGAAGATCATTCTTGTTTTTGGGATCGCCGAGTTCCGGCATCACATCAATCGTGACGCCTTTTTGCGAAGAAAGTCTTTTTACCACGTCTTGGGGAAGCCGATCAGATATCAGGATTTTCATTTTGCGCTCCTTTTTTGTCTTCCTATTTTTTAAATTTATAAAAGAACAGTCAAAAGATAAAAGGATTAATATATTATCATATCAAATGCTGAGTATTTCGTAAATACTTGACATTATCACATTCGATTGACTTAGTATAAATTATATGGTAAAATAGGATGATACGCAGGGAGGAAGGCCAGAGGAAAGGAAGGAAGCACATGCCGAAAGATCTTCCAAGGGCAAGGCTTATCGAACGCCAAGACATCACGTCAGATCTTGTAGTAATGCGTTTCGAGCCGGAAATCCCGTATGTGTTTCGTCCGGGACAATACTGTACGATCGGAATTGAGGGAGTAACGGTACGGCCCTACTCAATTGCATCAACCCCGGAGGATCCGTATCTTGAACTCCTTATTCGACTTGTCCCCAATGGAGCACTCACCCCGCATCTGTGGGAATTGCGTGTGGGAGACAGGGTAAACCTTTTCCCTAAGGCAAAGGGGATATTCACGTTTGAAGAGGCATTCAAAAATCAGGTGATGATTGCAACGGTAACGGGACTCGCGCCTTTTATGAGCATGGTGCGAGATTATATGTACAAAGCAAGGTTTGGTCACCACTCATATAACGGTCGGAATATCTATATCTTCCACGGCGCAAGCTATATGGAGGAATTTGCCGGATACCATGATGAGCTTGATGACATGTTCCCGTATGTCGTCTACGTGCCTACCATAAGCCGGCCGAATGACCCTAAAAATGCAAATTGGAACGGGAGGACGGGCCGGGTTAATGCGGTATGCGAAGATCTCCTTAAACTGTTTGGGATCACGCCCGCCTCAACCCTTGTGTATCTATGCGGTAACCCGGGAATGATTGACGATCTTGAGCCGAGACTTGCCCAGTTTGGATATCAAACAAAACTTGAGAAGTATTGGAAATAAATCTATAAAAAAGCCCCGACTATAACCGGGGCTTTCGTTCATTTGCCAAGGAGCCATCTAAACACCTTTTGGACCAAAGAATCCGTGACAAGTTTTTCTGCGTCCTTTTCAAGGCGAGAGAAATACTCATGCGCCTCGGGGAAATAATGCTCTAGTTCTTTCCTGCTGGATTCCGAGAAATAGTACCGCGAAAAACATTCGGCAAAAAATTCAGAGCGTTCAAGGTAGTAAGACCCAAAAACAAAAGCGATTCGGTTCATTTTCAAAAAAGAAAGTGGCCGACTTGAGCCAACGGTCCACTGATAGGAACGGCACCTCTGGTAGACTTCC
>CAYJUS010000036.1:0-8658 GCA_964373435.1 uncultured Candidatus Saccharibacteria bacterium
AGAACCGGAATAATATCCCGAATAAGGTCTTCGGTTGCATAACTTCGCATTTCTTCAAATGCCTTTATCTGTTGTTTTTTGAAGTTATCAAAATCAGCAAGACAGCGCTTCCATCCCCCAAGGTATTCTTCTGCTTTTTTCTTATGCTCCGGTTTTTTGTTTTTATCCTTTTTTTTCATTATTCAAAGGTATGCCCCGCTTCTCCCGTCAGTTCCTTTCGAATAAAATCGAGGATCGAGAGGGTCCGCGCGTAGTCCATCCGAAGAGGACCGAGCACCCCAAAAAGATACTCATTTCTCCCGAGACGGTATCCCGAATAGAGCATACTGTAATCTCCATGGAGCGGAAAAAGCGTGTCTTCCCCCACAAGCACCGTCGGCTCGTCCGTATTCCACATTTCGTTGAATACATCCTGAAGCCGATGTTCTAAAAAGTCAATGAGTTCGACAAAGCGCGCAATCTGTTCAATGTGTCTAAAGTCGGAACCCTGAAGAATCTCCGGCAATCCCTCGCGGTATAGGGTATCTTCCCCGGGATCAAAGTAAAAACCGATGCTGTGGGTGCTTTCAGATATTACGCGCGCAACATTTCTTCCCGGGTGCGCGGCTGACCTTGAAAGGTGGGTTCGAATTCTAAATTTTTCTTCTTTCGAGACGGGTTCCGGACTCATCAGGTTTTTAATATAAAATCGATACCCTCGGTCGGTAGGAACTCTCCCTGCGGAGGTATGGGGCTGTATGAGGTAACCCATTTCGCAAAGATGCGAAAGCTCGGTACGAAGCGTTGCAGGACTCATGGGAAGCCGGTGTTTTCTCACAAGCTCCTTTGAGCTTACCGGATTTCCGTTGTCGGTGTACTCTCTTACGACAAGCGTAAGAATTTGTTTTTGTCGTTCCGTAAGCATACCCGTATTATAACAATTAGCACTCTCATGTCAAGACTGCTAACCCTGTGGGGGGGTGTCGCCGTTCTCCTGCCAACAAAGAAAAAAACCCCCATAAATTATTATGGGGGGGTTCCCGTATCGGACGATCTGCCGTCGTCCTTAAGCGGGAGTATTTCCTCCTTTTAGGCCTTTTAGGCTTTTTCATTCCTCCATTTTTAAAAAATTTAAAGCCTTCCAGGAGTATTTTACATTATACACCCAAATAAAAAATTTGTCAAGCCCTCTCTAGAAGAAAGGACTTATAGCAAAGCCCCGTATCAACCCATTCGACTAAATAGAGTTTTTGGAGTTTTTGGAGAAGAATTGTTTTCGAGCTCTGGTCTCTTTTTAAAATAAATAGCAAGGCGAAATCCGGTGTCGGGTGGATGATCGCCAATACCCCTGCGAAGCATGGCGCCTGCCCCTCCATGCTCACGGTGTCCCATTGCGAACGCAAACGAACGCCCCGAACCCGCGTCAATTCCGCGGGTTGAAACCCATTCGTTCGAATTTGTTGCGCCCCACCCGAAACGGTTTGCAAAGAGGTTATAGGAAATCGCAGGAAGCAATCGTATCTCGGCCCGATCATTTGTAAGCCCGGCGGATTCTAAAACTTTATTTTCGTGGCCCGCAATCCAATCCTGAATTTCGTCCCTTGAGAAGCGACCGAAACGGTTCTCCGTAAACGCCATCATATGCTCAAGAGGAGTATCCTCATAATTATCTCCCTGATTTGGTTTTGGGATCCTCTCTACCGCAACCCAGTTTCCCATTTCTGAATGATGGGGATATTCGGATATATCTCCAATTTCTCTGAGAACATTTTTTCTTATCTCGCGCGTCGACTGCATCGTTCTCTTCCCCTTCAGTAGTTCTTTAACGGTCAGGACAGTTCGTTGCTCGAGACGACGCGCATTAGCCATTGTATCTAAGAATTTTTTGGGAAGCCAGCGAGGAATTAAAGGGTCTCTTAATTCCGCAGACGAAAGATGCTCGATGTCTCTTAACGCGGGGAAGTCATCGAGGCCGGCCGTCCACCCCGGTTCCCAGTGGATTTCAAATCCCAAATGTTTGAGGTTTTCACGCGTTTTTTGATCAAGCCATTCAGGAGGAGATGGAACTTCGGTTTCTGTCCCCAATACGCGCTTCCAGGCATCAATTTCCTCCTGCCTTATTCCTTCTCCAAATTCCGACTGCTCGCGCGCTTCAAACCGCTTCTCTATGTGCTTCCCTATATCGAGAAGCTGTTGGTTAATACGCTTTATCTCTTCCAGTAATTGAATCTTTTCTTCCGGATCATTAGTTTTTGCAAGTTCCTTCCGAAAACCCACCCGAAGCCCTATGAGTTTTTCCCACTCCTCTCTCTCGCCCGCATCCAAAAAAACCTCCTCTTGATAGTGAGGAGTTCTTTCTTCGTGCGGCGCTCCTCCGAGAGCCGATTCGGCCGTTTGAGAAGATGGCATGGTTTCCATATATTATTATTCGTCGTTTTCTGTAAGGCCCCTTATTCTCTCTTCAAATTCCCGCAATTCACCTTCTTGCGTCTCTATTTCTTTGAAAAGGGTCGAGATCCTCCGCTCGGGGTTTACACGTTCTTGGGCCTCGCGTATTTTTTCGGGGCTCTTGAGAATTGAAGCTGCGGTTTGAAAAATATCCCGAAGTTTTCTTCGCGCATCCTCGTCTCCAAGCTTTGAAACATATACAAGGTTTACCGCACCCATTAGCGTTTCATAGACATCCGCCGTTTGAACGCCCTCTATATATTTTTTGACGCGCAGAATATCGGAAAACTCAAATTGAATTGGCTGGGTTTGATCCTTCGCGAGACCCGATTCTATCGCCTGGACCGCGCTTTCGTGAAACTGGCTAAGAAGCTCTTCGATGCGTTCGGAAAGCTCGGGGGCGTTTTCTAAAAGGATGGGGCGCTCAACTCGAGGCCGCGTATACATTTCTTCCGGAAGTTCCGCCCTTTCTCCCCGGAATACGAACGCCATACGTTGGCGAATTTGATGGGGACTTAAACCGGAGAGCTTATTGTAGAGGAAACGGCGGATAAAATCGGGGGCGAATGGCCTTCTTCCTGCCGACTTGGGGTCGTTTGTAGTTGCGCCCATCCGAAAATCCGGCCCTGCTTCAACTATACGGTTTCCCTGCTCGGTTATCTCGAGCCGGCGCTTTCGCTCAAAAAGCCGGTTCAAGCGCACAAGCACCTCGGGGGAACCCGCGCCAAGCTCGTCAAAATAGATCCATGTTCCTCTGCCTTCGTTCCCGGTCATCGAGCGAGGAAGCGTGCCGTCTTCCCACACCCATTCTACCCGTTCCTTTAAATCAATTCCTTCAAGCTCCGCAATCGTTTTCGATTCCTGGAGGGTAAGCGACCTTCCTTCGTCTCTTGTTTTTTGAAGAAGCTCACGGGAATCGGGATGCAGTTTTCCGTGCTGGGAAAGGGTTCGAAGGAATGTCTCGCGCGCGGTTTCCGTGTTGGGGACGAACTGCCCGATAAGTTCTGTCACGTCGGTTTGTCCCGAAAACGAAATGCGGTTAAGTTTATGGTTCGTAAGATGCGCGAGATATTCGAACGCGCGGCTTTTCCCCATGTCGGTAGGTGCTTCAAGGAGAAAAGGTTCGTTGAGCTTTACGCTTATTGCCATGCGTTTGAGAATATCAAGACTTCCTTCATCAATCGAATAGTCTTCAAACTCCTCCTCGCTAAACATTGATCCTTCGCCTTCCGCGTTCACCTCAAGCTCAACGCCCGCAATAGAAACAAATTTTCTCTCTTCCCCCTCGATTTCTTTCGTGTAGGTGAAAATCGGCCCGCGTTCGCGAAGCTCGTCCTCCGGAGTTTTGTACAGATCGCTTCCGAGGTCTTCGCCCCCTTCGTCTTCAAAAGGAGAAGTTCTCTCTTCTTCCGGATATTCCGTTGGGTTTTCTTCTATGAGCATGGTTTAAGATAAATCGGCGACAACGCCGAACAAATTTATAAATGTGGGGTTTTCGATTCTCTCCAGATTCTCTCTGGACGAAACAACGACCACGCGGGATTCTCCCGGCTGTTTGACGTTCACTTCTTCGTTCCTGCGGCCCGCGAGGTGGAATATCTGAATTCTATTTACTGCGGCAAGAAGGCGTAGTTGATTATACAGGCGCCCGGGCATGCTGCCATCTTCCAAATCAATTACGATCCACTTTTTTGCGTCAAATCCTTCAATGATTTTACTGATGATCTCATCCGGAAAACTGTTTTGATTTACGGAAATAATTTCCAAATCGCTTTTTTTCGGAAGAAATTTAGCGAGCGCGTCTTTTTTGGGGGCATGGTTTGAAATAATAAGGCCCATATCAAAAACGCCCTGATAAGAAAAGTCTCTAAGGCCCTGGAAGAAGAGTGTTAATTTTTTTCCGTCTGCTTTCACTCTCATATTCTTATTATAACATAATTTTAAAAATTATACAAGGAAACGTTTGCTTGACTACCCAAAAGCCCGTATCAGACGCGACGAAGGCAGGAGGCCGATCCCCAATCCAGATCCGACACATCCGAATAGTTCCGGCAGAGTTCCGGTTCCCGGCGACTCATCGGGCCGCTAAGCCACAGCCCTGCGAAACTATCAGGACGGCTATGGAAAGAGCCGGCAAGATCGATAGAGTGATGTGCAAGAATTTCCGGGTGTTGAGTAATAAACGCGACTCCTTCCTCGGCGGTAAGGGGAGAACGGCCTTCGTTTTTAAATTGCTTTACCGCCTCGTACGCGCTTTTCCCGAGCATGGCTCTGCCGTCTTCAATGTCAACTATAAGATAGGCGGGCGATTTCGAGATTTGTATGCCTCCCGCAGTTCGAAGTTCCGAAAGAACCATATTCTTATTAAAACTGCCTTTAATTTCTCCATATTCCATAAGTTCCACCTGTTTTTCAAGCGGCATAAGCTCATTTCTGAGGACAATGACAAAGGGGACATGCCCCTCCTTTACGTCTTCTCTCTTTATCTGCTCGTGGAGGGCATATTTTAAAAGATTAACCTCATATGAAACAGTTGCTTCGTACGCCTCTGCTTCTTCTGGATATATCTCCCGAATACGCGAGAGGAGACGGTGTAGTTGGCGATCAAACTCGTGATCGAGCTTTTCCCGGAATTCCTTTTCTTCTTCAGATTGAAGAGACTCCCCGGGTTTTTCTTTTTTGTTTGTCACCGCCCTTAAGATCCTTAAGAGTTCGGTGTTGGTGTCGCGAAGACTCTCGTGGAGCGGAATTTGCTCTTCTGGGGTAAGACCGGGACGGGCAAGCCGGGTCTTAAGATCTTTCTTTGCCTCAATGAGCGCGCGGACGCGCTCTCTAACAAAATCATCCTTGGAGTTGAGAGAGCCGGCAAATTCTTCAGCTTCCGGATGAGGCGGGGTCTCCGGTTGAAAGGTATTGGACGATGATTCGTTTTCACTGGTCATGATAAAAAGTTATTGGTATTTAGCGGGGTGGGAAATAATATCTTCGATAAGGCCCGAGAATTGCTCGGGAAACTCCTGAATGTCTTCCGTAACTAACGATGCGGGATAATACTCCCGTACATGTTCCGTGTTCGGCCCAAGGCCCACTCCGATAAGGCGCTGGCTTGTGCGCTTGCGAATTTCCCCGATAACCTCGCGGGTTGCCTTTTGCTCGTCCCCTCTTTCTTCTGATTCCCGTGCGGGTAATCCGTCGGTAAGGGTAACAAGGTATTTTATGTCTCCTCCCTCTTCTTGAAGCCGGTCTGAGGCGAATTTGGTTGCGGTTGAAGTGGGAGTCCAGCTTCTCTCCTCTTTGAGCATTAGCGCCATACGGTTTCGCACTTCGTCCGTAAGGCGCTCGCCGAATGGCTTAAACACCATTACATCATCGGGAAAAGCAGTCCCAAAACCGATAATTTCAGTTTCAATCCCCAGTTTCTCGAGCGTCTCGGTAAGCACCACCACCCCTTTAAATGTTTCTTGAATCGGCGGAGTATTTTCCCCCGAATAGAACATCGAGCTCGAGAGATCCACGAGAATCGTCACGCGGTAATCACGCTTTTCGGGACGGGTTTTCCGTTCCCAAAGTTCCTTGTATTTCGATCTGTCGGCTGAAAATTCCTTTGCTTTTTTAAGGGTCAGGCGCTGGCCCGAAGGATAACCCGGTTCCCAACGAGGATAACTCTGGGGTTTTAAAATCTGCTCGAGCCGTTCATAAAGGTCCCTTATCAAAAGGGAGACTTCTCTATAATTTTTCTCGTATGTCGAGAACTGCTGTTCTTGAAATTCCTTAAGGAGCTCGCGCGCGGCCTCTCGATCTTCTCTCGCCTTTTCCTCTTTTCCTTTTTTCTCTTTTTCTTCGCGTCGTGCATGCTCTCTCCCTTCCCGTATATACCGCAATCCTTCGTGTGTGGGCGCATGATCCTCGGTGAGTTTCGGATCAAGATCTTCATTTAATTTGTCTTCAAGCTCTTTGAGGGTGTTTTCGGCCTCTTCCTCGAATCTTTGTTGTTCTTCCTTGGGAAGGCCTCCGAATATCTTTTCAAGCGCCTTTCGTAACCTCTCGGAAAGTTCGGGGAGCGGAAGCCTCTCGCGTTTTTGCCCCTTGCCGCTCTCCTCTCTCGCCTCTTTTGCTTCTTCCTCTCCGTCACCTTCTTCAAAAATCTCTTCTTATCGCGCTGATTCGAGTGCCTCTTCTTCGTTTCCCCTTTCTTCGCTCTCGTCTCTTTCTTCTCCTCCTTCTTCCCCGGCTTCTCCCTCTTTGGCTTCATCCTTTTCCCGCTTCTCGGCTTTTTCTTTCCCTCCGGCTTGCTGTTTTTGCTCCTCCATAAACTTTTCGAGATTATCAATCCCCTGTTTCATTTTTTCGCGAAGTTCATCCTGAAATTCTTGGGGAAGTTCCCCAAGCGGCCCGGGAAGCGACTCCCCCTTTTCGAGCGCTTCACGCATATTTGCGAAAGATTGTTTCATCATCTCTTCAATCATTTCACGGATTTTCTCTCTTGAAATATCCTGTTCGACTAATTTCTTAAACGCGGGCCACACCTCCTTCAGCGTAATGGAAAACCTCTGGCGGGCCTTTTCTTTTATCTGTTTTTCAGTAGGATGCGGGCCGGGAAGTGAAAGATACGCTTTTTCCGCCGACTTGATTGTTTTTTCAAGCACGCGCCGTACGTCGGGATCAAGGTCCCTGCTAAACTCTCCCATAAGCCAGTGGCGTTCGATCTGCGGCCCGTAAAACACGAATTTAGGAGTATAGCCAAGAAGCGCAATGGTTTCGAGGACATCGGGATCCGTCAGCACCGGCGCCTCGTCCTCTTCGTGTCGGTGCAACACCCTTAGCACCTCTTCCATATGTTCTCTTATTCCTTCAAACTTTCTTTTTATCCATTCGTTGTCCGCGGGCTCCTCAACGCTTCGTGCAAGAAACCCAAACCCCGGAAGGTCGTAGAGTTCTTCGATTTTTTCCTGCTTTACTCCGATTTGGTCGGGACTGCGCGAAATCGCGCGGTGTCCCCCTTCATGTGCCGCGACAAATTCTGCCTCACGGGGATTTTCTACCACCTGCTGAGGGTCAAAGGTTATTTTCATCTCGGCGGCGTTGAACACGCTCCCAATGCCGGGGCGATCCGCAAAATCCACCTTCATTCCAAAATCGCCCCCTACGATGCGAGCGATCAATTCAAGCCGTTCGCGGGTCTCGGGGGGAATTTCTATTTTTTCCGGGAACTCGGGCTGAGAAAATCCCTCTTGGTATTCTTCCCCGCGAAAATAGTCATGTGAAGATTGGTTTTCCATTATTATGTCGTGCTTCCTTTTACTCTTACTCTTGTATCTGGATCTATCGGCTTAACCCATGCGGCCCTATACTCATCTATAGGGAGACGCCTTCCGGACGAATCCCTTGCGGTGGGTAAAATCCTGATATCCTCAATCCCTTCCCTCCTTTGTAAAAGATCTCTGGCATATTGTTCTATCTCCTCGTCAGAACGTCTAACCGTCCTCCCTTCCTGATCACGAATAGTCCGAGCAAAGTTAGATGCGATGACATGTCCCTCCTCCCTCATCAGTTGGATCAATTTTTCCTGGGGAGATTCGCCGAGAACCTCTGTGGCGATTAACGCGCCCGACATCATCCCCGGCCGCGTGTCTCTTACCCTCACCACATACTCTTTCCCCGGGTCGGGAACAAACCCTTTCCGCTCAAGAACAAGATCGAGGATGATGTGTTTTCTCTCATCTCCTTTCGAAATGTATCGATCCAATCCCGAAGGCGAAAACTGGCCACGGCTTTTGTGGAATACCGCGACCTCTTGGCCTTCGGGAAGGGGGGTGTTTATCTCTTTGATAAGTTCTTCTATCCTTTCCGAAAAATCGCCCCCCGTTGTTTCCTGCCGATCCATCCTGCGCGTAAAGACGAGAAGCTCGTCATTCGTTCCGCGCAATTCCTCATAATAACGGATTTTATCATTTGGGGTTTTCGCGGTCTCGATCAGATCTTTTAACGCCGCTTTTCTTTGCAGTAACCCTCGGATATGGGAAAGATCCTCCGCGGAAAACGGCGGGGTTTCTTTCTTTTCTCCCCTTGCTTCAACGGGCGCGGCGGAAGAAGGAGTTTCCTCTTCCGCGTGAGGCCCACTTTCTTCTTGAGGAGAAGAGGCTCCGTCATGTTCTTTTTCAGTATACTCGAAGGGTCTAGCGCGTGAAAATTGTTCTCCCTTGTCCATACCTTTCTATTATAGCACATTTT
>CAYJUS010000037.1:0-8582 GCA_964373435.1 uncultured Candidatus Saccharibacteria bacterium
TTCGAGCACGCGCCATTCCTCTCCCCTTTTTTGGAGGCGTGAGAGGAGTGCGATTTCAATGGGGAGCTCGGCAAGGCGCTCTTTGAAGGCGTGGAAGTGCTGATCCGCAAGGATGGTGGTGGGAGCAAGGATCGCCACCTGTTTTCCGGACGATGTCACAATTATTGACGAGCGCAGTGCGACCTCGGTTTTTCCAAACCCCACGTCTCCGCATACAATGCGATCCATCGGTTTTTGGGATTCCGTAAGGTCGCGGCGTACGTCTTCTATCGCAATTTCCTGGTCGGGCGTTTCGTTAAACCGGAAAGAAGACGCAATTTCCCTCTCAAGCAGCAGATCGCCTCCGTAGGGAGCACGGGTGCTTATCTCGCGTTTTGAATAAAGCGAGAGGAGTTCTTTTGCAAGCCTTACCGCGCCTTCCTTGATTTTGCGTTTCGTGCGCTCCCACAGGGGACTTCCCAGGCGCGAGATTTTTGGCTCGGTAAACCCCACGTATCGCGAGAGTTTTTCTTCAAGCCCAAATGGTACCAAAAGCCGGTCCCCCTCTGCATATTCCAGAACGTAATGCGCTTCCCCGATTCCTGGTTCATGCTTGCCCTGAGTCTTGTCGAGGGGATTCTTAATTCCCGTGAAACGTCCTATTCCGTGATCAAAATGGACCAGATAGTCGCCGGGTTTAAGATTCTTCAATGTTTCTCTATCCAGTCGTCTTCGAAGCTCCCTTTTCACCGCATCCTCGTCATACGAAATTGGCTGCGTGCGGATTTCATGGATTCTGTTTCCAAAAAATTCTACCGTGTAGGCACTCTCGCTTCCTACCGGAACAATACGGAGAACGCCGCCCCTGAGCGAGTATTCGCCGGGGCGGGAAAGTGTTTGAGTTTTTGCATATCCCAGATCGGTTAGGGCGCGCAGTGTTTCGGAAAGAGACACGTGTTCTCCCTCCTCAATGAGGAGTACGTTATCTTTCCAGAATTGTTGGCGCGCTTTGTATGACGTGCTGATTTTGTTTTGATGCGCGGAAAACCACAAAGACCCCCGTTCTACAAATTCGGGGGTGAGGGCAGGAATAATGAGAGGTTTTGTGGTACGGTCTTTCACGTCCGGGACTGCGGGGGAAAACGGGCAGTCCCGGGCGCGGCACTTTACGGAAGAGCTGCTCTGTGCAATAACTAATTATAGTAGGGATTGCCGTTTTTTGCAATCACTTTTGTTCGTTAAAACGAAAGAGAGGTAGCACGCGGTGGGAAAAGTAATCGTTGCGGCCGCATTAACTGCACTAGTTGCGTTGGTTTTTCTTTTTATTTTTACTTCCTGTTTCGCCAAGGAAGAGTACTCCCCCCGGGATCTAATCAGAGAAGGAGTGATCGAAGAAAACGATCCTCTCCTGGTTTCTCTTTGCGTGGTAACCGATAATTTTTCTGGAAGCGAATATGACAGGTTTCGCGCTTCAGCCGGACTCGCCGCCCAAACCTTTGCGCCCTTTGGAATTGATTTCTACATTGTTGCTCACGAAGAAAAAGGTTTCCCGAAACAGTTGAACCAGGCGCTCGTTCCTCTTTGGCGGGCACCGATAGAAGCGCAGCACAATGTGGTATGCGATATCATGGTGCTGGTGACAGAGAAAGACTATAATTACGACGGCGATTCATTCGCGGGCCTTGCCATTCTTCCTTGGAACGGAGTCGTGATCGACTCTTTTTCCCGTGTGGATCTCTCTAACCTTAAACGGGTGGTGCAGCACGAACTGGGGCACGTCTTTGGTGCCGAGCACGTTGATACGCCGGGGAGCGTGATGCAGACCAAGCTGAGAGACGGGCTTGACGAATGGGACAAAAAGAATTTTGAGATCATCATGAAAAACCGATTTAAGTTTACACACAATGACACAAAACAGTTGGTTTTTGCCGACTGTTTTTTATTCTCCTTCGCCTAGAATACCTCGTACGCTTCGAGCGAGGACGTCCGGTCCTCCGTAGCTGTAGCGAAAGCTACTGCGGAGGATGGATGGGTGTCGTGGAATACTCGTCTACACCGGGATAGGACACAAGGCTTCGGAAGAATGAATCCACCCTCAGTATATACGGTGAAGGAGAATAACCCTTCCGTAGCTCGAAGAGCGAAGGAGGGTGGTATATAAACAGAGGATACCCCTGCCGCTCTGCGGTGGGGAGGATTCATTGTTTAGTGCGCGGGGTGATCCCTGAAACGGGGTTGACAAATCGATATGCTTTTGCTATTATACTTTGTTCGTTCTTTGGACAACTAAGGAGGATAAAAAAATGAGGAAAGCGCTTGTAAGGGGAGACGTTACCATCGATCAGCTTGACGAACTGTTAAAAGAGGAGGGGCTTTCTCCGGGAGAAAGAGATTTCATTCCGAAGCTTCAAAGCTTCGCAAACGCTACCCGCCCCAAACGAACGAGAATCGAGGAACTGGAGAGGAAGCTACTCCTCGTCCAAGAAGAGTTAAAGAGCAGGAAATTCAACTCTATCCAGAGAAGAGTCCGTATTGATGCCATGGAGAACATAAAGAAAGAAATCGAGAAAGAGAAAAGGATAATTAAGGGAGACCTAAAAAAAATCGAGGGCAAGCTATCGTTTCTCCGGCGCCTAAGAAAAATTCCAAGACAGTTTCAGCGTCTTCCCGACTCGGCGACTCTCGAATGGCACCTTTGGCTTTTCGAAGAACCGCCGCGCGCCGTCAAGAACAAAATTGCGATAGGAATTGGTTGGGCGTCTGTTCCCTTTTTCTTCGGCGCCCTTGCGATTCCCATTGCTCTCACCCTTCCGCCCGTTTGGCTCATCTCGGCGGCGGTCGGCGGCGCCGCATTAGGCGGATCAAGTCTTATTACGTGTTACGGGATTGGCTACCGTGAGTTTAATGTATTTAAAGAGATGATGCCCATAGAGAACTTCGGAATATACGAGAGCGCGAAGGCAAGTAACGTATTTGATGGGTTCGTGGTTGCAACGCCGGGAAAGGATTTCGGGGAAGATACGAGCTACGTTCTCTTTGGAATGATCGGAGAAGTTTCTTTTAGGCCGATCACCGAAAAACGAGGGTATGGCAGAGATTCTTACAATGCGATAGTAGGTTACGAGGCGCGGGTGAGGGATGTCAACGGATATTTGTTTGAAATCACGCGATGGTGAGGAAAGTCGCCCTCGTCACCATAGAGGATAAAGAGTATCTCAACAAAAGAGGCGTATATGCATGCGCCTCTTTTCACTATTGACATATTTTCCCGTTCGAGTATAATAAGCTGTTCGAGGAAATTTCTCCCCATGAGTCTGCCTGCGCCTTGAGGGGAAAGCCGGGTGACCCCTCCTATATCCCCGGTAAGTACTTTTCAGGATGCGGGTAGACTCACGGGGAGAGATTTTTTTAAACAAGGAGGATTATATGGAAAGATTACCGAGCGACGAGAAAATCGAGTGGATGGCTGCCAATGTTCCCGAAAGCGAAAAGAACGAGATGATTCGTGATTTGCTGAAAGCCATCAAAACGGCGTGTGAGACTTCGAACGGAGACGTTCTTCTTGAGATCCTTGAAGACTGGGAAGCAACGATTGAAGCGCATGCTTCTCCGGAGATCAAAAAGGCTCTCGAGAATGCAATGCCGGGAGTTGGCATTATCGTATGATCCGCTAAGGAGGGTGTAGTGTCCGAAATCGTTTTGTGTATACTCGGCATTAATTTCTGGTTCATCTCCGGCATCTTGGGAAGCCACATCGGTTTTTGGCGGGTCGCCACCGCCGAGTCAAAGACGGTTTGGCGTATCTGGAGAGAACGCGGTGTGATCGGCCCCGCCCTTGGGTTTGCGGGTCCCGGCACCCTCTACGTTGCGCTTACATTAAGACGGGAAACAAACAGAGAAAGGAGGTGAATACATTGGCATCCATATGTCCGAGGTGTTACGCCGCACACGGTTCCACTACCTCTTGTGTTGAGGCGGCCAAGCAAGGTGAAAGATTAAAAGAAGAAGTTCGCCATCATCAACAACATTGCGATGATCGGTGTGGGGAAAGCTATGAAGCCGCGTACTGGCACGTACTAAAGTTAAGAGACAAAAACAAGGGTCTTTTTTACGCCTCTGTTTTCTAAAGATTTTAAATCGGCCAAAGTCGTTTTGGCCGATTTTTAATTACCTACCATCCGTTACGCGTTACGATTATACATACTCATCGCCTTTCCGAGCCCTTCTCCTATCGTCATCTTTACCGCGGCCACCGCAAGTTTTATTCCTTTTTGGACAAGCAATTTTTGTGAAGCCGGTATTTTTTTCACCACTTTCTCCATAAGGTCGCGATCGCGCCAAATCCCCTTTTTGGAAATAGACTTTGTGGTTCCGATACGAATGCGGATGAAATCTTTTGTTTTGAGCGCGCGCATAACCGATTCCACCCCCTTGTGCCCCCCCGAGTTTTTTCCCCTTACTATTTTTATGCTGCCGAGTTTGATATCCGCGTCATCATGAATTACGACGATACCAGCCGGTTTTATTTTGTAGTATTCGCCGCGAAACGGAAGAATCCGCACTTCTCGCTTCATAAACGTTTCCGGGAGCGCAATCGCAATTCTTTCTTTCCCAATTTTTCCTTCCGTAAGAAGACTTTGAAATTTCCCGTTCATCACAAAATCACGAATCCCCAGCTCTTTCTGAAGTTTTATTGCGCTCATACGGCCGAGATTATGAAATGTGTGTTCGTATTCGGGTCCCGGGTTTCCGAGACCGATAATGAGGAACATACGCAATACGCAACAAGTAGCGACGCCTTGCGGGCAGACACCGCGTTACTGCGTATTCACTACTAGTATATCATGGATGAATTTTTGTATCTCTTTGTATTTTTCTATCCCTTCGCGGGGTACCAGGACCGATGCCTCTTCTCCGCCAAGTATCAGTGAGGTTGGGACAAGGAGACTGTCTTTTTCGAACGCGTCAATCGAGCGAAACATCACATTTTCTTTTTCAAGATCACGTTGACTGTGCCAGAAATAAGCGATTTCTTCGGGCGTAAAATCAGTCTTTATGTGCCCCCTAAGAGAGGTAAGCACGTCGAAAATGGTTTTTAGGTCAAAGAGCGGATGGAGGCCGGAAACCTTATTTTGTATCGCGTAGGCGACTTTCTGTTGGCGCGCGATTCGCGCGATATCTCCCTTGGGGGTGTGCCGCGTGCGGATGTATTGGGACGCGGTGGCGCCGTCCAGCTGTTTCCACCCCTTGTCTATTCGGAATATGGTATACCCTCCCTCTGGCGTGGGGAAGCGGGTATCGTCGATGTCTTCCTCTATATATACCGTAATTCCTCCTAACGCGTCGACGACCCTCGTAAAAGATGCAAGGTCAAGTATGACGGTACGCGAGATGGAAACCGCCGCAATCTCCTCGATTTTTTTCCGGATAAGGCGCGGCGGATCTTCGGGATAAAGCGAAAGCCCTGTTTGGTAAAGAGTGTTTATTTTCGTATAGGAGCGGGATTCGGGACTTTTTACCAAGAGATCCCGCGGGAGCGATACTGCGACAACGCGCCTGTTCTCCAGATCGAAACGTATAACAACAATGCTATCGGTAAGAAATGGCGAAAGGTGCCCTTCCCCTACCATGCCAAGGAGGAGGACGGTGAACTCCTCTTTATCGAGTGTAATTTCTTGGGGATCCGGATTCGACCCTACATACTCATTCGCCCCTACATACAAGAAGGAAAACCTGAGAAGGGGCTCGGTAACGGCCGCCTTGAGGCTCTGCATTCCGGGGACACCGGTGAGGGCGGGGAGAGAGAGCGAAAACTCCTGATTGATATCCGGAAAGAGAATGACAGAAAAAAGAACCACAAGTAAAAACACGCTTATCCAAAACCCTCTCCCGCTTCGAGATTCAGCATCCATGATTGTATAATATCAAAGATTGTGGTACAGGGGAATGAGATTGTCTTAAAGAAAATTTTTTGGTATGATGGGGCATGACATGAAATTGGTAAAAGCAGTAGGCGATTTTGCAAAAATTATTGTCATCTCGCTCCTTATCATTATTCCCATCCGGTATTATGTCGCGCAGCCTTTTTTTGTGCGCGGGGCGAGCATGGATCCCACATTCAAGAACGGAGAGTACCTTATTATAAATGAATTGAGTTATCGATTCGGGGAACCCGGGCGGGGAGATGCCATTGTCTTCCGATTTCCGTTAAATCCCAGCCAGTTTTATATCAAACGGATTATCGGACTTCCGGGCGAACGGATCCGGATAAAGGACGGGAGGGTGAGCGTTTTTGACAATTCTCATGAGATTCCTCTCGACGAATCCGCATATCTTTCCATCACCCATACGGCGGGTGACATTGAGATTACGCTGGACGGCGAAGAATTTTTTGTGCTAGGAGACAATCGCGCCGCTTCTTCCGATTCTCGCCGCTGGGGAACATTAAAAAGAAAGCACATTATCGGGAAAGTATTTTTACGCGCCTGGCCTCCAGGGAGATTTACCCTGTTCCGCTCCATTGTGATGCCGGCGAACTCGCTTCGTTCTGAGTAGGATTTGCGTCATGTGAATCGTATACTATGGCTAAGAAATCTAAAATCATACAACTTCCTCCCGGCATGCACGATATCCTGCCCGAAGAACAGGGCTTTTGGGAAGTGGTGCGGGAGACGGTTTCCCAGCTTTCCGGTTTTTACGGGTTTCAAAGAATTGATACTCCCCTGATTGAGTTTACCGATCTTTTTACCAAGGGGGTCGGTGCGGGAAGCGATATAGTTGAGAAGCAAATGTACACCTTTCGTACAAAGGGAAGGGACCTCGTGACTCTGCGGCCGGAAGCAACCGCGTCCGTTGCGCGCGCATACATTCTTCACGGGATGCACGCGCTTCCCCAGCCCGTAAAGCTTTATTATCTCGGCCCCATGTACCGCTACGAAAGCCCTCAAAAGGGACGATACCGCGAGTTTCACCAATACGGGGTAGAGGTGCTGGGCAGTACGAGTCCGATTGTGGAAGCGCAAATCATCCAGCTCTTTTTTCGTATATTTCATACACTCGGTATAAAAGTGGTGGTGGAAATTAACAGTATCGGATGCAAGCAGTGCCGCCCGGTTTACAAAAAAATGCTTTCCATCTATTACCGTTCCCGCGCGCGGCAGGTATGCGCGGAGTGCAGAAAGAGAAGCGGGAGAAATATTTTGCGGGTACTCGACTGTAAAGAGGAAAAGTGTCAGATGGTAAAGCAGGGAGCGCCTCCCGTCGTGGATCATCTTTGTGAGAATTGCCGCAATCATTTCAAATCGTTTCTTGAGTTTATCGAGGAGTTGGATTTGCCGATGGTGATTAATCATTACCTTGTGCGGGGGCTTGACTATTATTCGCGAACAGTGTTTGAATTCTTGCCGGAAAACCTTGACGAGGATGACGGGAGGAGTCACTCTCAGGTTGCGCTTGGCGGCGGTGGACGGTATGACTACCTGGTTGAAGCATTGGGGGGGAAAACGACGGCTGCGGCGGGAGCCGCACTCGGGGTTGAACGTATCGTAGAATATATGAAGCAGGGGGGAAGAAAATTAGAATCCGTATCCGTTCCTCAGGTATTTCTTGTACAGCTCGGAGAGGCGGCAAAAAAGAAGAGTCTTAAAGTATTTGATGAATTTGTAAAAAACAGGGTTCCCATCACCGAATCTTTGGGGAAAGAAAATATCAAGTCTCAGCTTGCCCTTGCAAATAAGGTTGGTGCGCCCTACGCGCTCATTTTGGGTCATAAAGAGGCGCTCGAAGACACTATTATTATCCGGGACATGAAGACCGGCGCGCAAAAAACCGTTCCTATCACGGAAGCGGTGAAAGAAACCAAGAAGCGTCTTCGCGTTCACTAACCTTCAAATCTTTATACATTCATATGAATTGTCTCTTCTGCCAATTTGCAAACAGAGAAAAAGGCGCAGAAATGGTGTATAGAGACGACCAGTTTTTTGTGTTTAAGGATATTAATCCCAAAGCGCGTATTCACCTTCTTATTATTCCCAGAAAACATATCGAGTCGGTAAACGACATTGGCCGGGGGGACGCGGAGCTTGCGGGAGGACTATTTCTTACCGCGCAGCGCGTCGCCCAACAGCTCGGGGTCAAGGATCTGGGTTACCGCTTGCAGGTGAACGTCGGTAGAGGAGGGGGACAGATTATTGATCACTTGCATGTGCATCTTCTTGCAGACTAGTGTATACGTTTTTCAGTTTGTAAGTTGATACGTTTTAGTGTGATGGGGGCGAGCAATATATTGCTCATAACCTATAAACGTATTAACTAATAAACTTGTAAACCAAGGGGCATGGCCGTTCAAGTAAAACGAAAAGATAGAGAGACCGTCGGCGCCTTTGTGAGGCGATTTTCGCGTGCGGTGCAACTAAGCGGCATTTTGCGTCGAGCGCGCGAGGTGAGGTATTATAGGAAACCGAAGAACAAAAACCAAAGAAAGTGGGCGGCGCTTCGAAGAGAGGAATTGAGAAAGCAATATGAAAAAAATAAAAAGTTGGGGAAGGCGTAAAAAGATAACTTATTTTGTACCCTGAAATCGACGCTCCCGAGATGGACAACTA
>CAYJUS010000038.1:0-367 GCA_964373435.1 uncultured Candidatus Saccharibacteria bacterium
CGTACAAGTATTACAACTCCCGCGGCAATGATACTTGCACACACCATTTTCATAAGAGGTACCAAGGATCCTGTCGCCATGTCTTTCCCCGCTCGCATAACAAGAAATACAAACAGCGCGAGGGTTTGGAAAAATGAAGAAATGATAAAACCAAAAATAAGGCCGAGGAACGCAGTATGAGGAATATCTGATATATCAAGCGCCTCTCTCGCGTAGCGCGAAAATACGTTTTCAAACGAAAGAAGGTGCACAAAGATAAGGCTCGAGCCGATATTGAGCCCCACGCCCACGATACTAATACAAACGGGTGTTAATGTGTTATGGAGCGCATAGAATGCACGCGCAAGGATGGGGATAACACTTTCCG
>CAYJUS010000038.1:377-8580 GCA_964373435.1 uncultured Candidatus Saccharibacteria bacterium
CGAGGCAACGCCCACATTTCCTTGACTTTGAGCACACTTTCCTCAATAATTCCTTTTGCGAAAATTCCTAGAGCGGCTGCCGTAAGTCGCGTATCCTCCCACCCAAACTCCCCGGTACCGAGCACGACGCGCACTATCTGCGCACGAAGAAGAAAAAAGAAAAAAGAGACGGGGACCACAAACAGAAGGGTTTTATGGAGCGTGGAGGATATGTTGCGTTTAAATCGGCTGAGGTCGTCCCGGGCAACATTTTGTGAAAGCGAAGGGAATGCCGCGGTGGCAAGAGAAATTCCGAAAATACCGATGGGAAGATACTGAAGGTTATTCGCGAAATTAAACACCGTGATACTTCCCGCAGAAAGCGTTGATGCAATAGCGGTAATTACAATAAGGTTTATCTGATACGCCCCAAGACCAAGGGTTCTGGGGAGAAAAAGCTGTATCATTTTTTTAAATCCCTTTTGCCCGATATTCCATACGGGTCTAAAACGAAACCCGGAAACAATTACGGGTGGCACTTGTATTATAACGTGGAGGAACGCACCAAGGAGAACTCCTCCCACAACGCCGAATATCCTCGCAACCCCCAGATATTCTGCGATATCCGTAAACCAGATCGCGCCGATTATGATACCAAGATTATAAAAAAGAGGGGCAAGAGAATATACCAAAAAACGTCTTGCAACCTGTAGAACTGCACCCATAATGCTCGAGATGCCAAAAAAAATGGGGCTTAAAAACATGAGGCGGGTTGCAAGGATGGTAAGGGAAAGCTTCTCGCCCTTAAAACCCGGTGCTACAAGCGGAACCACGAAAGGCGCAAGAACAATAAACACCACACTCACCGCGGCAAGGAGAACAATAGTAATCGTAAGGACATTGCTTGCAAGTTTCCATGCTTCTTTTTTGTCTTTCTCCCGATATTCGGAAAAAACCGGAATAAATGCCGAGGACACCGCGCCAAGGATCAGGACGCTATAGAGAAAATCAGGAATACGGAATGCGGCGTAGTACACATCGAGCTCGTCCCCCGCGCCAAATTTCCCGGCAAGCACCCGGTCACGCAAAAGCCCGAGAACTTTACTCCCAAGAGTGGAGACTGCCAATACAAACGCGGCAAAAGTGATGGTTTTAGATCGATTATTAAAAATACGGAAAAATATGGACATTGAACAAGGATAACGATTAAAGCAAATCTTTATTCTGTAATGACGTCAAGGGTCTTCCATGCAGAATCTTCCCACGAGAATTTCCTTGCCTGCTCCATCCCCCGCCGGCTGAACGTGTGATACAAGTCTTCGTCTTCGAGTAGAAGTTGTATTGCGTCGGTAATTTCGCCATAGATATACGGGTTTATCATGATTGCGCCGTTCCCCACCACCTCGGGAAGCGACGTTACATGCGAAACAATGGTGGGGATACCGCACGCCATTGCCTCAAGTGGCGGAAACCCGAATCCTTCGAAAAAACTTGGGTACACAAAAATCTTTGCAAGGTTATAGAGATAGGGTTTATCCGCTTCGTCCACAAAACCGGTGAAAATAATGTCATCCCGAAAATGGGAGCGCTGTGCCTCACGGAAAATATTTTTATAGAGCCAGCCCGGAGAACCCGCAATCACGAGCTTTATCTGGGCCGCACTCTTGGAGGATGCACTTTTCAGTTCCTCGAACGCTTTAATAAGACCGACAAGATTTTTACGGGGTTCAATGGTTCCAAAATACAAAATAAAGCTTTCCGGAAGCAGATACTTTGCCCGTATGTCCCGCAACACCCGCTTATCGTGAACGGGAGAAAAGGAACTATTTACCCCCGGATAGATAACCTGAATTTTCTCGGGATCGATACCGTAACATGCCACTAAGTCAGCCTTGGTGGATTCAGAAACCGCGATGAGAGCTCCTGCCTCTTCTGCGGTTTTCCTTGGATTTGTAGAATGGTGCCATACACGTTTTGAAAACGAAAAAAACTCGGGATAGTACTCAAAAGAAAGATCGTGAAACACCACGATCTTTTTACAGTTGGCCGAAACCGGCGCAACAAAAAAGTGCGGGCTGAAAAATACCTCGCACCCTCCCAAGAGTTCGTCGACTTTGGGAAAAGAAAAGTTCCTTGCGACCACATCAAACGCACGATTGGGATACGAAGATTCCCGCACCTCGACGTTACTTCTCCTTACCCACGGAAAAGACAACCGCTCTCGCTTTAAAGCGTTGTAAAAAAACTTAAATCGGATATCGGGTGCTATGCGAACGAGGTGAGAGACAAGGTTGATCGTGTACTCCTCGACCCCGCTCCGCGTTCCCCGCGCAAGTAAACGAATGTCGACTCCAACACGCATACTTGTTACTCGTGGTTAGTGGCTAACGCCCTAAATGACTAGCGCTTTTCCCAAACCTTTCATACTCTTTTTCAACAATTTCTTTAATTCGGCTTTTAAAAAGATCTTTCGAAAACTTCCTTGCGTGTTCCCGGATTTTTTCACTGTCGAACCTTACGGAATTGAATTCATGTAAAACTCGCTGAAGCGACTCGGGAGTTTGTTCATCGAAAAACATTCCCGTCTCCCCCTCTTTTACGCTTTCAAGCGCGCCTCCTGCGCGAAACGCAATAACCGGCCTTCCCGCTGCCATTGCTTCAAGCGGCACGATCCCAAAATCCTCTTCTTGAGGAAAAATAAGTGCCTTTGCGCCCGCGTAGTATTTCCGCAATGTCCCGTCAGAAACGGTGCCAAAAAACTCGACGTTCTTTTTTGCGCGTCTTTCCAAACGCCTCCTTTCGGGACCGTTCCCTATTATCTTTAACGGCCATCCGAGCTCATTAAAAACCTCGACGGTAAGGCCGAAACGCTTGTAGGGTGTGAGGCGCCCCACCATGAGAAAATATTCGCCATTGGCCGAAATGTCTTCCTCCCCGAAAAACGTAGGGTCGATGGAAGGATACACCACTTCGGCATCTCTCCCGTAATATTTACGAATGCGCGATCGGACAAATTGTGAATTGGTAAGAAGGATATCGGGCCTCGAGGAAGCATCCTTATCCCACATCCGGAGATATGCAAGCACGAAAGGAGCGACCCATTTTATAACACGCGGCATGGGAAACTCAGAAAGATATTCATGACTCTTGTCCCACGCGTAGCGAAGCGGAGTGTGAAGATAACAAATATGAAGGGTAGAGGGTTTCGTAATAACGCCCTTTGCGAAACTTGCTGAATCAGAAAGCACGACGTCATAATCCCGAAAATCCAATGACTCTGCGGCAACCGGCATAAAAACGGGAAATACCTGATGGTATTTCCTTGAAAACGGAATTTTTTGAAGAAATGAAGTACGAATGTCCTTCCCCTTGAACACCCCGCTGGTTAATTTTTCATCATAAAAAAGCGTATAGATGGGGGCCTCGGGAAACGCTTCCGAAAAAACTTCGAGGACCCGTTCAGCCCCTCCGTATTGATTAAGATAGTCATGTACCAAGGCAACTTTCATTGTTTATGTCTCTTAAACAGCATCACAAAAAGGGTCTTTGTAAGAATAATGAAGTCAAGAGCAAACGACCAATTCTCAATGTAATACGTGTCAAGACGCACCTCTTCATCAAAGTCGAGGTCTGATCTTCCCGAAATTTGCGCGAGGCCCGTCATGCCGGGTTTTACGTTAAAGACGCGCTTGTGATGCCTTTCGTATCCTGCAACTTCTTTTGGCATGTGGGGACGAGGGCCCACAAGGCTCATTTCACCTCGAAGTACGTTGAAAAGCTGAGGTAATTCGTCTAAACTCGTACGCTCGAGTATCTTTCCGATACGAGTTCTTCGGGGGTCATCCAAAACCTTAAATACCGGCCCTCTCCGCCTGCTTAACTTCTTTACGATCTCGTCCTCAAAACGAGATGCCTCCTTGTGATATTGATATTCTTCTCCGGTGCAATACTCCAGTTTCATGCTCCGGAATTTATACATATTAAATTGTCCCCCGGGGCCAACGCGCTTGTTTTTGTAAATCACCGGGCCGGGAGAGTCAAGTTTCACTAAAATTGCAATCGCCGCCATACACGGGGCGAGCACCGCGATGCCAATGAGCGCGCCGAGAAGGTCGATCTCCCGCTTCATTACTCTCCCCCACCCGTCAAGCCGGGTGCGCTTAATCTCGATCAATGGAATTCCTCCCACGGTATCAATTCCCGTATGCGCGGTAATCGTGTGGAAGATATTGGGCGCGAAACGAAACGTAAGATTATTCTCGTGGCAAAAGTTGATGAGGTCGGCGATCTGTGCCTTTGGATAGTCAAATGATGAGAGCATCACCTCTTCTACTTTGGGGTTCCCTACTGCTTTTTGAATTCTGTTCATGTCTATTGCGGGGATATGCTCGAACACCCGAAGACCTAAACCGCGCTTTTCTTCAAGTTCCTCCATAATCCATTCGCTCATTTTGTCATCCCCAACCAAAAGCACCTTGTGAGTGCCCCAATCGAATTTACTCACCAGGAAACTCTTTGCCAAACGCGAAAAGATGCGCCCCGCGATAATAAATACAGTGGCGAGGGCCCACGACGCAATTACAAGAAAACGAGAGTTAAACAGCTCGTGCTGAAAGAACATTACAAGAACGACGGTCATCGCGCCAAGAGACGCCGAAACCACTACCTGAAACATCTCTTCCGGAAGTTTCCTCCGGGCGGTACGGTAGAGTCCCGAAAGCGCAAAAATGCCGATCCAGATGACTGACGCAATAAGAAGGAGAACGACATAACGACTGAGTGGAAGTTCTTCTTCAAAAAGAACCGGCCAGATTGCCCGCATCGTGGGGGTGAGCCGCAAAAAATACGCAAAAAGCCCCGCGGCAACAAGCATCAAAAAATCCAGCGGAACAAGAAGAATAGTGAAAATGAGATCTGTTCTCTTCATACGAAAAAAGATTGGATGGGTTATACTTTCATTCATTGTAGCTAAAACGTGGTGTAAATCAAGGAGAACCGGCAGAAAAAGAAGCCTGGCAAAAGAGGCCCCGCAATTGACAAATAACCTCATTGGTGTTAAACTGAAATGTTCTTTACAAATCGGACGCGAAGTCGTGGGGGCTTCGCGTCTCGAACATCCCGTAAAGAAGTACCGGTTCTTGGGCGGGTTGCACTCGGGGGCAACAAGTCGCAAGAGAAGGAAGAAAAGGAGAAGAAAGGATGAAGGGAAAGAGAACGAAAGGATGCCCACCAGAACCCCCCTCTATCGCAGAAACATTGAGAAACCATGCGAAAGAGCTTGAACGCTTTTATTACCAGTGTAAAAGAGCGTTGCCTGAAGGGGGGCTTGTAGCAAGAGAACCCAAAGAATTTAGAGAATGTATGTGGGGTCGTGAATGGACGCTCCGATATCGTGACGGATATGCGATACCCCACCATACGGGACTCGAGCTTGAATTGGTCGTAAGGGATCTCCAACGTGACAGAATAGTTATTAGTCTAAGAGATATTTCTGCTCTGGAGAAATTCTTCGAAGGAAACGAACTTACGAACGACGAAACAGCTTCTCTATGTAATTTTGTATACCAATCTCTGCTTACCATTAAAGGCGAGGTTGAGGATCGCTTCAATGAATTATTGGCAACGCTTCCCCAGCAGGTAAGAGATATTGCTGAGGAAATTTTCAGAACTGAATTTAATTTGGAAGAGTTCAACTTGGGAAACCCAGAAGGTCGAGAGAAATTAAAGGTTTTAAGACATGAGATGTTTCTCCGGGGAGTAATATCTAACCTTGAGGAGAAACATACACGGCTTGAGGCAAGGTTACGGGCGCTTCAACGAATTATCGAAGAAGAAGCAAGAAGCCTCTACAATACCCGAACGTTTTTGAGCGGAAGCAAAACCATTCAGGGCATCCGCGAACGGCTTATGAACGCTATCTCCAAAGAAGCGCTTGGCGAAGACAGTATCTATTCTGACCACGAGCCGCCCGCGGATCTTATGCCAGCTTCGAGAAGGTTACCGCCCGATATCAAGGTGCTAAGGAAACTAAGGGTCAGAACGCCCGGAGAAAATTCAAAATAACGATAACATGTTCGTCCGACTTGCCCCCAACAAGTTGGCTGGTAAAACGCCCTCCTTCGCATAAAGCTTCGGAGGGTAAAGGAGCGCCCGAGCGCTCCTGTTTTTATTCTCCTTCGCCGAATAGCATGGGTGTTCGCCCCGCCGAAGCCTTCGGCGAAGCGCAGGTAAGCCCGTGGATGCCCAGCCTTCGCAGCCGAAGCGGCTGCTTCGGCGGAGTAGGCAAGGCGAGGAGAATAAAAATTGTGATAACGTTTAAATTTCTAAAAGGGGAGTCCGAACTCTTTTTTATAGGGAAACTTGACAAGATAACGCGATCGCCGAATGTTGTCAAAAGCGACACAAAACAAAAAACCAAGCACGTGCTTGGTTTTTTGTTGCCTTAGTAAGTCTGTAAGCCGAATTCTGTTGCCAGCGCTTCGCGCTGGCCGCAGACTACACGGACATTACGCAGACAATCGCAGAAAAATAATTCTGCGTGATTCTGCGTTTGTTCTGCGTTTTCTGCGGTCAGTGCGAAGCACTGACAGATGGTCATCTATCTGGGCCCGAGATTACTCTCGTGGCTCGTGCCCTCCTTCGCCCTTGCGGACTTCGGACGGGCGATAGCGAGCTACTTTTCGTCTAGCGGTTGAATGCCGCTAGGTTTGCTCTTGCACCGGGAAGGGTTTACCGTCCGACCATGTTTCCATGGCCAGAAAGAGGGTCTTACTCCTCTACTTTTCACCTATTGCTTCTACCGCGGAAATACCCTTTAGGGATATGTCTACGACGATTAGCGGTATGGTCTCTGTGGCACTTTCCCTAGACTTCCCCCACCGAAAAATAAAAATGAAAAGAACAAGGGATGGGGCTATATCTGGCCGTCGTTAACGGCTTCCCACTTCCGAACCGTTACGAATGGTTTTGAGGTGCCCTGAACCAGAATAAATACGGTTCAGGGCTACCCCGAACCGTGCTTCGCTCTGGTTCGGGGTGTTCGGACTTTCCTCTACCAATTCCGTCTGAGCGTAGCGAAGTTACGGAATTGAGTACCCTCCATAGCCTTTGGCGTAGGAGGGCCCGCCTTCGTCGAGTCTAACTCGACTTCGGCGGATGCTCAATTTTGTTGCAACTCGCCGTACTCGTTGACAAAATTGGCAGCGACCACCCAACTTACTAAGGCAGTGTTATGATAACATGTAAATAAACCAAAGTCAAACAAAAGCCCCGTATTTCGACGGGACCTTTAGTGGTCTCACCCGGAAAACGCGATGTGACCATCGTCATCAACGATGCACTGCGTACCCTTTTTGGTGCGGAAAATGATTTGCCTCACTTCTATCGTATTTTTCTCGTTTCTGACTACTTGCTTCTGGAAAGTGAATCGCACCACGTTCTCAAGAAGGACGGGGAGATCGAGCATACCTTCTCGCGCAACATGAAAATAAATCGTGTCTGGTATTGCTTTCGCTATGGTAATTCGGATTCGTTTTGCAGGATTTGCTTCGTTGATGACCGCTCTAAAGCTTGTTTCCCCTTCCTCGTATTTCGCGCCGAGCCACTCCGCTATATCTTTTATGGTGCAGGAGTCGCGCACGTTAATCTCTTCTGGGTTTGACGTCACATTAATCCGATGCAAATTCTTGAACAACCTTTCACCTCCTTCGGAATCTATGTCTTCTTAAGAAGACATTATAATGTAGCATAAATAAAAACTCCCGTCAAGTCTTCTTACTGACGAGAGCTTTAATTCCATGTAAAGTTTGAGAAAGGAAGCATGCTGTTTAACGTCTCAAGGTAATTAGTGATGACAAGAACGCCAAGAAAGATGAGGAACGCGCCCGAGAGCACCTCAACGACACGCGTGTACTTCTGAAGTTTCTTGAAAAAGCCAAGAACCGCATTAAGAAATACTGCGCTTAGGACAAAAGGAATCGCAAGCCCAAGAGAAAACACTGAAAGGAGAAACGCGCCCTTAGCCGCGGTTGCCGAGCTATACGCAAAGGTGAGGATCGCGCCGAGCACAGGCCCCACGCACGGGGTCCATGCGAGGGCAAATGCGGCCCCCACTGCAAAACTCCGCAAAAATCCGGCCTTTTCCCCAAAGGAAATCGGCGGTCTCCACTCCCTCATCAAAAACGGGATCTTGAAAATTCCCGCCATGAAAAGACCAAAACAAATA
>CAYJUS010000039.1:0-6796 GCA_964373435.1 uncultured Candidatus Saccharibacteria bacterium
CCTTCGTTCTCTGCGGGGCAGTGGTACGACCCCCCGCAGATCGTTTAGAATTCAAGGCATTTCACACGGATAAAAGTGATATTATAGCGGATTACTACTATCTACAAGTCAGAGAGTTCGATGGATATCTCTTTGAAATAACCCGCTGGGACGATTTTGAAATAACCCGCTGGGACGAAAAGTCTAAAAAATCCTAGGATTTAACCTAGGATTTTTCATTTGATACTTTTTCTGTAGTTTTCATCTTCTCTCACAAAAATTATAGAGGGTCTTGTGCTCTCTGTAATTTCCATTGTGGGCAGGGAGGGATTCCGTCGCTAGTGCTCCTAGAACCCGTCGCTCACATCCGTTCGCTCCCCAAACCTTCGGTTTCTGGCGCCCCCAGCACCTTAATTCTATGACTGTCATACATTCGTGGAAAAGTGTGGTATAATATTTTCGCTAATCACTGGCCACCAATCACTGGTTATCGACTTTTTGGAGCGCTTCAAATATCGGGTCGAGGTTTCCATTGAGAATATTTTGAATGTTGTGCCAGCTTTTTTTGATCCGGTGGTCCGTGATCCGGTCTTGGGGGAAGTTATACGTGCGGATTTTTTCGCTGCGGTCGCCCCGTCCAATTTGGCTTTTTCGGGTTGCGCCCACCGCCCGCTCTTCTTTTTCCCGTTTTTTTTCGAGAAGCCGCGCTAAAAGTATTTTCATGGCATTTCCCCGGTTTTCGATTTGGGTGCGCGCGGCTTGCGAGGTTGTCATGATGCCTGAAGGAATGTGGGTGATACGAACGGCAGATTCGCGCCGGTTCACATACTGTCCGCCGGGGCCAGAGGCGCGATAGACATCAATCCGTATGTCTCTGGGATCGATTTTGAAATCTTTTGTCTCAACATACGGGAGTATCGCAACGGTCACGGTTGAGGTATGGACTCTCCCGCTCTTTTCCGTATCCGGGATCCGCTGGACACGGTGAACCCCGCCCTCCCGTTTCATTTTTTGATATGTTCCCCGTCCCTTGAGCATAAATATCACATCTTTATATCCTCCAAGCTCCCGTTGGTCACTATCGAGAATGGCAAGGTCCCACCCAATTTTTTTCGCATAGTGTTCGTACATTCGGAAAAGTTCGGAAGCAAAAAGTGCCGCTTCTTCTCCCCCTGCCGCGGGCCGAATCTCAACAATTACGCGTTCCATGTGCGCGCGAGGCCGCGAGAGTTCCTGGATTTCCCGTTCGAGCCCCTCTTTTTCCTTTTTGAGTCTTTCCAGGTCTTCCTCCGCAAGTTTTTTTAAGTCTTCATCCCTTTCTTCCAGAATGTCTTTTGCTTCTTTTGCGGCGCGGTCTATCTCCTCGATTTTTTCAATTTTTTCAACCAGTTTTTTCAGTTGTGCGAATCGTTCCTCAAGCATCTCTTTTTCTTCGGAGCCCTGCGAAAGAAGCTCGGTGGACCCGAGCTTCTCCTTCATCACGTCGAGCTCTTTTTTGATTTGATCTTTCTCGAGACTCATTATTTGTTCTTTCGTTTTTCCCGTTTTGCGTTTTTCTTTTCCTTTCGCGATTTTACCCGCCCATGTTTTTTTGTCAAACGGTCTTTGAATTTTTCAACCCGTCCCGCGGCATCCACTAATTTTTCCGTTCCCGTGTAAAACGGATGGCAGTTTGCGCAAATCTCCACTTCCATCAGCTCTTTTACCGATCCCGTATGCAAAATATTTCCGCAGGAGCAGATAATCTTGGCTTTGGGAAAATAAGTTGGATGGATATCCTTTTTCATACCTCTCTATGGTATCATACCGCATTATTTTTTTCAATGAATTACCGTACGCGTTTGGTGGTCGCGAGGTATCTTATACTGAACCCACACACCAATTTTGCGAGAATGGTGGGGGCGAAGCGCTTCGCCCACCCGCCTCTTGGCAGGAAGGATGCGCTATTCGCGTACGCGCTTCGCAGGAGTATGACTTTGTACAGAAGAAGCACAACGCTCCTTCAAAGAACCACGGCAAAATTAGTAAGGGGTTATTTGTTTCTTGCTAAACCTCTGATTTAGAGAAACAAATAAAAATAGCCGTTTTGAGACGGCTATTGAGGGGCGCCATTTGCGCCGCCGCGGTTTCCATTACCGTTTTGTTCTTTAATTATCTTCGAGATGCGGTTTGCGGTGATAAGGGCGGCAAGGGTGCCAATGCTTAATTCCCAGATGGTACGGAGCATGGTGTTGTATCCTGCGTCTGAAAACAGGGCGAATCCGGTGAGCACAATCGCAAGGAGGAGCCACGCAGCGACAATAAGGTGCCCCGCGCGTTTCTTATTAAAACCCATCCGTATCTTTAAGCCGATATTTTCTATGGTGTAGATAAGCACCGATCCTCCGTATGCTGCGACTACCGCATATGCGAGAAATCCCACAATCCATTCGGGCAGGGCATTATAGATAAAGTAGGCATAGGCAAGCCCGCCCATATAAGCGAGGTTGAACACCCAAAGGAAGAGGTAAAAGCGGTCAAGCGGTTGGCGTTGGTCTATGTGGTGAGGGGAAACCCCAACAATGAAATAGAGAATCTCGCTTAATCGACTCACGGCACCCGATTTGCGGCAGTTCTTCGAACATCCCTCAAGCGGCGTTTTCATGGCTACGTTTTTCTCCTTTTCTATCTTTATTGTTGCAATAAATTATAAAGAGCAAATCCGATAGCTTAGTATAGCACAGAACAAGATATCTGTCTATTCCTTGGTAAGCTTGGGGTAAACCCCCTTAAAAATCAGGAGGCTCCTTGCGGGTTTACTTTGAATATGGTATCTAACATATTGTTATGAAAAACACCGTTTTACCAAAAGAGGCTGACACCACCCCCAAGACGAAAGTAAAAGCGGCGAGGAAAACGAGTGAGATACTCCCCAAACTTGATCCGGAAGAGATGATTTCGGCTTTCCTTCATTTTGGCCACAGAAAGACTCGTACTCATTCTCAGATGAAGCCGTTTGTTTATACCGTCCGCAATAATATTTCCATTGTTGATTTGGAGAAAACGAAAGAATATTTTGAAAAAGCCCTCATGTTTTTAGAGGGTATCATCAAAAAAAAGGGGAAAATTTTATTCGTTGCCACTCGCGTTCCCGGAAAAGATATGGTGGGCGATTTTGCAAAGGATCTCGGTATGTATTGGGTTCGAGAGAGGTGGCTTGGCGGAACGCTCACCAATTTTAAGACTATCTCCTCGCGCCTTGCCCACCTTAAGAATCTTGAGAAAACGAAAAAGAGCGGGGAATGGGAAAAGTATACCAAAAAAGAGCGGCATGATATGGACGTGGAACTTTCAAAGCTTAATAAAAAATTTGCGGGAATTAAGGAAATGGAAAAACTGCCCGACGTAGTATTTATACTCAACCTTTACCACGACGGGCTTGCGGCAAAAGAGGCGCGATCCCGGAACATTTCGGTGGTCGCTATTTGCGATACCGATGCAAATCCCCGGTTTGCCGACTACCCGATTCCCGCAAATGACGATGCCATTCAGTCGGTAAACTACATTTTGGATAAAGTGAAAATAGTGATCAAGAACGCGCAAAAAAAATAAGCATGGCACAAATCGAAGATGTTAAAAAATTACGCGAAGAAACCATGGCCTCGATGATCGAGTGTCGTAATGCGCTTCAAGAGGCGGGGGGCAACTTTGAAAAGGCCAAAGAAATCTTGCGCAAAAAGGGGGGGATCGCTGCAAGGAAAAAGTTGGAGCGAGATACCACAAACGGTATAATTGCGTCATACATCCACACCGACGGGCGCACCGGCGTGCTCGTGGAGCTTAACTGCGAGACGGATTTTGTCGCAAAAAATGAAGAGTTTAAAAGGCTTGGCCATGAACTTGCGATGCATATTGCCGCGATGAACCCCCGATATATGCGCCTGGAAGACATCCCCGCGGAAGTGATTGAAGCGGAAAAAGACATCTGTCGCGAGGAGTTTAAAGATTCGGGGAAGCCTCCTCATATCGTTGAGAACATCATTGAGGGAAAATTGAAAAAATACAGCGGAGAACATGTGCTTTCTAGCCAACCCTATATCAGAGACGATACAAAGACAATCACCGATCTTATTAATGAATACGTGGGAAAACTCGGTGAAAATATCCAAGTAAAACGATTTGTGAGATACCAAGTATGACCTCCGCCTATAGACTGTCGGCTACAGACTACCGCGGCGAAAGCGAAGCCGTACTGTAGACCGTAGGCTTGTAGGCCGTAGACTCGATTGTATAACCTCATTCCACCTCTTATTCTTATCGTCAGTCTTGCGGGTCTCATAATTCTTTTTGTGAAGAAATTTGCCCAGATTTCAGAATCTTTTCCGGAAGAAAAGGAAAAACTTCCCCCCACCGGAGAACTTAATAAGAACGAGTTACGAGTATTCGGCCTCCAAAAGCACGTTCTTTTGGTGGTAGAAAGAGTACTCGGTATATTTGTGGCATCTACCATGAAAATTGCAGGCGCATCCAGTCGCCTTTTGGGGAGGGTACGAATTCGATCCCGCGAAATTCACAAGGCATCAGATTTTGCCAAACATTATTTTGAGAAAATACGGAGCAAGAAATCGCGGGCAAGGTTAAGCCGAGAGGAGGAAGAGTGCATTGAATTGATAAAGGCGGATCCCGCAAACACGGAGGCATACAAGAAACTCGGAGACATTTATTTTTCGAAAGGAAGCTATGGCGATGCAAAGCTTTCTCTCGAGCAGGTACTGCGGCTCAAACCCGATGACGAAGAAACAAAAGCGCGTCTCGAAGAAATTGAGGACATCCTAAAGGGTAGAGAAAGCGAATAAGCGTAGTCCAGCACTTTTTCTTGGCTTGGGTAGCTTTCTCCTTCGCGTAAAGCTACGGAGGACAAGCAATAGGCAGAGCCCACACCCTTTACATGCCAGCGTAGCTCAGTGGTTAGAGCAGCTGTTTTGTAAACAGCAGGTCGTCGGTTCGAATCCGACCGCTGGCTTGTAAGGGGTGTGGGATGAGCTGTAGCTTGTAGGTTTTTATCCTCCAAAGCCTTGTGCGAAGGAGGACGATCCCTCTCCCGGGATTTTTTGTTTGCCAATTCTTAGCTATTTTGATATAATTCAGGTTCGGGGTAGGTACCGAAGCGGTCAAACGGGGCAGACTGTAAATCTGCTGGCTTAATGCCTTCGGGGGTTCGAATCCCTCCCTGCCCATTGCCAAAGACAACCGCAATCTACATGGTTATTCTTATTGGTTGGAGGGGCTCCATTCTTCGCTAAAGCTACGGAATGGCAGGCGTAGAGGATATTGGGACCTGTTTTGGAGAACTGGAACCGAGTTTGCGCTTGACAAAGACGAAGTTATTTGTTACCATTATCCGTAGCATTAATCTTGCATAAGGAGGAGAAGAACAATGGACGGGGACGTCGAAATCCTGACGGCATCGGTTAGTCAGGCGGTCACGAGAGGAAAGCGAAAGGCATCGGGTCTGAAGTTGAGCAAACAAAATTACCAAGCTGAAATTCGCATAGCGGAACATCTGCGAAGAATCCCGAGGCTTATCGAAGAAGCCGTCGCCCTGAACAGAAACTCAGTTTTGATTGGAAAACTTGTGCCAGGCGTCGATTGCGAAGCTGGCTCTCTGCCCCAATTTGCAACGCTTAAAGGTGTCGCCCTCAATCTTTTTTTGAAGTGCAAGTTGGCTGGTCTGAATCCCAGCGCGGAAGAGATCAATCCCGGGACTTCTGGGTTTTTCATCAGCTGGTGATGATCTCAATACTTATCGAGCCTTGTTCTCTACGGACGAGGCTTTTTCTATTTCACTTAACCCATGATGGAGGGCACGTGGGTGAATTATACTGCAAAGCCCAGAATCAAGAAATGTTGGGCACGCTCTATTTTATTTCTTCGAAAACTGGAAACATCTCGTAGTTTTTGATACCTTGAAAGTAGGTTCTGAGGTCGTTCAACATCTCCCACTTAAAACAAGAGAGAGCCTTTGGCTCTCTCTTGTTTTAAGTGGGGATTGGGTGTAGGATTCGAACCCGGGGTGATACCATACACATTAAAAAATGCCAAGACATGTTGTTAGGAGTTGCGGTATATGAAAAGCTCGGTACGAAACTTGTAAAATCTATCGAAAAAAGCGGCTCATAGACCGTTTTTATTATCTTGAATATCATAGTATTGTCTGATAGAATATCTATAATAAGCCCATGTAGCTCAGCTGGTAGAGCAACGCCATGGTAAGGCGTAGGTCCGCGGTTCAAATCCGCGCGTGGGCTCCAACCATGCGTAGTCCACGTACCATTTTATTAATTCTTATTCCATTAGTCCTCCTCGGAGTAATTTTTTACATTTCGATAAAAAAAGCAGATGCACCCGACGAGGAGACACAGTCTTCTTATCTGGTTCCAGAGGGATCTTCCAATGAACGGGGAGAGAGCAAAGAAGAAAGACTTGTTGGTTCCGATACCGGTCAAGAAAACCAAGAGCGAATCAAGACAATGGAGTATATCGCAGAACACATTTCTCGTTTTTCTCCCGTTCAGCCGGTTCTTGGTGGCAAATGGTTTGCGGTACGATTCTGGTTCGTGGACGACACTAATTTTTATGTGGAATATGAGGACGGCCACATCATGCGGAAACTCTTGCTAAAAGGGAAAGATACGGATTATACTGTGGTAGGTCACTTTGAACCAGGAGAAAACGACTGGAATCTGATCGAGGGTAAAGATCCATATTTTGGTATCCCTCTCGATCTCTACGAATATAGCGAACAGAAAGGAAAGTGGGTTAAAAAGAATTAAGAGGT
>CAYJUS010000039.1:6806-8339 GCA_964373435.1 uncultured Candidatus Saccharibacteria bacterium
GTTACGAATTTCATATACAAATCGTTACGAATAACGTATTTGTGCGTATTCGTGAGATAAATTTGTAGCTACTCGTGTTATTAAGACAGCATGTCACAGGATAACTTGATACGATTCGTTTGCTCGGACTGCAAAAGAACAAACCATTGGTCCCACAAAAATAAAAAGAAAGTGGAGCGTAAATTAGAATATAAGAAATTCTGCAAGTGGTGCCGGAAACATACGGTCCACAAAGAAGGTAAGAAAAAGTAAATCCAAACCTTTGGGGGCGTGGTGAAATGGCTATCATGGGAATCTCCAAAATTCCTGTTCCAGGTTCGAATCCTGGCGCCCCTGCATCTGAATTTTCACCCAAATGGGCCCCAATCCAAGGGCTTTTTTGGTTCTAACTTGAGGGTGGGGCGAAGCGAGGTTAGAACCGAAAACCCAATCCGATTCCCACAAGACCTTTATTTTAATAGACTCTTGTAGTATAGTTACCAGTTCCTTAAATTTAATATTTAAAGATGTTAGGATGGAGGTATGGATATGTCGCAGGCAAAACTTACTGTTCTTGGCTCGGGGACCATGATGCCGACTAGAGAAAGAAATCCTTCTGGCTATCTTCTAGAGTTCGGTAATACCCGAATGTTGATTGATTTTGGGCACGGGAACCTAAGACGCCTCGTTGATTTAGGCATAGACCCCCAAACCATAGATGCCGTTTTCATCTCTCACTACCACACCGATCACTTCGGAGATGCATTTAATATGGTTCATGCACGATTTATAGAGGATATCTATCAAGATAAGCATGACCATAAAGAGCTTCTTTTCATTGGACCGAAAGATTTGGAGAAACGTTTTAAGCTCTGGCGGCAGGTTTTCTGGGTGGAACCACAAGAGAGTTACCCTATAGTTTTCAAAGAAGGAGTGGGGGAGTATCAAGTGGGCGATATACACCTTGAAACCTTTGAGGTAAAGCACGTCCCATGGTTTCAGTCGGTTGGGGCCAAAATAACGGTGGGTGGCAAAACCATTATCTATACAGGAGACATCGGAAGCGACCACGACTTTAACCTTCTTATAGAACAAACACGGGATGCTGATTTACTGATAACCGAAGCAAGTTACGAACAGTCTACACATAATCACTTTACGTTTCAGCAAGTAGCAGAACTTACAGAGAAAGCGAATATCGCAAAAGTTCTCGTAGTCCATCTTCGTCCCCAGATGGTTGAGCGGACAAAGCAACTCGTTGATGATAATCCAAAATTCCAACTCGCTGAAGACAAGGCGATAATCACGCTTTGAAGGAGTAATTATGCCACGAGTTGACTCAAAAGAGTTTAGAAGAATTAAACGTCTGACCTGGAAAGATGTCTTTAAGTTATGGCGTGATAATGAAATCCACCTTCTTCACTGGAGACGATACTATAAAACAAAAGGGCACAAGTCGTGGGAAGAATTTCGCAGGCCCGTTGGCGAGACCCTGAAATTAAACGGAAGAGCATGGTATCTTTACGAAGTTGTGGACCCGCTCAAAACCGTCCC
>CAYJUS010000040.1:0-8293 GCA_964373435.1 uncultured Candidatus Saccharibacteria bacterium
TACTCCACTCGTGTAGTTGCTGTGCCCCGTACCGAGCTTCGCTCTGGTTCGGGGTATCCATCCCTCCTCTATTAATTCAAAATGAGGTTAGATTCTTGGAGAAAGCCGTATGCCTATGAAGAAAAATCAAGTCTTTAATACAAAAAATTTACGGACATGGGTTGAAGTTAACGAAAGTGCGCTTCGGCATAATTTGAGACAGGCACGGAAGGCAATAGGAAAGAATGTGAAGTTGATGGCGGTGGTGAAGTCAAATGCGTACGGGCATGGGTTGGTGGGAGCGGCGAAGGTTGCGGTAAAGGACAACGTAGACTATCTTGGCGTCGATTCGGTGGACGAAGGTGCCGAACTTCGAAAAGCCGGCATTAAGACCCCCGTTTTAATTTTGGGTTATACCGTTTCTTCGCGTCTTTCCGAATGTATGAGGTTAAACCTTGTACAGGGGGCGTATAATAAGGGGACGATAGAGGGGCTCGAAGAGGCCGCAAAAAAGGAGCGGGGGCAGGCAAGAATTCACTTCAAAATTGAAACCGGGACCTCGCGGCAGGGAATTTTATCTGACGATCTTCCAGATTTCATCCGCCTTCTAAAAAAACACCCTCATGTGAAGCTTGAAGGCGTCTATACCCATTTTTCCGATACCGAAAACATTCGAAGCACTTTTTATAAAAAACAGTTCGCGACGTTTCAAAAAGCAGTCCGGATTCTTGAAGAAGCAGGATACGACAATCTCGTGCGGCATACCGCTTCTTCCGCCGCAATCTGGCTTTACCCCGAAACGCATCTTGACATGGTGCGTCTCGGGATTAGTTATTACGGTCTTTGGCCTTCAGGAGCGGTAGAGCGCATTGGGAGGAAGCGGGGCATTACCTTACAACCCGCGCTCACGTGGAAAACAAGGGTTGCGCAGATAAAATATCTTAAAAAAGGAAGTTTCGTTGGGTATGATCGTACCGAGAAACTAAAAAGTAATTCCCGTATCGTTGTTCTTCCCGTGGGTTACGGGGATGGATATCCGAGGAAACTTTCTCGGGTAGGAGAGATATTGATTCAAGGGAAGAGGTGCAGGGTTTTGGGAAGAGTCTGCATGAACATGATAATGGTGGATGTATCCCGCGTAAAACGGCTGCGGGAAGAAGACCTCGCGGCGTTGCTCGGAAGGTCGGGAAAAGAAGAGGTGAGCGCAGAAGATATGGCGCAAAAAATAGGAACCATTTCCTATGAAGTCACCACCCGCATTAACCCCCTTATCCCTCGTATCTATGTATGAAGAAGAAACGAATACCGTGGATTTTTGAGAATCGCCGTTCCTCCAAAAGAAAACGCACCCAAGGTGCGACTTTTAGAATATGGCTTTTGGGGATCCTTTTGGGCGTGGGCGTGATGGGAGGAGGAGCGGGATACCTTCTTTTTTTCTCGGACGTTTTAAGAATAGAAGCGCTGCGCGTCTTGCCGGAAGACAACGAGATTACCTCTTCTCAATTACTTCTTGTTAAAGCAGTGCGGGAAAAAATCGATTCATTTACTTCTCCGGGCAATAGTTTTATTCGGGAGAATATCGTGCTATTGGACGAAGCGGATCTTGAGAGAGAGATACGTAGTTCGTTCCCCCAAATCTCTCGTGTGGTAGTTCGAAAACATTATATTTACCGCATGCTCGAGGTTTCATTTCGTGAGCGAGTTTCCGTCGCAATCTGGTGTAATGTAAAACTTGAGTTTTCGGAGTCTCCGGGGAAAGAATCAAAAACTGGGGAAAAGCCGGAGGATGAGACGCAAAACGATACAACGCGTCCCGCAGTACATGACGTCTGTTTCTATATTGACGAAGAGGGGATTCTCTTTGGCGATGCCCCTCTCTCAAAAGGCTCTCTTATCACCACGATAAGAGATTATGGGACGTATCCCGACGCTCTTCTTGACGTGCGTCCCCTTTCGAAAGAAGATCTGGAATTTATCCTCGAAATAAAAAACGCCCTTAAAAAGACGTCTCCCCCCGTGGGGATCCGGGAGATTATCCACGAGCGTGGAGAATTCACTTTAGTTGCGGATGAGGGATGGAAGCTCTATCTTAACCGTGAATATTCTCCGGCAAAGCATGCAGCGGTCCTGAATGAAATCTTCGCAAATCCCGAATCAAAAATTTCTGAATATATTGACCTTCGCATTACGAACAAGGTGTATTATAAGTGAAAGTTTTGTAGTCCCGCCTGCGGCGGGGACAAAGCCCCTATATTCCTTCTTCTAACCCCGTTTCCTGTTTGGGGATTTTTTCTTCCTTGAGGGGAAGATAAATAGTGAAAGTGGTACCCCTTCCTTCTTCGGATTCCACCTCGATTTCGCCCCCGTGTCTTTTTACGATATTCCTTACAATATAGAGGCCGAGGCCGGATCCTTCCGTTTGCATACGCATGACATTTTCTGCGCGGAAGAATTTGGTGAAGAGGCGGTTCATCTGGTGTTTGGGGATGCCGACACCCGTATCCTTTACTTGAGCAACTATCGCGTCCCGTTTTTTGTCGATGGCGAGCGACAGGGTTATCTCTCCGCGGGGAGGGGTATAGTGAACTGCGTTATCCAGCAGATTTTGAAGAGCAAGGCGCATCCTCCGGGGGTCCATTTTGATGAGAGGAATGGGGGTTGCGGACTTCGAAGGGGCAGCATAGATGAGAGCGAGATGTTTCTTTTCAAGCCGAAGCTTATAATCGGGGAGAAGATCGTCAATTATTTTTTCCATCGAGAAGGAAATGAACTCATAACCGAATCTTCCCTCTTCAATCCGGGAAACATTCAAAAGATCAGACACCAGTTTAATCATCCGTTCGTTAGTTTCATATCCCCGTTCAAGAAATTTTGTCTGTTCCGCGCTAATAGTTCCGATATCTCCGTCGAGAAGCATGCGGAGGGTCCATTTGATCGCAGAGAGCGGGGTCCGCAACTGGTGCGCGGCGATAGAAATAAACTCTGATTTGAGGCGGCTAATTGTTTTTTCCCGGGAAATATCATGAAGGATTCGTACCGCGCCCAAACTCCTTCCCTCATCAGTAAGGTGAATATCGGCCAACTGAAAAATCCGTTCGAGTTCTTGAAGTTCCACTTTCTCTCCGGGCGCTACCCGTTCCTTGAGGACGGCGTAGAGAGCCGCGAGGCGGGGCCTTTCATCGGCCATAGTCCGCGTGATGCGTTCTCCGATGATTAGCTCTTTCTTAATGTCGAACATGGATTCAATGGTTTTGTTGATAAATACAATTTTTCCGAATTCATCCGTAATGATAACGCCATCGGGAAGATTGGAAATGATGAGCGAAACTTTATTCCGTTCTTTCCAAAGGTTTTTGGTGGTGGTTCGAAAACCGCTCGCAATGAAGCTTGCCATGATGGCCGCAACCGTCATGCTAATTACAAATGTTCCCCAAAATGCAAAGGCGGTTTTTACGGGGATGGTAGAGGCAGTTCCTCCGGAGATGCCAAGAGACTGCGCAAGCGTTTGGCCAAAAGGGCTCGGAGGGATCAGATGGTTTGCTTCAAGCAGGTACTCGCCCACAACGCCAATTGAGGCGGCAAACGCCAGCAAAAATATTCCCCGCGGGCGGTAGAGCGGGATACTTGCGATGATGACAAAAAAGTAAAAGGTAATGAAGTAGCTCCCGAGCCCCCCCACAAAATAAAGGAGGAACGTAAAGACAATAACATCAGAGGGGAGGATGAGAAAGTTAAGAATTTGTACCGTTCGTTCACTGGTTTTGATCTCATCTCGTATAATCCATAGAAAGTAGAGCGCGGAGGTGTAGAAAAAGACCGGTATCGCAATTTTAATATATATCGGAACAACTATCGCGGAATCAAACGCATAGCGAAGTATCACCTCCACAAACAGTAAAAAAAGGGTAATCGTAAACCACCGTGCGTTGATAATCCAGCGAAGCGCGTGTATATTTTGAATTTTTTCTTCAGTAGTCAAATGCGTAACGCGTAACGCGTAACCAGTAACGCGTAATTTCTCTGAACCGAACTCGATCCGGTACGCGTTACTGGTTACGGGTTACGGGTTACTCGAAATAGTATACCCATATCGAGCGTCCAATCTTTGCGACAGGTTCTTTCCCGTAAATCCATTTATACTGTTCCTCGGGCCTTAAGGTAAAACCCTTTACGGGATTCGCATGCGCTCCCTTAAGCTTCGTAAGCGAAACTGCAAAGTAGCCTTTCGGGGGGCCAAGGTCTGACCACCACGGGATAAAGGTGTCGCCAAGGTAGTAAGTAGCATCCGCGCCCCCAAAATAATCGAGGAAGAGGGGATTGATGCGGTTTTCTTCTACGTATGCGCGAAGCCGTTTAAAATCTTGCCCCCAGTCAAGATTTGAGTCAACCACGTATCGGTGTCCATTCTCCCCCCCTCCTGCAAATTCATTGAAATACGAAATAAAATAAGGATAGCTCTTGATGGTGCCCGCAACGTACCAAAAAAGAAGGAAAGAAAGAAGCGTATATTTAAGGAGGGTTATAAGGGGGCCTCGAAGAGTTTCCTTGAGCGAAGCTTTTTTCTGCGGAAGATGTTGATCGAGCCAGGCGCCAAGAGCAAGCGCAATGAGAAGATACACAAACGGAAACGTGGGGAGAATATGGCGGATGCCGATGTTAAGATTGTTGCGGATGCTTAACGCCCAATACATCGCTATAAAGAAGAAAAAAGAAAGAACCGCAAACGAGGATGCCGGAAGGGACGTCGATACAAGAGAAGATTTTTTCCTGAACCGCAGAGTGAAATAAGAAAACCATACCCCAAGCGCCCCTATGCTTAAAAGATGCAGGGGAATCGGTTCTTTTATCGCCCAGACCACCGGGAAATAGTGTCTCCATCCCGCAGCGGATATTTCTCCCATAAAGAACGTGGTGTTGCCAAACGTCGAGCGCTTGTAATTCATAACGATTCCGAGGGCGTATTCTTCATACGCGCGAAGCACCGGTTTATCTGACATCCAGACGAGCGTGCGATATACCGGATTACTTTGAGGGTTTGTGTTATACATCTCAAGGGTTTTTTCGGTATGGAGGCGTTGGAGCGACGGGGGGTAACCTGAGACATGAAACCCATACATAATTCCCACGACGACATACGCGACGCAGATAATAAGAAATATCCGCGGCGTGTCGCCCATAGCCGCGCCGACTATTCTTCCGGGCAACCCCCCTTCTTTTTTGCGGTACTCTTTCCAAAGCAGACGGAGGACCCACATAAAAAGGAAAAAGGGGAGGATAAGAATTACCGTAAACTTTAAGAGGAGCCCTAGCCCCAAAACAACTCCCGCAACAATCAGATTTTTTTTTGACGGGTTTTCAAGGTAAAGAAACAACCAATACCATGCAAGGAAGAACCCAAAAGTTGCCGCAACGTCAGTGGTAACAAGACGTCCGTGCGCGATAAATGTGGGCGAGAATGAAAAAAGCGTAAGCGCAATGAGCGCGGCCTTGTTCCCCCCGAGTTTCTTCGCCCATTTGAAAATCAGTACGCCAAGGAGAAGAAGAAACCCCAGCATGGGAAGCCGCGCAAGGAATATAATAGTATCCGGGTTGTTTCCCGCGCGATACAGGAATTCCGGTCCGAAGCGCCATTGCTGGTCCGGCGTCCATGTGTTCCAATTTTCGCTTGTTTCCGGAAAATTGAGATCGAGAAAAAGGAGGGGGAGCGCCGCAATATCTTTCACGAGCGGAGGATGCTCGGGGTTTAATCGGTAGTCTCTTTTCGCAAGGTACGAATAGCCGCTGGGGATATGGGACATTTCGTCAAACGTGAGAGAATCTCCCTGCATCGAAAAAAACGCGATGAGGGTCATAGACGCGACAAGAACGGCCGCGGCGGCGTATGTAAATGTGTCTTCAAATCTCATCCTATTGTTCCATTATACCACACACCTGTTTCAGAGAGAATTGATTCGTATCACGATAAATTTGTTGTACACGGTAAGTTTAAGCCGCTCTCCGTATTCTGAAAGAAGATAGCGATAAATGTCGCTATCGTGATACGTGGGCATCACAACGATTTGCTGGTCTTCGGGAACAGCAAGCCGCGGTATATCACGCTCAAATATATAGGAAACGTTTACTTTTTTGTATGCAAGGAAACGGATCGGGCGGATCGCAATTGAATTTCCCGCTTCCCACGGACCCTCTTCGTCCACCACATACATTGTATAGCCGCTATTATCGGGTGTCCCGGGGTAGTCACCCGTAAGATACTCCCCGATGTCAAAAAGTTTTTTCGAAAATGCCTCCCGTACTTCGGGTTTTTCGCCCCAGCTGCGATAGGTGTCAAACGGAATAAATCCTATTGTAAGAAGTACCGCGCCGACAAAGACAACGAGAGTGGCATGGCCTACCACCTTTCTTTTTGAAAAATCATTGAGCCACACGAGAACCCCCCAAAATCCGATCCCCGCAATGATATACACGGCGGGGATCACGCCAATACTTCTTAAGGCGTGGGGGATCCCTTCCCATGTGAGTGTTGCGGGAAGGAGCATGAAAAAAAACCACATAACAAGCAGTACGGAGCCCGTAACAGAAAACGGAATTTCTTTTTTGTTCTTTACGTAAGAAAGAATTGCAGAGAAAAGCTCTTTTAAAGAAATAAAAAATCCCGCCAAAAACAAAATTCCAACCGGGAAGAAGAGCTGTGGCTGACCCGCGAAATTGTGACGCCAGTTCATATCTCCCTTGACGTGGAACATGCCGAGGGTTTTTATCATGCTTATGGCAAATTCCTTGAGAGGGTTTTCTTTACTGAATACAAAGACGCCGCTTGCCCGCGAGGAAAAATCTTCCGGGTGCGCGATAAAGTAAAAAAGCAAGGGGAGGAGAACAAAAAGGAAGGTAATGGTAAAAAGTCCAAGTTTCCACCACGCGTCCCTGAAACAAATACTTTTTAGGTTAGCCCATCCCCACGGCACGACCCTATTGTTAAGGAGATACCGTATGAACTCGAAAAAGAATACCCCGATAAAAACAAAGAGTGCCATTCGAAACGCCGTGTAGGTGTAAAATCCCAAGCCGAAAACAAACCCCGTCACGATAAAGACATGCGCGCGTTTGTTCTTAAAAGCGCGAACGAGAAGATAAAAAGAAAGGACGAGAAAAAGCGGCATGAGGATCGCGCGAAACCCGATCCTCGAAAAGTTGATGTGCCAAAAGGACGCGGCAAGGAAAAAACTTGACGCAAGCGCGATGACCTCTGCCTTGCGTCTTTCGTCCCACAATTCCCGTGCCAAAAAATAAGTTGCGGCCACGGTTGCAATCCCGGCGAGCGCCCCCACGAGACGAAACTCGACAATGCCGATCCCAAAAAATTTAAACACGAGCGCGAGAATCCATATGTAAAGCCCCTCCCGGCCGTTGTTATCCGGATAGAAGACGCGGAAATCCCCGCTTTCGAGCGTCTTCACCGCATCAAACGCATATGCCGCTTCGTCCGAATAAAGCCCCGGCGGCAAGGAACTCAATTGCCAAATCCTAAAAAAACCCGCAAGAATAAGAATCCCCGCGAGTGCGAATACCGGCCATCTTTTTTTCAGGAAATCATTCATACAAGGACTATTATACCACGAAAGCGGTTTTTCGTGGTATTATGAGGTCATGGCTTTTCTTAAAAAGTCAGACATTCTTGCGATAATAGTCCTTGGCGAGACAGTCGCCCTTTTCTCTTTGCCGATTGTCGTGGATACGGGGGTCATACATTCCCTCGAAGCATTATTGGGGGCGAGCGTGTTCGTGGTGTTTCCGGTCTTCGTTCCCCTTTTTGCCCTTCTCGGGCTTTTTATTTCCTCGCTCCTTTCCCGAAAAATCGGGATTATGTACCAGATAGGGAAGTTTGTTTCGGTCGGCGTTGCGAATACGATTATTGATATTGGCGTGTTCAGTCTTCTCAAACTTCTTACCGGCATTACCATTGGGTTCCGGATTGCCGGAATCAATATGGTGGGTTTTGCGATCGCGGTTATTCACAGCTATCTTTGGAACAAGTTCTGGACATTCGGGAAACGGGAAAGGACAGGGGCAGGAAGCGAGTTTCTCCAGTTTTTTCTTATCAGTGTGATTGGTATTATGATTAATAGCGGTATTATCTATGTGTTAACGACGCTCGTGGGACCGCAGTTTGGCGTAACAAAAAACCTTTGGGCGACGACCGCAAAAATTATCGCAACCCCCATATCAATGACATGGAACTTTATAGGATATAAGCTGATTGTATTCAAACGGTAGTCGTCCGAGGAGGTCGAACCGAGCACATAATGCATTATGT
>CAYJUS010000041.1:0-8170 GCA_964373435.1 uncultured Candidatus Saccharibacteria bacterium
ATATCACATCGGTACGTCACAAAAAAACGGCCCCGAAAGGACCAAGATGATATTTAGAGGTTCAACCTCCACGAAGAGGTTGAACCTCACCGAATGGTTCTACGAAAGGGGAGCCCCCATCACGCGTATTGCTTCTTCCACGCTCGTTATGCCTGATACAACTTTACTAAGCGCGGCAGCGCGCAAGGTGAAGATTTCTTTTCTCTGAAAAAGGTCGCGAAGCGTCCCCACGGGGATATCCCCCACTATGTGGGACACTACCTCGTCATCAAAATATACGACTTCAAAAATCCCCGTTCTTCCACGATACCCGCTCTCGCGGCAGTTGGCGCACCCCTCTCCCTTTTTAAACGCGTACGCGGACCCGCGCTCCTCCAGCCCGAGATCTTTTAGTTCTCGAGGAGAAGGGGTATGGGGGACAACACACGAAGAGCAAATTTTTCTTACGAGCCTAGAGGAAACGACGCCCGCAAGCGTATGCGCAACGACGGAACGCGGGATTCCCATCTCAATCAAACGAATCACTACCCCCGCGACATCGAGCGTATGGAAGGTTGAAAAAAGCAACCGGCCTGTAAGTGCGGCTTGAATCGCCATTTGCGCGGTATCCGCGTCACGAATCTCCCCCACCATCACGATGTCCGGGTCCTGGCGAAGGACAGATCGCATGGCGCGCGAAAACGTAAGGCCGAGTGTTTCGCTAATTTGCGTCTGGCGGATGCCGTCCATGTGAAACTCAACCGGATCTTCAAGGGTAACGATGTTATTCGATGCTTTGTTCAGCTCATGGAGAACGGAATACAGGAGCGTGGTTTTCCCCGAACCGGAGGGCCCCGTAATGAGGACCATGCCATACGGCCGACCCATGAGCTTTTGTATGATTGCTAACTGCTCTTTTTCAAACCCCAAGCCCTCGGTTTTAAGAAGAATGTCCTCTCGGTTAAGGATGCGCAGCACCGCCGCTTCTCCGTAAATTGTGGGGAAGGTGGAGACGCGAACGTTGTAGTTTTTTTCCGCGTGGGTGAACTCGATATGGCCGTCTTGGGGATAACGGCGTTCGGTGATGTCCATTTGCGAGATCACCTTAATGCGCGAAAGGATTTCTTCCTGAAGGTGTTTTTCAACGCTCTCCGAGGGATAGAGCATCCCGTCTATCCGAAAACGGACCGCAAACGCATCGCGATCGGGCTCCAAATGCACGTCGCTTGCGCGAGCCGTAATCGCCTTTTCGAGAAGCTGGTTCACCCATTCCGTGGGATGTTCTTCTTTAATGTCTATGTGTTTTGCCATACAGGGATATTATATCACAAATTACAAAAATGTGCGGCATCGCGCGTTCTAAAAATTTTATTCGGAGCGCTGGGAATCGAACCCAGACTACAGACTCCCGCCCCGTACTAAAAATTACCTTTCGGAGAGCCGGGAATCGAACCCGGACTACGGCCTCCCGAAGGCCATGTACTACCACTATACTACTCTCCGTAATTATTTCACCCAGTGTTTTTTCTTGTGTGTTTCTTCGATTGATTCTCCCACTTCTTCGATTGTTCTCCGCGCCTCATACGCGAGTTTGGAAATTTTTTGGCCGGAGAGTTCCCCCAGCTCTCGAACTCGTTTCCCTAAATGCTTTTTTGTGTTTCGCTTCGGGTCGTCCAACACTTCGTCCAGTAATACCGAGAGGATCTCGCCTACCCGCGGACCCGGCGGTATCCCCAATATCTTCATAATGTCGTCCCCCTTCATTTTAAGCATCTTTGGGGTGATGGGATCGCGCGAAACTTTGCCCACCATGTACTGGAAATGGCGAAGCCGGTAGGGTTGAGCTTTCGGCACTCCCGACCCCTTTCGGTCAGCAACGCGGAGATTGACCAAGTCGCCCATGTTCTCGGGGCCCACTTTGGTGACAAGCCGGCGCACGGATCGCTCGGTCACTTCTCCCACATTATACACAAACATGTGATTGCGAACGAGCATCGCGACTTTCTCGGTCTGTTTTCTCGGAAAACGCAACCGCTCCATCAATCTTACGGCCATCTGTGCGCCTACCATCTGATGGTTATAGAAGGGCGAATCCGGCCCCTCTCCGTCCTTGGTGGGGGGCTTTCCCATATCATGAAAAAGAGACGCAAGCCGCACGTCAAGGTTATACCCCGCTTTTGCCGCCCAATCAAGCGAATGAAGGTTGTGTTCCCACACCGTATACACATGATGTTTGTTCTGTGTAACCCCTATCCCCTCTTCGAGTTCCGGCGCAATGTGATTTAAAAGTCCGGTGCTCTCGAGGAGTTCCACCCCCTTCATCGCATCGCGCGCCTCAAGAATTTTCACAAATTCATCCCGGATCCGCTCTTTCGAGATGAAGGAAAGGAGTCCCGCATGAGCCGTGATTGCCTTCTTTGTCTTGGGTTCGATCTCGAAGCCCAACGCCGCCGCGAACCGAACCCCCCGCATCATGCGAAGGGCATCTTCGTTAAATCGCTCCTCGGGATTCCCCACCGCACGAATAATTTTGTTTTTGAGATCATCTTGGCCACCGAATAGATCAACAATCTTTGCCATCCCTTCGATTTCGCCGAGGGCAAGTGCGTTAACCGTGAAATCCCGGCGTGTTAAATCCTCCTCCAGGGTCTCTGCAAATTGTACTTTATCCGGATGTCGCTTGTCGGTATATTTCTCCTCTGTCCGGTACGTGGTGACCTCAACCTCCTTTTGCCCATCTGGTTCTTTTGTCGCCCCGCTCTCCGGGACGGACCTCGCTCCCTTGGAACGGGACACCTGCACCGTTACCGTGCCGAATGCATTCGCATAAAAACTCTTCGGAAATATCTTTTGGATTTCCTCCGGTGTTGCATTGGTAGCCACGTCCCAATCCTGCGGCGGAACGCCGCGGAGGGTGTCTCTCACGCATCCTCCTACGACATATGCCTCGAAACCCGCTTTTCCGAGTTTTTCCAACATAAGAGTGACTTCTTTTGGAATATTCATGTTGTTCGTCCGCCTCCGCAGAAGACCACGGATATACGTCTACCAATGAATGCGCAATGTCTTCTGCTTCGGCGGGATTTCAGCTCTACTAAACCAAGAGGTTAAGTCGTGAGTATAAGTCCATTGAGCTTCATTCTACCGCGCCGCAGAGCATTTGACAATTTCGGTTGTCCGATGCTAACGTAAAGGATAATCATATGCACATTACAAACAAAACAGTCGCGAAAGGAGCCCCTTATGGTTTCTTCCTCTCCGCCGGGACGACAAGTTTTTGAAGAAAAGCTGAAACATCACATGCCTGAAGAAACCGTCCGCCTCGTTATGCTTGCCTACCGCCTCTCAAAATACGGTCATATGCTCCAGAAGCGGGACGGGGGCGAGCGCTATTTTGAGCATCCGAAACGCGTTGCGCTCGTCCTTATAGATGAGCTCGGCATCTATGACCCCGATATGCTCGTCGCGGCCCTCCTTCACGATATAAAGGAGGACTCGTTTATTCTTGAATGGTGGGATATCGAAGAAATTTTTGGCGGACGCGTGCGAAAATTGGTGGAGATTCTCACGAAGGAGAAGAAAACAGAATACATAAGAAAAATAAGAAGGGCAGAGCGCGAAGCGCGAATCATCAAACTCGCAGACCGGCTCGACAACGTGAGGGATTTCGAGGGATGCACAAACGAAAAACGAAGCAGGGTTGTTGCAGAAACCGTGCGGCACTACCTTCCACTTGCCAGAAGGACAAATCGATACCTCTTCCAAGAACTTACGAGAATTTGTGAATATTGGAACGACCAAAAAGCGACGTCTTAAGTCGCTTTTATATTTTCCGGGGGGATGCGTCCTTCCGGGAGAAATCGCTCTCTCGAGCGATCTCGCCGAGGGTCTTTTCGACAATGCCATCAAGATCAATTTTTTCCTCAAGGCGTTCGAGGATGTTCATTTTCGGGTTGAGTGTCGGATGCGCCGAAACAATCGAACAGCAATCTTTGTACCCCTCAATCGATACCTCGTATGTCCCGATCTTCCTCGCAAGGTCCGTAATTTCCTCTTTTGTGTGCCCCACGAGCGGACGCAAAATAGGAAGCGCTATGTCGCGATCCGTAAGACGAAGATAGGGCAGGGTTTGAGATGCAACCTGTCCGACGCTATCCCCCATCACCAGCGCCTCGTGTCCCTCCTTTTTTGCGAGCTCGACCGAAAGTTTTACGATAAAGCGCCGGAAAAGCAAAAGTTCGTATCGCGGGTCCGCGTCGAGAATCCGCGCGTGAAACTCGGAAAACGGAACCAAATAAACCGCCTGGTTCCCCCCGAACGAAGCAAGAGTGGTGATAAGTTTTTCTATCTTCGACCCCTTGATTTCTTCTCGAGAGCGAAGCGCATGAAAATGAATGTAGTCGACGGTACATCCCCGCCGCATCATGAGCCAAGACGCAACCGGAGAATCAATCCCCCCCGAAAAAAGCGAAAGCACCTTTCCTGAGCTTCCCGCGGGCAGTCCCCGAAGCCCTTTTTCTTTTTCGGTAAAGATATAGACTGCGCGAGGAAGTACTTCTATGTAAATAGCGACGCCCGGCTCCCGAAGCTCTACCCTGCGGCGAAAAAGATCTTCTACCTGCTTCCCCACTTTCTCTGCGATTTCGTTTGAGGTAAAGGGAAACGATTTGTCCGCGCGCGATGCGGTAATACGAAAGGTTTTCGCCTTTCCCAAAAGAATGCTTCCTTTTTCTTCAATAAGGCGGGATACGGCTTCCATGGTCGGCTCAACCCGAAACGCACCCGCGAACCATGCAATCCCAAACACTTTTTCGAGCGCGTCCCGCGCCTTGGAATAATCGGTCTCTTCCGCGCACTCCACAAAAAGGCGTTTTTGGGCCAAAGAGACCGAGCAGGTAGGTGGCAACTTACGTTCAATGTTCTCTTTCAACACGCGCTCAAAAAACGGACGGTTCCCGCCCTTAAGTCCGATCTCGGAATAGTGTATGACTATGGTGTAACGGGGAGGATGATTTGATGGCATAACGTATCTATCATGCAACGGAATAATTGACCGAGCAAGTATTCTGGGGTAAGGTTTCTATAGATAGGCGCCCTTAGCTCAATTGGATAGAGCGTATGGCTTCGGACCATAAGGTTCCGGGTTCGAGTCCCGGGGGGCGCGTTTTGCGGGTGACGGGGTAAACCCCCGATGTGACGGGGTCACACCCCGTCACATCTGTTTTGATAATGGAAGTACTCATACCGATCATTGTTATTCTCGCGCGACTCATAATCCCCTTCTCCATATTTCGATGGCCGCTTTGGGGGGCCGTTGCCGCGATGCTTGCGGACGGCGCGGATATCATGATCTTTGAAAAATTCGGAATAGGGATGATCGGCTGGGAACGATATCATCTTCTCGATAAGGTTCTCGACCTCTACTACGTCTTTATTCTACTTTTGGAGGGTCTTAAATGGGAGAATGTGTTTGACCGCCGCGTGATACTCGGGCTTTTTCTTTTGCGTTTTTTCGGGGTGGTCGTCTTCGAGATCACACAGTGGCGCGGAACCTTTCTCTTTACGCCCAACATATTTGAAAACTTCTACCTCGGGGTAAGCGCGCTTTCGCGATATCTTCCCTCGTTCCGGCTCACCCCCTTACGCCTTCTTGGAATATTAATAATTGTCAGCTTTCCCAAGCTTGTTCAAGAATACATCATGCATTACCTTGAGTTTCCCACATGGCGATGGATCCGCGATCATCTCTTTTTTTGGCTCTACCGCTAGAAAAACAACGTAACGAGGTCGGACCTCGTTACGTTGTTATGGTGCGGGGTAACCGTACACTGAATTTTGGTTGAATTTTGGTTTGACAAATTAGAATAGGTGTGGTAAAATGAACATACAGGAGGTTTAAAATGCGAGGATCGCTAGAAAGACTTGTGGGGATTCGGGTCATGAGCCACGAACAAGGGGAGAACGGAATGAAGATTGATGTGTTCGAGCAAAAGCGCGGCGAGCTCCTACGAGACTGGGAGACCATACAAGGAAGACGTGAAAAAATAAAACAGGCGGAAAAAATATTTGAGGAGCAAAAAAAGACGCAGCACCGCGTAATGAAGGTGTTTGGGAGTATGTTTCTGCCGCATAGGCTCCACATTCTCAATGTTCTAGCGGGAAAGGGAATCGCCCAAGAGAGCGAGATCCATATAAACTTAGGAAGTATGCTTTATTTCACATGGTCCGGACTCCTCCTCTTTAATGTCGGGGTGATTCTTTGGGCCAATGCGATGAACGCAAAAACGAAAACGAACATAGGCGACAAAAAGTCTGCGGTCGAAGAAGATTCTGCCCGGGTGCGAAGCGACCTTATCACGCTTCTTACGACGCCGGGCACGATCCAGGAAAGACTGATTGAAGCGCTCCTTCCCGCCGAAGAAGCCGCGAGACTCCTCGCTTTGCCCTCGGGGGTTCAAGACGAGCCAGTCGTTGAGGGCAAAATAGTCTCTCGGGGTTGAGATAGTATCAAGCGATTGCCTGCGGCAATCGCTTTTTCTTTTTCAAGAACTATGGTATAATTGATGCAAAGGTCGCGATCCTATTGTAATAATACAGAAACGACATGATAGACAAAGTCATCAACGAAGCAAAAAATGCCGTGGTCGCCGCAATTAGGGGGACCGAGGATGTCCTTACCACGCTTCGCACCTCGGTGAAAAACCTTGTGGTGGGCACATTGAAAGACGCGGGAGAGGTTACCACAACCACCATGGAAACCGTCGTGGACGTCGTGCGGGGAGCGCTCCGGGGAACGTCTGAAGTGGGAACTGCCGCGACCGATGCCGCAAAAAATGTAGTGATTGCCGCAATCCAAGGGGTGTCAGAGGTAGGAGGAGATACGGCGCTTGCCGCAAAAAACGCGGTACGAGGCGCGGTTTTGGGTACCGCAGAAGTGGGCGGAGACGCCGCAGCCGCTGCGCTCTCGGCAGTGCAGGGAGCGGTTGAAGCCGCGGGATCTCTCGGTTTGAGCGTTGAAGAAGTTACCAAAAACGCCCTTCTTGGCGCGGTAAATGCGGCGGATGAAATCGGGGGTAGCGCGGGTTCAGCCGTAAAGGATGCGCTCAAGGGAACCGCATCGCTTCCACGTGAACTCGTAGAATCTGCTCTCGGCCTCGGGGACGAAGATAAAAAACAGGAAGACTCGACAAAATCTCCGGAAGACGACGATTCCACGAAGCTATAATGTGAAGTCACCGAAAAACCCTAGTGGGGTCTGACCCCCCTAGGGTTTTTGTTGTGGAAAATCCCGGAATGTGCTAAAAAACAGGATAGTTCGTTTACAACACAAAAGGGGGTTTCCGGATGGAGAAACCATGGATTCGAAACTACGATTCCAATGTTCCCGCAAAGATCGCGGTGCCAAAAAATATTACGGTGGTTGACCTTTTCGAACGTTCGGCAAGTCGATTTCCTGATCGCCCCGCGCTTATCTATTATGGAAAAAAAATCGCGTACTCTGAACTTGCCATTCTCGTTGAAAAATGTGCGTTTCTTCTCAGGTCTTTCGGCATCTACGAAGGGGAAAGAATCGCCCTTCACCTCCCCAATATTCCCCAGTTTGTGATCTCGTATCTTGCGATCCTCAAGATTGGAGCGGTTGCGGTTCCCATAAACCCGACATACGCGGGGGGCGACCTCTCTCACATTTTGAAGGACAGCAACGCGAAAGTCATCATAACCCTTTCGAAGTTTCTCCGGGCGGTAGAGCAGGCGGCAAAAGAGAGTGATATCAAACAGATTCTCGTTACCAACCCGAAAGAATTCCTCCCCTTCATAAAAAAGCTTGCATTTCGTATCGCAAGAGATTTTCAGGAGGGACACGCGGTATTCCGCCTCCCTCAAAACGTATGTTGGCTTGAAGGCCTCCTGCGAGAAATGCCGCAACGGGTACGTACCCCCAATTTTATTCCCCGGGGGAAACCCGCCCTTCTCCAGTACACCGGCGGCACCACGGGAAGACCAAAAGGAGTAATACTCTCCCACCCAAACCTTATCGCGAGCGTCTCGCAGATCAAAAGCTGGCTTCCGAACTTTAAGGAAGGCGCAGAAATCGCGGCATGCGTACTCCCCTTCTTCCACGTGTACGCGTTAAGCAGCGTGCTGAATGTGTCGCTTGCATCTGCCGGGACCCTTGTTCTTTTCGCGGAAC
>CAYJUS010000042.1:0-7800 GCA_964373435.1 uncultured Candidatus Saccharibacteria bacterium
ATTTCTATCCCTAACCGGAGCGCTACGGCATCGATCGCGTCGATGTTTATGCGGACGGGCAGTACCGGCTGAATCCGTTTTTCCTCAAATGTTTGGTCGAGAGAAGCGAGGATAGTGAAAAAAACGAAGCCTGACGTTGCAAGAAACGTAGACGCGACGATACCGAGCGCGAGATACGGATACAGTCGTTGGTTCAGGAGAAACTCTTTCAGTTTATGTATGATTTTTATACGGGGCCGTTTCATTTATCTGAAAGGTAAATGAGCGCATTAAAGCTCGTTTTTATGTGATCCCCCACATCGGGGTTTCCTCTTATGCTGACGGTATGTACCACCAGGAAGTGGTCAAATACCCTCAGTCCATCGAAAAACGCGTCAAGAGACTTTTTGGAACCCTCGAGCTCCAGAGAAAACGAAACCGTATAGATTCCCGGGTATTCCGTGGGGGATGCCGCGTCACTCAACAGAGTAAACGTTCCTTTGTTTCCCGTTTCTTCCACAAGCCCCAGAATCTTGGTTCTGATCGGGCGCGGGTCAAGTCGGGGGAGAAGCGAGTCTTCGAGGATAAAGCGTGCTGCGACTACGTCTTCATGCTCTTTTTTTAGTTCCGCAAGTTTATCTTCCTGAATCGAGAGTCCCGCAATGACTATTTTTTTTGCTTCAATTTCGTTTTGCTGGCTTCGTATGCGGTTCACAAGAAATCCGTTCGCAAGCGCGCTTAAAAGGATCACGATTGCCGCGCGAGCGGTAAAAACAATAAGCTGTTTTCGTACAAATGGGTTCATGGGCGCGGTTATTTTATCGCAGGGGTCGTAGGGGGCGGGGAGAGGGCGGCGGGAGACGATTTTTCCTTCGCCCGTAACGGGAAGAGTATCGATGGATCCTTGAATACTAAACTATAGGAAAAGGGTATATCAAAGCCTTTTTCGAAGGAGGAAAAGGGAATAGTAAAGTTTCCCTCGTAAATTCCGGAAAAGGAGAGCGCGGATTTAAAATCAATGAGAGATCCGATGTTGTCCGCGATTCCCGTCACCTCAATCATAGATGAATCCGCCTGCATGGTAATACTATGAATACGAATTCCCGGTCGAACCCGGATGAGAATATCGGTGAGGGGAAGGGTCCACTCCGGCATATTTACCTCGGCCGCCGCAAGTGGTTCCACAAGCTGGTTGAATGCCGTAATTTTTTCCTCGAGTTCCGCGATTTCCTTGGTTGCGGGTTGCGCCCGTTTAATTGCAATCTGCGCCTCTTTTTGTTGAGAGAAATTTGGAAGGATATAGAACGAGGTAATCGAGAAAATAATCACAAGGATTATGGAGATAATGATAAGGAAATCGTTTACGATTCTCGAAAAAAGCAGAATCCGCGCTTCGTGGAACAGTTCTTCCGTTCCGGGCACCATAAGACTTATAAATTTGTCTTTTCCGCGCGGCAGCTGTCCTCGCGTCGCAGAGCCCAAAAGGGGAAGATACTGGTTTTTTGCGCGGGGCGCCTCCACGCGTGTTATCGAAACCTTAAACAACTGCGTTAATCGGGGAGCAAGAGACTCTGTAAGGGCGCGTTCTTTCTCTCCCGCGAGCATCATAAATTCCTTGATCGCAGGTCCCTTCGGGTGTTCCGCGATATAATATTCCACAACCCGCAGTATTTCTTTCTCCAGATCTTCGCTTTTCCCCTTCCACGATATCGAACGACTAAACAAAGGCACGTCCCCCTCGATGATAAGAGAGGTGATACGGGTAGATCTTACCAAAAATAAAAGCCGTCCTTCTTTTTTCTTCTGGCCGAGAAACCGTCGGATGCTCAAAAATTCACCTTCGCATGCCACCGGATAGAGCCCCGTGCGTTGCGCCGCCTCGATATACGGATCCACCCTTGCCCGTTCAACGAGGGCGACGAGGATCAATTTTTGTTTTTCCGAATACGGGTGTTCCTCCCAGTCGTACGTAACCTCTCCCAGGGGAATGGGGAAGTGTTTTTCGAGGTGCGAAACAACACTGTTTTTAAGGTTTTTCGAGCTCAACGCAATGGGCAGAAGAAGGGTTTCATAACGAACAAGCTCTTCGGGGATATTCAAAATTACTTTTCGCGGTTCGTGCGAGTACCGAAGGAAGCGGCGGGGGATAATCTCCTTGAGCGCGCGGAAGAGCAGCTCTTTTTGCCGGACGACGCCGTCCCGGATTACCCCTTCTTCGAGAAGCCGCTCTTTTTCGTATTCAATCGTACAATCTTTCTTTTCGGTTTTCAGCAACAATAAACCCACCTTCTCTTCATTGACGGAAAGGCCAGCGATTTTTTCCTTTTGATTAAGAAATATCATAGTACACTAAATACCACGAATATAAACACGAAATACCACGAAACGAAAATCAGTATGTTGGTGGCCATTCGCGTTGATATTGGTGGTCATTCGTGTCCCCCGAAGATTTTTACTGTATTCCCGAAACCATTTTATAAATCGGAAGAAGAATAGACATTGCCACAAGCCCGATTACAAGCCCCATTATAAGAAGCATAATGGGTTCAAGCAATGCCAACATGTTTTTTACGAGCCGGTCCACCTCGTCTTCATAGAACTCTCCCAAAGAGCCTAATGTTTCGTCAAGGGTCCCGCTTTTCTCACCCACGCTAATCATAGAAATCAAAATATGGGGGAACAGCTTCCCCTCATCCCGGAGGGAATCCGCAATCGAGGTGCCTCGTTTTATGGAGTCAATCGATGCGGTTACCCGCGTTTTATATACTTCGTTTCCGACAGATTCTGCGGTAATCTTAAGCGCTTCGATCGCGGGAAGCCCCGCGTGGAGCAACCCCGAGAGAATTCCGGCAAAGCGCGCAAGCGCCAACTGCTTTAAGAGCCTCGATACCAAGGGAAGACGCATAAATAGTCTTTCCAGCATCTTTTTTATCACCACGGGGCTCCAGATAGCAAGAAACGCGCCCATGCCAAAAAACCCGAAGAGTCCTGCGACGGTAAAAACGGGGTTCCCCGAGAATACCCGTGATATCCCAATGACGATTTTTGTGATAAGGGGGAGTTCCACGTTCGACTGTTCAAATGCGATCGTGATGCGGGGGAGAATAAAGGTTACGAGAATGGTGACAATGACGACGCTCACGAAAAGAAGAATTGCAGGATAGATCATTGCGGATCGGATCGTGCGTTTTAGCTCGTATTCGCGCTGCTGCTGGACCACGATTTCCTTTAGCGTTTCATCAAGATTTCCCGAGCTCTCTCCCGCTTGAATCAACCCCACAAATACCGGAGAAAAGTCTTTGGGGAACGAGGCAAATCCCGCGGCAAGCGGCTCCCCCCGCTCCATAATTTCCTTGATATCGAGAAGAACCTTTTTAATATAAGGCTTTTCACTGTCTTTAATGAGAATTTCCATCCCCTCCACTATCGAAATACCCGCGTGCAGAACCGAAGCAAGCTGTCGTACGAGGACAATGCGGTCGAGCGGCGAAATTCTTCCACGCGAGGGGAGTTTCAATTTTTCACTTTTCCCGCCTCCCTCCTTCGCTTCCTTGATATTTACGGGCGTTAATTGTTTTTTGGTAAGCCAGTTGAATACATAATCCTTGTTTGGGGCGGTGATGTCTCCCTCGATTATTTCTCCGATTTGATTGGTGGCTTGGTAGCGGTACTTTGCCATATTATAAACACGAATTATTACAAATAATCTTACGAATTATTACGAATCGAGCGAAGCTCGGCGAATATTTGTATTGATTTGTATAAGAAATTTGTAGCCATTAGTGTTATTTATCCACGGATGACTCTTAACACCTCGTCTATGGTGGTGATTCCTTCCTCCGCCTTGATAAGGCCATCTTCGAACATGGTTTTCATTCCTTCTTCAATTGCCTTATCTTTTATTTTCGTTGCGGGCGCGCGCTCAACTATCAATGCCTTGATCGCCTCGGTCGAGCGCAACACCTCGTAGATCGCAATGAGCCCCCGGTAGCCGCTGTGGTTGCACACATTGCATCCTTTTCCTCGAAAGAGCCGTTTTGGTACAGCGATGGATGAACGGGGCGGAAGCTGCCCCTTGATGAGCGCGGTAAGTTCGGGCGTTACCTCATAGCTTTCGATGCACGTTTGACAAATTCGGCGGAGAAGCCTTTGTCCCATCGCAACATTTAAGGTGGATGCGATAAGAAAGGGCTCTGCCCCCATGTCAATCAAGCGGGGGATGGTGGTGGGGGCGTCGTTGGTGTGAAGGGTCGAAAGGACCAAGTGCCCCGTGAGCGCGGAGTTAATCGCGATGTTCACCGTTTCTTCGTCCCGGATCTCTCCCACCATGACGATATCAGGGTCTTGACGTACGATCGCGCGGAGCCCCCTTGCGAACGTCACCCCCGCCTTAGGGTTAATTTGCGTCTGGTTGATTCCCTGAATGTCGTATTCGATCGGATCTTCCACCGTAACGATGTTTATTGTCGGCTGGTTGAGGATGTGGAGAATCGCATAGAGAGTCGTCGTTTTACCCGATCCTGTGGGACCCGTTGTAAGAACCATTCCCTGCGTTTTTTTGATTTCCTCCTCGATAATCTTGAGGTTTTCCGGAAGGAAGCCGAGCTCGTGTAGTGAAATAGGGCGCGTTGCCTCTTTCAAGAGCCGCATCTCCACTTTTTCTCCGTGCATCGTGGGCATGATAGCAACACGAATGTCGATGGTTTGATCCTGTCCTTCGTAGCGTATGCGTCCGTCTTGCGGCTTTCTATGTTCGTCGATCTGGAGGTTGGCGATGATTTTCACGCGTGCAACAATCAGGGGGTGCACAATCTTGGGAATTTTGAGAATTTCGCGAAGCACCCCCTCTACGCGATACCGGATCAGAAGATCGTTCGTGCGCGGCTCAAAGTGGATGTCCGATGCGTTAAGCGCGATGGCGTTATCAAGCAAGCGCGATACGAGATTTACCACCTGTACCTCTTTCGCCATTTTATTGAGATCGAGCTCCCCCTCGTTTCTTGCGCGCGCAACACTTGCTTCAATCGCTTTCGAAAATTCGCCGGACAACTGAAGTTCATAATGCTGGAGTCCAAAATTCAGGCTGGAGCGGGACGTAATATAAGGTTCGATGTTCATTCCCAGCTTCCCTTTCAAAAATTCGATAGCTTCAAGATCTCCGGGGTCTTCCATCGCAACTTTCGCCACGGATTTTCCTTCGTCTATCTCAAAGACCATGATGCTTTTTTCTTTCGCAGTTTCTTCGTTGACAAGGTTTAAGACGTGTGAGGGGACGGTGATATTTTTAAGGTCTACAATTGGAATTTGAAAGTGTTGGCTTGCAAGCTCCACAAGAAAATTTTCGGGAACATCGCCCCGTCCGATAAGAACATTCGCAATGGTGCGATCTGTCCGCGCCGCTTCTTCCTTTGCAGACGCAAACCGCTCTTCGGCGATGATCTTCGAATCCACAAGGAGTTTTTTGAAAATAGGTTCGGGAATATGCATATATCGATGCAAATATACGAATGGATACGAATTATACAAATGACCTTTTTCGATCCGTGTCGATACGGATAACCCTGACTGGCTTAAGATAACGATTTCTAAAATTTATCAGAAGACCCAGTTTTGTATTTGATGCTTGCAGATAGCGTTGTAGTTGATAGTAATCGTCACGGAGTATTAAGCGCTTAGTTTTTACTTCCACAATAATCTTGTTGTCAACGAGAAAATCCACACGATTTCCTGTTTTTCCTACTGCAAACTCGCGTTGGTAAGGGATCTTTAATTCTTGTAATTTCTTCTCCATCGCATCACAGTATTGTTTCTCTCGCGCATATCTCCCTAGCTTATTATGAACATCAAAACAAATACCCGTAATAAGATACGAGACTTCTTTAAATATTATCTTTGTATTCGTATCATTCGCATGCATTCGTATATTGGCATCGCGGTTAAAATCCAACAATAAACAATGCCCCCAGTCCCATCATCCGAACAATCTGATGTCCGAAAAGAAGCGCAAAAAGCGCGAGAGGAAGCCAGAAATAGAGGAAACTCGTAGTCGCCACTTTTTTGAAAAACATATTAAAAAGTGAGAATGATACCATAAAAAAAAGCACGGCGGGGACATATACGATAATCCCGGGCCAGCCGACAGCAAGAAAAGAAATTGCGGCGACGTATTCTTCTCCCTTGTAAAAAAGCCGTTGCTGTTTTTTGTAAGAGAAGTAAATGAGCGAAAAGAAGATCGCCGCGAACAAAAGGTTTACCAAAAACGGAAGCCAGAAGCGAAATCCGGTATAGTTGAGAAAATAGGAGATGGGAGTGATGGGCGGGAGAAACGCCTGGGAGAGGAGCCCGCCCGTTTTCCACGCCCAGTATTGAACGCCGGTTTTAGAAGCGGCATACGCAATATTAAACGCCAAAAGGAAAAGTACGCCGCCTACAAGTAGTTTTTGGGGAAGTTCATCCTTTTCGGTGGGGCCGATAAGGTGTAGCCCCGCGCGCAGAACGCGTAAGAACCTGTGTTGCGGTTTTGCGGCTCCGTTCAAGCGCGGGGCGAAACCCCGCACCAAAGGCCATTTATTTAGCGGCGGGATTAGTGGCTTTTTGGTGCGCGGGTGAATTTGCCAGAGAAAAAACAAAACCACCATCAGGTGTACCGCAAGCGGACTGTAGCGGAAGAATTTGTTTATAAACTCCAAGTCCATACAATTGTATTATACCATAAAGTTATTGAACTACGAAAATTCAATTTGAGGAGGGAGGTTGAACCTCCGCGTAGAGGTTCAACCTCCTGATATTGAAGAAAATAAATAAAAACCACAGAAAAACAGCCCCGAGCTTGTCGAGGGGCTGTTTTTTCTCTATCGTACGTGCGTTCTCGAGAATCCTAGAAGGCGGAGTTGTTATGGAATTTCATCAGGTTGAGATTTGTTCCCACTTCGTATACCGTAGCAGAATTTCCTCCATCGGTGCCGTCTCGGTTATCGGTAACCACGAATTGAGTGCTCTCAAGCACCCCGTTGATCTCCCAAGAGAGGTCGCCTTTACACACATACGTATAGTAGAGGTCGCCATCAATCGCAGCGGTGGCATCTGAGTGGGGCTCTGGGCAGTCAGCATTAGTTGTTCGTTTGGCTATACTATTCGTCGGATCTACCGGCATGACGTTTATGGGAGCGCCTCCCGAGATTTGCGTAAGGTTAACAGGAAGCCAACCCGTCCCGTCATTTTTGTTTAGGTTTGCTGCAGTAACCTGTCCATAGAGAATACCCGTTGTTTTGTATCCGGCTGCGTTGTCTTGCACCTCAAAATCGGCCGCGCCGGTGCCGCATCCTTCCACCGCATTGGTGGTATTTGGGATTGACAAGAATACCGTACTCGTTGTCGTTGACGCGACTCCCACGGGGCTATTTCCACAAAGGTCAGCGGGAGTGACAAGCCCTCCTTTTTCTGTGAGGAGAAGCGCTATCGCAGTGTTTACGGTAGCAAAATCAGAGATGCGTTGCGAATCGCGTCCCTTTCGGAGGGTTTCTGCCGGGTTCAAGACAAAAATGAGGATTGCAGAAAGTATCGCGATAATCGCGATTACGATTAAGAGCTCAAGAAGCGTGAATCCTTTCTTTACTTCAATTCTTGTGTACATGAACGTATAATTTTGATTAACAGATATTGATTAACGGATTTTAAGGGTTAACCAAATTTTCGGTTAATCGGTTGTTAAGTAAGTAATTAACGTAAAGAACTTGCTATATTCACGGCCGTGAATATACGCTAATCTCGACCTTTAATATCATCAATTACAACACGAATTATTACAAATTATCTTACGAA
>CAYJUS010000043.1:0-7660 GCA_964373435.1 uncultured Candidatus Saccharibacteria bacterium
CCAGTACTTTCCGACTTCACCTTAACCTACGTGGTCAACGCTCCTCCCGAGTTTGACGCGTCATTTGGAGACGGGGGGTCGTCCGCGTCAATCGCGGCCGCAACCACCACCATTAATATTTCCTACAGAGTACGAGACCCTGACACCAATACGGGAACCGCAACCCCCAACCTTGTTACTCCTTCTTTTGAATACTCTTTGAACGGAGGGTCAAGTTTTTCGTCAATCACAACTTCAACGCTCCAAGCGGCAGACTTTACGAACAAAGCAGTCGCCACCTCAACCTTCACCACCCACAGCGCAACCTGGGACTCCAAAGGACAGTTAGGATCGGCCACCTTTTCCACCACAGCAAGAATACGGGTAACAGCCAATGATAACGAAGCCGCGAATAACACTGTGGCAACCTCAACCGCAAACTTCACGCTCGATACCAAAGCTCCAACATTAGGCGCGCCAACAGGAGGAGGAACCGGAATCAATGTCAACCAGAACGCGACCACTTCTTTGAACTTAGACAAAGTCGCAACCACCACCGTTACCTTAAACCTTTCTTCGTCAGACGACTCTTCTTTGCAAATGCAGTTTTCTAATGATAACTCAACCTATACATCTTTGGAAAACTACGCCTCCACAAAATCATACACGCTTCCCTCGGGAGACGGTTCCAAAACCGTGTACGCAAGATTCCAGGACTCGTTCGGAAATGTATCTTCCGCGGGCTCGGACACCATCACATTAGACACCGCTCCCCCCGCGGTTCCTTCGTCCTTCCAAGTGCAGGATGTCACCAATGTTTCGGCGGGCATCGCGCAGACCTTCCTCTCATGGGTCGTCAATTCCAACTCCGACTTTGTGAGATACCGGATTGAACGAGCCACCTCCTCCTCATCGGGGCCCTTCACTCTTTTAACAAACATCACGAATGCCAACACCAACACCTACACGGATCAAGGGCTTACCAACGGACAGGCATATCACTACCGCGTCAGAGCCGAAGACGACATCGCGAACGCCTCAAGCTTTTCCGCCGTCCGCTCCATTACCGCAGGAGGCAATCCCGCGGACAACGTTCCTCCAACCATCTCAAACGTCGCGACCTCCTCGGTTACAAACTCCGGCATTACCGTTACATGGACAACCGATGAAATTTCCAATTCCACGGTGGAATACTCCACCGACGGATCATTCGGCTCCACTCAAGGGTCAGTCACGTTTGTTACTGCAAATTCCGTGCGCCTTGTGGGATTAAGCTCGGGCACAACCTACAACTTCAGGGCCAAGTCCTGCGATGGCTCTTCCAATTGTTCAACTTCAAGCGCTTCAGCTTTCGCCATGCAAGGAGCCGACTCCGCCGCTCCCGCCATCTCCGGCATCTCTTCTACCAGTACCGTAAAATCCGCGACCATCACATGGACAACGAACGAAACATCCTCTTCTTTTATTGAATACTCCACAAGCACCGGATTTACCTCGGGAACCGTCTTTGGACAAAACGATTCCGTCACTTCCCATTCCATCACTCTTCCTTCTATACTGAACGCTTCGACAACCTACTACTACAAAGTCCGATCGCGAGACGCGGCAAACAACGAAGGAGTATCAAGCCAGCAATCCTTTAACACCCTTGTTGATCCCGCGGACACAACCGCTCCAGTAATCTCAAGCGCCACTTCAACCTCCATCGCCTACAACACCGCGACGATCACATGGACGACAAACGAACTTTCAACCTCGTTCGTGGAATTCGGAGAAACAACCTCGTACGGAAGAACCGCGGGAAATTACACCCTCGCGGCTTCCCATTCCGTCGCGCTTCCTTTGGACTTGAAGCCGGCAACGATATACAACTATCGCGTCCGTTCCGCAGATTCCTCGGGGAATGAGAAGGTCTCAGACAACTTCACTTTCACCACATCCGCAAACCCCAATGACACAACTCCCCCTACCATCTCTTCTGTTGTCATAGGAACTCCCACCCAAAACGCGGTTACCGTAACCTGGGTAACGAATGAAGTTTCGGATTCTATCATCGGCTTTTCCAAAGACAAGTCCTACTTAAAAGAGCAGGGAGTCCCAACCATGGTAACTTCTCATTCCGTCACCCTTGTCGGACTTGAGCCCGCCACTCAATATTACTTGCGCGTCAAATCCAAAGATCCTTCAAACAACATACGCACAGATGACAATTCCGGCAACGGCTACACTTTTTCCACCGCCACCTCAACTTCCGCCGCCCCCGTCATCTCCAACATCCAGATCGTTGCCGTTACAAGCACTTCCGCCTCCATCAGTTGGGACACGAACAAATCATCAAATTCTTTTGTGGAATTCGGCCTTGACACCTCATACGGAAGAACCGCGGGAACCTACGCCACTTCAACAAGCCGTATTGTCCAGCTTCCCAATGATCTTGTATCAGGGGTAACGTACAATTTCAGAGTACGTTCCCAGGACTCAGACAAAAACGAAGCAGTATCGGAAAACCAAACTTTCACCACTCCCAAATCCATCGCTGTCCAAGTAGCTGAAGACAAGGTTGCTCCCTTGATCAGCAATGTTATCGCCGCCTTAACCGGCCACACCGGAGTTACCATAACCTGGGACACGGACGAAGATTCGACAAGCAAGGTCGAATGGGGCCTGACAAACGCTTTGGGCACCTCGACGACCGAAGACGCGAACTTCACCAAGCAGCATTCTGTTACGATTACGGGCTTAACATCCCAGACCCAATACTTCTACAAAGTCATCTCCAAAGACCGATCCAACAATTCCTCCCAATCGTCCACCCAGAACTTTACCACCGCCTCTCCGGAAACCAAGACCGTGACCGTTGGCGGCGGAGGAGGATTTACGAGAGATGGCGATTCCCCCGTTATCATAAACATCAAGATAGAGAACATTACTTCCATATCCGCGGCCGTCAAGTGGCAAACATCTGAAGACGCCTCATCTCTTGTTGTATACGGCATTACGACATCCTACGGGTTCCTTGAGGGAACGGTTGATAGATTGGTAAATTCTCACTCCGTTGCGTTGCGAAATCTTGTTCCCGCCACTTCGTATAACTTTAAGATCGTTTCCCAAGACGCGGCAGGCAATAAAGGAGAGTCCGTGAATCAGACATTTATCACGCTTTCAATACTTACGGAGCAATTACAAAAGGCGGAGAAAATTACCGAGAAGCTCACGGTGAAACCCGAAGAAAAGAAATTGGAGGAGATACAATCGCAAACCCAAGAAGCGATTGCGAAACAACAAGCAGAGGATCAGAGAAAGAAAACACGTCTTGAACAAATGACAAACTTTGAAGCGAACATCGCGGGACAGACGCTGAATACCTTGGCGGTGCTGCCGGACATAGATTCAAGAACAAAAGTGATTACGTTTCTTGTGAGTGATTTGAGAGAGGAGAAAAAAGAAGAAGTTGCAGGTAAAATTATTGCGGAACTTCCTGAATCGAGGAGGTCGGCGGCAATTGCCAAAACTATTAGAGAGATTTCTGACAATGACGCCCGCACGCGTGCCATCGCTCAAATCGTTGATCAGGTTCCAGAATCCGACCAATCCAAGTTTATTGCCGAGGTAGCAAAAAAGAATTCGCAGGCAGTGGAAAAATCACTCGGAGAAGTTATTCAGACTGCTCCCGCCGCCATCGGCAGAGCATTCGTGGGCATCAGCTCCGCTATCCTTCAAAAAGTGTTTGAAGAAACGCCTCCTGAAAATCTGCCGGCAGTATCCCGAGCAATCTCTCAAGCCGCGGAAAAGGTGGTTGCCCCTCCTTTGATCGCGGGAGAGTTCCCCAACATTGAGGTCAAGGGACTTGCCGCGACCATACAATGGGTCACGGACAAACCCTCAAACTCCATTGTCGCTTTCGCCCCCGCGGAGCTTTACGATCCCTCTCTTCCGGAGCCCTACATCATACAGGTTGGAAGCGCCAATGAATTTGTCACAACCCATAAGGTGGAACTTCTCAATCTTGCCCCCGGAACTCTCTATCACGTACAGGTACGATCCAGGGCGCAGGTAGGCCCCGAAGCAAGAAGTATAGACCGAACATTCCAGACCGGAGCGGAAGAGCTTACCATTCAGCGCCTCTTAATTCCCGCCATCAGAGAAAAAGAAGCGGAAATTACATGGTCAACCAATGTCTCTTCCGATTCAACCGTTGAATACACGAACCTTCAAACAGGAGAAACCAAAGTATACGGAGAGCAGTTCCTCATACGCGACCATCGCATTCTGCTTAAAGACCTTGATCCAAAGTCCACGTATAGGGCGGTCGTCAAATCAACTGACGAATTCGGAGCATCCGTAGAATCCTTTCCCGTTACCTTCTCTACTTCCATAGACAATGTTCCTCCCGAGATTTCCCGAGTCCAAACAGAGTCCGCGATCTCTCCTCGCGGAGACAGGATCCAGACCCTTCTTTCCTGGCAGACCAACGAGCCCTCCACTTCCCAGATATTCTTTAAGGAAGGAATTTCCGAAGGAGGAACACTTTCCTTTACGGCAAAGGATTCGACCCTTGTCGCAAGTCATCTTGCCGTCATCACGAGCTTCAAGCCCGCGACGGTCTATCGCTTTTACGTGGAATCCGAGGATTCTTCCCAAAACAAATCCCGCTCCAAGGACTTCACCATATTAACTCCAAGAAAAACAGAAACCGTGCTGCAGGTCATCATCAAGAACTTTGAGGAAACATTCGAATTCACCAAACGTTTGCGATAACCTAAAAGCTATCAGCTAAAAGTATGGGCCCCCTTATCAAATTCAAAGACGTGTCCGTTATCTACGACCTTGGGAAATCCAATGAAACAAAAGCGCTGGACAAGGTTAGTTTTGAGATTCACGAAGGAGAGTACGTCATATTTTTCGGACACTCCGGCTGCGGAAAGACCACCATCCTTTACACGATTGCCCGCCTTTAGGTTCCCACGGATGGCGAGGTTGAGGTTTTGGGACGGAAGATTTCCGCTTTTGCCCAAAAAGAGCTTGAGGAGTACCACCGTTTTTCCGTGGGAATGATTTTTCAGGCCTACTATCTCATTTCCTCTCTCTCTATTGAAGATAACGTCCTTTTGCCAAGGATCTTTGCCGGAACAGACGAAAAAAAGAAACGGAAGGAACAAGCGCGCCTGCTTCTTCAGCGTTTTGGGGTGGAGCACCTTCGCGATCGTTCGCCCCGCGCCCTTTCCGGAGGTCAGCAGCAAAGAGTCGCCATTGCCCGCGCGCTCATCAACAATCCCTCCATTATTCTCGCGGACGAGCCCGTGGGAAACCTTGACAGCGCTTCTGCCGATAACGTGATGAGGATTCTTTATGATCTCAATCAGCTCGAAAAGAAAATGATCATCCTTGTCACTCACGACCCGAGATTCCTCAAATACGCCCACCGCATTTACCATGTGAAGGACGGCACGGTTACGCAGGAAGTCGTCAATTACGAAAGACCGCAGATTGTGGAGACGAGAGCAACGGAGAGAGTCCCTTCGCAGCTTGAAACATTGGCGCGGCTCTATCCCTATCTTTCGAAAAAGGAACTCAAGGCGCGAGCCCTCGCGCATTACATGGCAAGCAATTTTTCCATAGACGCGCAGGAACGCCTTGAGAAGATACTCGGAGATTTCATCGAAGGGAAGATTTCTCCGGAGAACCTTGTCGCGGCATTCGATCGCCCATACTCTGAAGGAGGAATCGGCATGTATCGCCAAACCGCGTCGGACTTTGGAAGGAAAATCGAAGCGGTTGTTTCCGAAGCAAAGAGTTTGCAAGAAGAACTTGAGCGTGAAACCCAGTATCCGGAAAAGCCGGAAGTCGATATTAAAGCGGATAAAATCCGGCGCCATCTCCTTGATTCATACGAAGGAACGCTTTCTCCCGAACAGGTTCAGAGGATCGAGCGGGCGCTCAAAGCAAGAATCCTGGGCGCAATGAACGGCAGGATGTTTGAGGAGTATCTGGATCGCCCCGTAAAACAAGGAGGGGCCGGACTTAACAGCCGCACGGCAAAGAACTTTACGCGGGAAGTCGAAATCATTATCGGGCAGGCGGAGTGACATATTAGGGGTTAGGGTTTAGGGTATAGCTTTTAGGGATTATGGACATTCATTTTTCGGGCAACAAATTTCGAGGAACACTCTTGAGCGCGTACAAGATCGCGGCGATGTTCGCGCCGTGCAAAGCGTCTCTCATAAAAATATGGGTGTCGCGCCGCCAAGATCAAGGATACAAGGCCATACGTTCCCTTTTTTCTTTTGTAAGAGCCGCGTTCTTTTCTTTGCGGGGCTTGCGATTCCCTCTCCGCGTTTCCGCGCGATTCCCTCTCCGCGTTCCTTTCCCTTCTCGCTTTCCTTTCTCCTTGGGCGTTCTTTCTTCTCTGCTTCCCAAGATAAAGAATCTTTCAAATGCCCTTTCGGATTTAAAGAAGTCCGCCTTCTCCAACATCAGGACATTCGATCTTTTATTCCTTTCCCTGCAATCGTTCAAGAACCGCCCCATGAGAACCTTTCTTACGATTCTGGGAGTAGGAGTCGGCATCGGAGCGATTCTCTTTTTAGTGTCCCTGGGGTTCGGACTCCAAAGGGTTCTGCTTGAAAAAATCACCACCGACGAAGCGCTCCTTTCCCTTGATGTGACAAGCTCATCTTCGATTATCAAACTCGACAATAAGGCAATAAGTGTTTTCCAAACAATGGAGCAGATTGACAAGATCAGCCCTCTCGCGAGCGTGGCAAGCCAAATGAGCATCAAAGAATTAAACACCGACGTTATCGTAAATATCGTGGATCCTTTGTATCTGCGCCTTGCTGGAATCAGTCCCAAAGAGGGGAGGATATTCAAAGAAGAAGAGAGCCAAGGCATTGTGATTTCCGAAGCCCTTGCCTCCTCTTTTGATCTTTCTCCCAAAGAGGCATTGGGAGTTCAGGCGACTTTCGTATTCTTTGTGCCAAAAGCAGCGGCGCGGGACTCCGAGACCCTTGTATCGGAAATTGATATCGTGCCCCATGAGGCGCCCTATACCATTGTGGGAGTGACGGACGAGAATATCATTCCTCTTGTGTTTCTTCCCCGCTCCAGCATCCCGGATGTTACCTTCCCTTCGTACGACGAGCTTAAGGTGAAAGTGAAAGATGAGAAACAGCTTGAACAAGTGCGGGAAGAAATTCTTTCACGGGGATACATGGTGTCCGCGCTTTCCGAGACCATTGATCAGGCAAACGCCATATTCAGGATCGTGCAGATAATCCTTTCCATATTCGGAATAATTTCCTTAATTGTTGCTTCCATAGGCCTTATCAACACAATGACCATCTCTCTTTTGGAACGCACCAATGACATCGGCATCATGAGAGCCATAGGAGCTTCAAGGCGCGACATCTGGCTTCTCTTTGTAAGCGAATCATTGATTATCGGGTTCATGGGAGGAGTTGCCGGCATTGTGATCGGGTTTTTAGGGAGCCAAATCGTCAACGTCGGATTCCGATTGCTCGCGACGGCTTTGGGCGGCAAAGCAGTTGATCTTTTCGCGTATCCTCTTTGGTTTCTTTTCTTCATACTGTTTCTTTCCTCCTTCGTCGGACTTATCGCGGGCATATGGCCGGCCCGCCGCGCGGCAAACTTCAACCCTCTCGCGGCGCTGAGGTATAAATGA
>CAYJUS010000044.1:0-7468 GCA_964373435.1 uncultured Candidatus Saccharibacteria bacterium
GTGCTCTATATGCTGAGGCAACAAGGTTGGTGCGATTGCATTTTTTTGTGATGATGGTGTTGGTACCTAAAGAGAAGACGGAGTTTACATCATTGCAGGTTCTAACATCATTTGTACACTTTCGGGCAGTCCCGTCGCCACCCCCCACAAACCAATCTGTCCCCGTTGAAGTAGCGGTACGGACATCAGCAGTGCCGAATGAAAGAATGGGGCTAACGTCAGTGCAGGAAGAAAAATCACTGGTACAGCTTCGAACTTTACCATTGGCTCCTCCCACAAACCACGTAGCGCCGGTCCAGACAGCGGTATAGATAGGATCGGTGCCGAAAGAGAGCGTTGGAGAGACATCGACGCACGTGCGGAAAGGTTCGTCACAGCGTCGTGCCTTCCCGTTGGTTCCACCGATAAACCAGTACGTGCCGTTCCATCCGGAGGCGTAGATCGAATCAGTGCCGAAGTTGAGCACCGTTTTAAAACATGGTTCGCCGATGATGCAGGTTGAGGCGTTTTTGTAGATAAAGAAGTCTCCGGTGATCTGTGACGTGAGGCTCGGTCCCGGAGGCGTCGGTAGCTTGTCCCAGGCAAATTTCAGGGTGGCGGAGCCGGTATTCTCGTACCACTCGACGCGAATGTTCGTGTAGCCAGAGAGTTCCATGCCGATGGCGTTATATTGCACGCCGGGCCACTCTTCGAGGACAAGGGTTTCGTTGACGTACAAGCGGAAGCCGTCGTTTGATTCTACCGCAAGCATCCATCGTCCTTGGGGGAAATTAATGCTTCCCCGCCAGATGCCGGAGACCCGATCGAATTTATTTCCGAATACTTTTCCCGACCCCCAAACCCGGTTGATCGCTTGATAGGTTTCGGGGGTAGGCAGGGGCATTGCGGGTTCATCCTCCGTCCCAAGAAATTTACCGGTCGAGGGATCGGTGCCGTTAAAAAAACACACGCGGAACAAGTCTTGGGGATAGGCGGAAGAACATTTTTGGGAAGGGGCAGTGACGGGTTTTGCCCCCTCTGCTTGGGGTGAGAGTACCCACACGCCACCCACCACCAAAACAATTAATACGCCGAACAACACTTCTTTGAAGGGTTTTGCGGCAAGGAGTATGGTATGATATTTATGTCTCATAGGTTTTATTATAGCACAACGTAAAACCAGCGTATAAATAGAGTACAAGCACAAATCCTTGAAGGCGACTCTACACGCTCTATGATGATTAACAAGACACGAGGCAAAAAATATTCATCTCCATGAAATACGTTATTATCAACGCGGATGACTTTGGGCTAAGCAGGGAGATTAACGAGGGGATTTTGGAGTGTTTCAAAGCCGGCGTGGTGACGAACGCGAGTCTTATTATTAATGAATTCGCTACGAAAGATGCTATTACGCGCGCGAGAACGGCAGGACTTCCCCTCGGGCTTCACGTAAACTTGTTTTGCGAGGCCCTTTCTCGAAATCAGTATTTATTTGGGCCAGAGGGGAAAATACGCAAAATTCTACACGAACGGGAAGAGGAACATGTCATCCATACTCTTCTTAACAAAGAAGAACTATCGAATATTCAAGACGAATTCGAGCACCAGTTTGATTTATTCTCCCGAATGGCGGAGGAGCCCCCCAATCATCTTGATTATCACCTTGGCCTCCATTTTATCGCCGAAATTTTTGAAACATTTGTGGGATTTGCGCGTACACACGAGCTTCCTTTCCGATGGGGAACCAAGTCAAGCATCAAGCCCGTCTACACGAGACACCCCCGCCTGTGGATTGATAGTTTCAACGGTCCCCACGTTACCGTGAAAGATTTTTTGCACATCCTTGATCACGTGGAGGATGGAATAAACGAAATATCTGTTCATCCGGGATACAACACTCCCGGTCTTTCGGATCGGTATAACCGTGAACGGGAAGCAGAGCTTCGCATTCTCCTGTCGCCGGAAATAAAGCAGCATATTCAAGAACGTAATATCTCGCTTGGCGACTACTCGGTGTTGAGTAAGTAGTGCTAGCTAGTAGTCTTCGTTCAACAAAAAACGCCTGCCATGAGCAGGCGTTTTTTGTTGAACTGAAGAAATGAAATTTAAAAAAGAGACAGGAAGAGTTGCAGAACGCTTCGCGCAATACCTACCAGAGCGTGAAAAACGGATCCGCCGCTCGGGTAATACGATTCTGGAGGCTGCGGATATTGATAGTCCGGCTGGGGATACCCGCTTCCTTCGGGATACGGAAGGAGGCCTTCGTTGGATGCGGGTGGAGAGATCGATTCCGGGGGAACGGGGTAAGGTTCCGTGAAGGAATAAGGGGGAGGTATTGAAGGAGACGTTGTGGGATATCGGAGGTATTCTTTTTGCGGCGGTGCGGGGTACGTTTCTTGAGGGGGATATGTTTCTTGGGGTGGATAGGAAGTTTCGGGTGATGGGTATGGAGGAAGGGTTGGATAGGTTTGTTGGGGAGCAGACGACGGGAAGAAGTTTTGGCATTCCGTACGGTGAGCGGGATCAGAACAGTAAACCCTGCATCCTTCCGGCGTCTGGCATCCGCCGGGGCCACCGCCAAACCCTTGAGGGGGAGTTCCTTCTTGGGGATATTCGCTGGGGCGTCCTCCCTCAAAACCGGGAGCAGTTTCGTCTACCAACCCCTGTTCTTTTGCAAACCGGAAGCATTCTTCTTGGTGTGCGGGGTCGCGGCAGTAGTCTTCACATTCTGTTTTTGATTTGCATCCTCCGGGTCCGCCTTGCGAGAATGCCCCCCCTATTTTTTTTGCGCGTTCCGCTTCTTCCGGCGTCATAAATCCGGCTTCGACGGCAAATTGCATACATGCGTCTCTGTGGCTTGGATCTTCGCAGTAGGCCTCACATTCTGTTTTTGATTTGCATCCTCCGGGTCCGCCCCCCCGAAGCCCAGTTCCCATTTTCTTGATTCGTTCCGCTTCTTCCGGCGTCATAAATCCGGCTTCAACCGCGAAATTCATACACACTTCCATGTTGCGAGGTTCATTACAAAAAGTTTCGCACTCGCTTTTCCCCCGGCAACCTCCCGGACCCGAGGTAATTCCTCTTTGCATCATCTTGAGCGCCGTTTTTGCCTCTTCAGGTTTCATAAGGCCGTGTTTTAACGCAAAGTCCACACATTCTTTCGCATGGGAGAGGTCGTCACAGTACGTTTTACACGCTTCTCTCCGGCAACCTCCCGGTCCTTCGCCGCCCGTGAGGCGCGCGATACGGGCTTCTTCCGGGCTTATTAACCCATGTTTTTCTGCAAACGCGATACATTCCTTAAAGCGTGTCGGGTCGTCACAGTACGTTTGGCACGCGCGGCCCCTGCATCCGCCGGGTCCCGTGCCACCGGTTTTACGAACCATATCCGCTTCTTCTTTGGTCATAAACCCTGTGGTTTCTGCAAACGCGATACATTCGTCCATGTGAGCGGGGTCTTCACAGTACATTTCACACGCATCTTTATCAGTGCATTCTCCCGGGAGCTTTACGCCTTGGCGGAGCACCTGTGCGATCTTTCGCGCTTCCTGCAGTTCTTCGGGAGGCATAATTCCGTGTTTTTCCGCAAAGGCGAGACATTCGTCAATATGATTAATATCCTCGCAATATGTCCTACATTCGTTTTCGTTTCTGCATCCGCCGGGGCCCTTATCTTCCGCGTTAAGCGCCTTTGCCGCTTTTCGTGCGTGCGCTGCCTCCGTTTTCGACATGAGACTCTGTTGTTCCGCGAAATTAATGCATCGTTCGAAGTTTTCTTTTTTATCGCAGTATGCTTTACACGCTTCTTTGCTTTCGCAGTTTCCAAGGTCCGGAACGGGAAACGTGATTCCCTCCGGTTCTGCGCGAGTGGAAGCCGTAACAATAAAAACCGCAACCAAAATGCTCGCGGCAAGAATACTACCCGACAACAAAACGTGATGTTTTTTCCCGGCCACCATCATAGAGAAACACCGCGCATCGCGCTATTATTCAAACGGATTATTGTAGCCTTCGAAAGGGTTTGTGGATCCTTCGAAAGGATTTGCGCTCGGCGCTCCTTCAAGCGGATTTGCCACCACGTCTTCCGCGGTAACAGTAGCCTCTTTCAGTCCCGCCTCTTTTCCCTTTTTGTACCCTTCGTCGTAGCCAAGCGTTTTTCCTCTCTCGAGCCCAGAAGTTTCTCCTTGTTCGTACCCTGCCTTGCGGCCCAGTTGATAGCCCACATAGGAACTAACGCCAAGAAACACCGCGATAACCACGATAATAATGAGACTGGTTTTTTGTGTCATCATTTTTATTATACCAGATATATCCACGACGGTACAAATACGCGCTGTAGATAAATAAGATCGAGGGGGCTGTGCCCGGTGTTACAATCTCGAATGGAGCGGCTCATTTTATGATAATGGCTATACCCAGAGAAAACGGGTAATACCATTACATTCTATTTTTCCGCGGGAGAATCACGGAATTGTTACATTTCGAGATTGTAACACCGGGTGTGGATAACTTTTTTCTTGCATTGTGATATAATATAATTGATGGCGTTTAATTTCCTTAGAAAACTGAAAAAGCAGGATACTCAGGACACTAAAGACAATGCCGATTCTCAGGCTCTCCCGCCCGAGCCTTCTTTACAGGGAGGAGAGTCGGCCGAGGATGCCCGGCTTCTTGAGTCTCAAATTGAAGCGATAGAGCGAAGAAACGAGGAGTTTGGAAGAGAACAAGGAGAATCTCCGGAGAAGTTCTCCGAAGGAAAAGAAGTTTTTGAGAAAGAGCAACAAAGCAACGAGTTGCCCCCACCCCTCATAACGAGCGGCATGCCTCCCGAAGAACTGCCCCTTTCTTCTTCCGAAGAAAGAGGATCCTTTCCCGAAGCAGAAAGTGAAACTGCCTATCCCACAAGAGAGTCCGGATACTCCCTGCCGCGTGAATACCCGGAAACGGGAACGGCAGGAGAAGCACCTTCTCTCCCGGAAGAAGTCGCGGAAGCTCCTAAAAAAGGATCCGCTATCGCCCGAGAAGGAGAAGTCCAACGGGAAGCTGATACGCTGAGTAGAGAATACGAAAAGAGCGGAGGCGGAAGTTCGCGGGTAGTCCGTCTTGCCCTTGTTGCGGTATTCGTCATACTCATTGCCGGCGGAGGCGCATTTGCCTACTTTCGGTTTGCGGGCGGCTTCCCATCCTTCGCGTTTTTAAAGAGCGTTCCTTTTGTGGGGACATATTTTGGCGGGGAAGAGCCGGTTACTCCTTCGGCGCCCGTTTTTCCCTCCATTTCGGAACCTACCTCTACCGTTCCGTTTCCCACGTCTGCTACACCCGCACCTCCATCTACTCTAACTCCGGAAAAAGAGCGGGATAATCAACGCATTCAAGACACTGATAATATAAGCACACAGCTTGCGGCATATTACGCGGCGAACGGAACATACCCCGTGACTAACGGCACGGTAGAGAAAATCGTCGCGGGCGCGGGAGAAGACCTTGCTATTGTTAAAGCGCTTGTCCCGGCTTATTTTGTTGTCCTTCCTACCGATCCCCGCGCCGGGTTTTATTACGGTTATAGTTCCGACGGCTCCTCTTACGAACTTACCTCTGTTCTTGAAGACAATACGCGTCCTGACTGCGTTCTTGTAGGCATTTATTGTGTGAGAAAGATAAAAGACGGGGAAGTGGTAAGCAAGAAGTAACCCGGGGACGGAGGCACCCCGCCACAAGTCGGGTTTGGCGAGATTCGTGCACCCGGTGAGTGATGTGGCACCGTATCATACGCTCGTTTAGGGCGTATTTTAATTTGATTTTGTTAAGAATCATGGTATGCTGGGGAGACTATCATTTGTTCTTTGAAAGGAGTGATATGGATGGGATATCGCGTTGCGATTGTGGGTGCGACGGGCGCCGTAGGACGCGAGCTGTTGCAGGTGCTTCAAGAGCGCGCGTTTCCGGTAGATACCCTTCGTTTGCTTGCTTCAAAGCGATCGCGCGGCGAGACACTCGAATTTAACGGAGACAAAATCACTGTCGAGGAGTTGCGGCGGACCTCGTTTACGGGAATAGACCTTGCCTTCTTTTCTGCGGGAGCGGGTGTAAGCCGGGAATTTGTTCCGCGGGCGGTAAAGAGCGGGGCTGTCGCGATCGACAATAGCTCCGCATTTCGCTATAAAGACGCGGTGCCCCTTGTGGTTCCCGAGGTAAACCCCGAAGACGTGAGTAGTCACCGGGGCATTATTGCAAATCCCAATTGTACGGCAACCATTGCCGCGGTGGTACTCTCGCCGCTCCATCAAGAGTTTACGCTAAAACAGGTAATTATCTCGACGTACCAAGCCGCATCCGGCGCAGGGTCAAAAGCAATGCGGGAGCTTGAAAACCACTCTCGCAGCCGCCTCGTGGGGATTACGCTCGAGCCGAAAGAATTTATCCATCCCTTGCCCTTTAATATTATTCCGCATATCGACGATTTCGAGGATAACGGTTACACGAGAGAAGAAATGAAAGTGGTGTGGGAGCTTCGAAAAATGTTTCACGAATCCTCCCTCGCAATTTCGGTAACCGCGGTGCGGATTCCGGTGTTTCGCGCGCATTCCGAGGCAATCACGATTCACACAAGTAAAAAAGTGAGCGCTGACGCCGTACGAGAAATCCTTACGAAAAGTAGGGGAGTGGACGTGGTGGATGAACCAGAAAAAAATCGCTATCCCATGCCCATTAGCGCGACGTATAAATATAACGTGGAGGTGGGACGGATTCGCCAGAGTCTCATCTTTGACGGAAAAGGGATTGACCTTTTTGTAAGCGGAGACCAGCTTTTGAAGGGCGCCGCGCTCAACGCGGTGCAGATCGCAGAACTTTTGTAAAAAATAAAGTGAGGACGAACCCTCACTTTTTAATTGAACTTTACCGCATCTAGTGTTACGATGGATTGTTGCTCGTTTCTGGAGTAGAATGAAGAATAGTTGGAGGGTTCGCCTAATGGTATGGCACCGCTCTCGAAAAGCGGCGGGCGCAAGCCCTTAGAGGTTCGAGTCCTCTACCCTCCGCCATAGAAAAGATTTATGGTTCGACGCATTCGACCCATTCGATTAACTCAGGGTCGCCCTGAAGAATTTGAAGGGCGACAAGCTCAGCGCAGGCGTGGCTCCTCTCCACGAGGATCGAGGCTCTCGAGAGCACCATAAGTCGTGCGACCCGGCCGCTTAAATGTTTAAATTTTGCGTTATGATAAAATTATGACTGCCGTTCGTACTAAAACAATAAAAATATTAGTGATCGGTTTTATCTTTGGGTCAATTATTTTGCCGTTTCTTAATGTTCTCGGTTTGGTTGTTCCATACGTAGAATATCTAAGGCCGTTGTTAAAACTTGGACTATGGGCCACTCAACCGTTTATAGTACACGTTGATGCCACTACTTCTTATGTTCCTGCTTTTGGTTGGGTTATATTTGGTGTAACCAACGGGTTATTTTATTCGTTAATTTTTGCTAC
>CAYJUS010000045.1:0-7379 GCA_964373435.1 uncultured Candidatus Saccharibacteria bacterium
GCGGATACAGACAACCATCCCGTTAGCAAAACTTTTCAGGTGTAGCTCCATTCCCTTGCCCCCAAGAACTCCGCCCCCTTCACCTTCTCGGAGCAAACGAAGCATGCCCTCGTGAATGATGTTAGCGACGACTTCTTGTATCCTCTCGTTGAGTAAATCTGACACGTGATTACCCCCTTGAACTTATTCGGTTTCGCTACTCCTATTTTAGCATTTATATTTTATCCTGTCAAGTAGTAACCTTTGCTTACAGCACAAATTTACATTGAGTTTGCTATCGAAAAAAAACGGCCCCTGGCCGTACCGTTTCCTCCCGATCTTGATGTTTGTCGTCCTCTTTCGAAACAAATAGCGCAGTGACGACAGCAACCCTCTCTCCTTCCAGTAAAAGATTATCCATACTCTGAAATCAATAGCGGGAGAGATGGTTACAAGTGGGCGGAGCGAAGTAGTAAAAATCTGTGTTTGAGGGGCGGAGCGACGAGTTCGGATTTTTACGTTAAACGAAACGAACCACTTTGTCCAGCTCGAGAGCGTCGATTTCAGAGTATGGGAAATCTATTTACAGTTCCACGCGCTCTCCCTCCCTCAATACCTTCCCGCGATCTTCTTTTTGCGCCAGGGCGCTCTCTCGGCCCTTTTGCAGTGCTTCATCGAGTGTTTTTCTCAAGTCATCCAGATTCACATCCTTTCTCGATTTTTTCCTTAACTCTTCCCCTCTCATATATTCTTTTCGTTCACCTTGCTCCTGCGGTGCTTCATTTCTTTCCTTTTCTTCCCTTTCTTCTTCTGGTTTGAGCGTACCATCAAGCGAGGTTATCTCTCGAGAGGGTGCTTTTGGTTCTTCATTGTGTTCTTCTCTGGGCCCGAACCGTCTTTCGGAGGGGGCGCTGGGGCGAGGCTGCGGATTTCTTCCCTCCCGTTCCTTTTGAAACTCGCTCCTGCATTTCTTGCAATACACCGGCCGTTTTCCGTCCGGCTCAAACACCACTTTGGTGTCCTTGCCACAACGGGAACACACCGCGTCAAAAAGTGTAATTTGAGGAGCCGGCTCCCGTTCTTTAAGTTCTTCTGCGGCCACTTTCCACCATTTTGATATCTTCTCCTCTACTTGCTCGCGAAGCGTTCCATAGCGCTCACGCGAAACCCGAATGATTTTTTCACGATGCGACGTCTCTGGATTCGGGAACGGAGCAAGGGTTTCCGCGCTAAACGAGTTTGATGCCACCCCGTCAATCATGAGCTTAAGATAAATATTATACTTCGTGAGGTTTACAAGATCAGTTTCGCTAAATTCAGGAGCATATTCTTTCTCCAAAAATTCTGCATCCGTCGCACCCACACGAAACGTAATCATTGTCCCCACGTTTCCAAACACTGCATCCTGCACCTTCTCGTCCATCTGTGTAATGTATTGATGCGCGAGGGTAAGATTAAGACGGTACTTTCTCGCCTCAGACAAAATATTCGCAAACGACTCCGTGGCAAAGTTCTGGAATTCATCGACATAGAGATAAAAATCGTTTCGCTCGCTCTCGGGAATGTCAACCCGCGACATTGCCGCAAGCTGGATCTTCGTAATAATCATTGCGCCAAGCAAGGCAGAGTTATCTTCCCCGATCCGCCCCTTGGAAAGGTTCACAATCAAAATCTGTTTTTTATCCATCACCTCTCTCATATCAATCGCAGAATTCGTCTGCCCTATAATATTTCTAATTAAGGGGACTGCGATAAACTGCCCCACCTTGTTTTGAATGGGCGCTACCGCTTCCTCGCGAAACCGGTCAGGGTATTTCGCAAACTCGTTAATCCAGAATGATTTTACCGATGAGTTTGTAATTTTATCTACCACTTTTTTTCGATAATCCTTATCCGCAAAGATTCGGTTAACACCCAAAAGGCTTGAACCCGGATATTCCAAAAGGGAAAGGAAAGAATTGTTCAAAAGATATTCCATGCGGGCAGACCAGACATCCGGCCAGATTTTCTTGAAAATTCCCATAAGGCCTGAGGCCACAAGATGACGGTGTTCGGGATCAACGCGTTCAAGCACATTAAACGCAATGGGGTGAGAAAAATCCGCGGGGTTAAAGTAGATGACATCATTTATGCGCGCCGGGGGAACGAAATCAAGCATGCGCTCGGCAAATTCTCCGTGAGGATCAACCACGGCAACCCCGTGACCTTTTCGGATATCCTGAATCACCATGTTTTCGAGCATCACCGTCTTTCCCATTCCGGTCTTCCCCACGGTATAGATATGACGACGCCGGTCATCCGTCTTAATGCCAAATTTCCTCCGCTCATTGCGGAAAGTGGTTTCTGCAAAAATTGTTACGTCAGTATTTTTTGCTCCGCTCATAACCTAGTGGTTAGTGGTTAGTAACGAACGTGGTAAGATCGGCACTAATCACTTATTGCTAAGCGCTAATCACTCCGTTGGTAACCCCAGGGGAGGCTCCCCTTTCTTTGCTTCCACGCGCTCCATAAAGGGGGCGGGTGCTTCCGTCTTTCCGGGGAAGTGGTATATGGTCGCAAGCTCTTCAATGTTAAGAATGTAGGGGTGTTTATCCAACTTGCGTTTTCGATAGTTTTGAAACAGGGAGCGTTTTCGGGAAAAGTTTCTCATTTTTTTGAAGAGGTAGTCGATGTTGGGGCTTTTTCGCTTGTCGGGTTTAAAGCTATTTAAATGAAGGGTGTTAAATTGACGAAAGACGCCGAGAATCCCCGCAACGTTGGCTTTTGTGAACACCTCGTGACGGCCAAGATAGACGATGCGAATCGTGGTCTCAAAGCCAATCTTGGAAATATTCTCTTCAACGGCTTCCACGACGGAACGCTGCCCCGGAGAAAGGTACATCATTTGCGAAAGCACATCCTTTTGTTTCACTTGCGGTCCGGGAACCGGGGGCGCGCCCCGCACAAGAACCCCAAAGGATTCTCCTATCCCCTCAAACGGCCCCGGTGATTTTTCTTTTTTGCGCCCGATAAGTTGTGAAACCAATTTTTCTCCTGATTTTTGCCAAGCGTTTGGCACGGGTCGCGCGATAAATTGAACCCATAGTTGAGCCCCCTCTTCTAGTTTGCTTAAAAACTCAGTCAGTGATGCAAGAGGATCAATCCGCCTTTCTTCCTGCGGATCTTCAAAATAGATATAGGTGCGGATAGGAAACGCGTCGGGCTTGCTCAACACAAGCTCCGTCCCCCATAGGTCATAGTCTTTATTGGGAACATCCGGCGGCATGTTCTCGATATAGTCGTCAACCACTAAAATCTCGGCATCCGGGTATTGGGCATAAATATGCGCTTCCACAAGATTTCGAAACTTTGCGTTGGTGCGGATGTAAAAATGGGTGCGGCCGTTGATACCCGCGACCTCAAAACTAAATCGCTCAACCTGATGCCCCTCAATATGTTTTTCAAGGAAATTGGGTTCTGAATAGACGCCGTGAAGCCCGGAAAATACCTGTTCCATTGCCTTGGGGGTTTTTGTCACCTCTCGGGGGAGCCGCACCTCAAGAAGCACCCATGTTTTTCTCGCCTCATATCGCGCCCGAATATATTCCATCCAAAGATAGCCCAAAATAAAAAAAAGGACAATCGGAGTAAATGTCCACCATGTTCGGATTATCACGTCCTTGAATAAGAATATCGGTTCAAACATGCCCTCGCTTCCCTGTTTGCGCACTACAAACAGGATCCGTTACCCGTTAATCAACTAAGACGAATTCACCCGAAGGGAGGCGACGGAATGCGGTCTTATCCTGAAGGTTAAGAAGAATGGTATTTTCCTTAACGAGTCGTTGTTCAAATACCCGTTTGAGAATTTCTTTTTTTGTAAGGGGGCCGTTGCTTGTTTGAAGCGCTCTCTGGATCACCTCTTTCACGGTCCCGGGCTCATAGCCCCATTCTTTAAGCGCATATGTGCCTCTTCCCACCAGCACAAAACGCTCGTCCTTGATAAGTTCGTTATGAACGGTCTGCGGATACGCAGGCCGCCGCAAGGGGCTCAAGGAAGAAAATGTGGTAACGTTAATAAGATCGCTGATCTCGCGGAAGTGAAGCGGTTCCCCTCTTTTCTTGAGCACAATATATGACTTGTCCTTTACTCCCTTCGGCGTAACCTGTGGCCAATGGGAAAGACCGTACCTCCCCTCGGGGGTTTTCTGAATCGTTTTGATGATGTCGAGATAATTCTGGACGAATTGGTGAAGATTGCGATCTCTTGCCTCTTTCGCAAGGATTTTTTGAAAGTCGCCTTCCGCTACAATATCTTTCTGTTCCTCAAGATGACTGTGAAGCTTCTGTAAAAGATCTGACACGCGGCCCCACGTACGCGTATCTGTTGCCCATGAAGAGTGGAAACGCTCGTCCTCCTGAAAAAAATGAAACTCGGGGGAAATGGTAAGAATAAAGAGAAATGACGGGTGATGCGCGGGAGAAGCAAAGTCGGCAAGAAGCTTTCTTTCGGGAACCACAAACCCCCTCTCATCAATATAAGACTTTACGCTCTCGCGAACGGGTGAAAGAATTTCGAGGTAGTCGTTTTGTTTGAGGGTCTCGAGAGCCGCCGCCTCAATCTGCCTCACCCTCTCACGGGTGATGTTGTGGCTTTGGCCAATCTCTTCAAGTGTCTCTTTTTGGTCTCTTCCAATGCCAAATCTCCTCGCTACTACCTCCCGATGCTTTTCGGAAAGCACACGCTCAAGGAGCTCAGAAACAAGCCGTTCATGATTTAGATTTTTATTTGATCCCGCCATGTTGGTGGTTAATTACTAATTACTAATGTTTTATAGCATACAGCAAAATCTCTGTCAAGTAATTGCGGTAGCTCTCTGTAGCATAATGAAAAACTATTACTAAACCACGCTCTCTCGCCCGCCATCTCTCCTATATTTATATATACAATATTTTTAATTATTTGTCAACCCTTTCGACCTTTTCCGGGGTCAATGGTGGACCTTTCGAATCCATCAGGAGCTATGAACTTTTATGCTTTGAATAATCCCCAGCGCGAGGAAGGAAGTAAGGAGAGCGGAACCGCCATAGCTTACAAAGGGCAGAGGGATTCCCGCAACCGGAAACATGCCCATGGTCATTCCAATGGTGATAAAAATCTGCGCAATGAACATGGCGGAAATTCCCGCGAGAATAAAACGGCCAAAATTATTCCCGGCATCAAGACTAATATAAAATAGTCTCAAAAAAATAACCCCAAAAAGAAAAAGAATGAATGCTCCCCCCGCGAGTCCCATCTCTTCTGTAATTGCGGCATAAATAAAGTCGGTGGTGCTTTCGGGCAAAAAGCCGGACTGCACCTGTGTCCCCATCCCAATCCCTTTGCCCAAAACGCCGCCCGATCCCACGGCGATAATGGATTGAGTAAGGTTATAGCTGCTCCCCAAGGGATCGCGTTCGGGATTTAAAAATGTGATAATGCGCTCCTTCTGATAATCTTTGAACACAAATGCCCACCCGAGCGCCACCACCAACACTCCAACGAGAAGAAGAAGCGCAAGATGACTTGTCTTAATACCCGCAATCAGCATAATGCCCAGCCACACGACGATAAGGATAAGAATGGAACCGAGATCGGGCTGAAGAAGGAGAAGGAAGGAAGGAATTGCAACATACGCGCCGGAAACAAATACGTGTTTTATGCGCGCAATTTCTATGTGGCGCATGGAAAAATACTTTGCGAGCAAAAGAATGAGGGTAATTTTTGCAATCTCAACCGGCTCAAAACTCACGGGGCCGATACGAAACCAGCGCGAGACTCCTCGTATATCGCTTCCCACAAACAAGACCAAAAGAAGCATCCCAATCGTTACCGCATATAGAAAAAAGATAATTTGGCTGTGATTCAATACGCGAAAGTCGAGATAGCTTACTACCCCCACAAGGAGAAGACTAATGATTAGAAAAAACGCCTGTTTATTAAACAAGATAAAGGTATCGCTCCCGTGGGTGATGCTATAAATACCGACAAGCCCCATGCCGGAAAGGAGAAGGGCTGAAGCAACCAAGATCCAGTCTATCTTGCGTAAAAATAATGCGACGTTCATACGGAGAATGACTCTATTGGAATTCTTCTTGAGGAGGAGGACGGAGAATGTTTTGTTCATCCATGATGTTAACGCGAGGTATCATACGGACTTCGCCTACGGAACGCGTAAATGGTTCGGGCCAGCTCACCTGAAAGAATCTTGCCTCTCGACTCTTGAGGGTATTCACTTCACTCGTTATACTCCCCATTATCCCCCCTTGATTATCGAAGAGGAGAATTGAAATGACCACTGCGTTAAACCCGTAGGGGGAATTGTTTTTTACGATACCGGTTGCTTCACTCGAAAATGTGTTGCCAGCGGGAAGGGCGCGGAATGTTGAATTTAGTACTTCAAGGGCAGGAGGATCGATGCGGGGTTTTACCCAAAGCGCATCGTGGAATATCGGATTTACGGTTGCAGGAACTCGATCAAGGCGTACCGCGGGAATAATAACGAAGGCGGTTTCTCCGGGAAGAAGAAAACTCTTCCCTGTTAGTTTCCGGATCTCCTCTCCTCCTGAATCCTGCAAAACAACGGTATACGTAAGATCGGGTATTCCAAGCTCCGAGTGAGGATTTTTAATATCAAATATCACGTCGTACAATCCATTGCCCGCGGGGACAACAAATGAACGTAATGTCTTAACATCGTCAATTTTAGGAATAACCCTGCAAGGAAAGGGACAACTTCCCCCACAGTCTATCCCCTCCTCATCCTGATTTTTGATGTTATCAACACAGGTGGATTCCGGGCTCACGATACCTTTCAACGCAAAAAACAATACAGGCGTTCCTAAAACCAAAAGGGTAAGTGCGACTATAAGAAACCGTTTGTACGTCCGCAACATAGTATAATCTTTAGGTAATCTATCATAAATAGTATAAATATTTTTCCCTTTATCGTAAACCCCCCTACGGCGTCCGAGATAAATTGTGATTATAACAAAAAAGCCCAAGGTTCTGGCGACTATCTACTTTCTCCCGAGTAATCTCGGAATATCATTGACCTTGGACCGTTTAACTTCTCTGTTCGGAATGGAAAAGAGGTGTTGCCAGTCCAGTATTATCGCCAGAACCTTGGACTATTTTGTAAACCTCGTTAGATCTTAAAAACCAAGGATTTAAAGATCTAACGGGATAAAATCCCATCACTGATTACTAGCCAAGTAAAAATGGGTTATTAGTAGCGCTCGGCTGAACGTATTACTACGCTTACACCTGCGCCCTATCAAGGTCGTCATCTCCGACCACCCTATGAGTCCTTATCTCGAGGTGGGCTTCGCGCTTATATGCTTTCAGCGCTTATCCCTTCCCAACGTAGCTACCCAGCAAT
>CAYJUS010000046.1:0-7294 GCA_964373435.1 uncultured Candidatus Saccharibacteria bacterium
GAAGTCCGCCGCCGACAAACCAATCAAATTCATCAACAAGGCCGAGGAACCGTTGAATCAATACCAAGCCCTCTTCTTCGTCAAACGCTTCGTCGTTTTGCTTTGATATTACGACGCTTTGAAGATCGATACCGGTGTGTTTAGGTTTAGACAAGCGGGTGTTACCTCCTTTGTGTTGAGCTTCTTTCCCCATGATAGGAAATTGGCGGTGAGCCGTCAACTGTTTTCTCAATCTTCTCCTTTTCCGGAATCGTTTTTATTGGGAGGATAGGGGACGGTACGCTCGGGATTTTCTTTTACTCCCTTGATTGCTCCTAGTGTTCCCGCGATAACCTCGAGATTTCCGTCTTCCTTTACGGTAATTTCGAAGCGATCCATTGGACGGGGCGCGGGTCCCGCGACAATGATTCCGCCTTCTTTCGTGTAGGTGGAGCCATGGCACGGGCACCGAAACCATCCCTTGCGTCCCGCAAATTCAAATTCAGGCCTCCAGGGCACCGAACACCCGAGATGCGGGCATTTCTTGAAGAGCGCAAGAAGTCCTCCGGGACTTTCTTCGCCATTTGGCGTAACTCCCGCTTCAAGATTCACGAGAAAGAATTTTCCCATGGTGATATATTTCGGATCTTCTCCGGGTTTCGGGATCAGATCCTTCGCTACGGGAACCGTAATTTTGCCTCCCGCGACCTTCCGCGGCCAGACATAGTTTAAGGGAGAACAAAGGGTTCCGATTAATGCGAGCCCCAACATGCTCCAGAATCCTCCAAGAATGAACATTCTTCTTGTAATGAGCGGCCGCGTGGGAACTGGTTTCGCAATGGGGGTGTTCACGACATACCGATCGCCCCGGGGACTTTTTTGGTCAGGCATTACTATCAACCTCCTTAACTGCCGTGGCCGTAGTATTTGTGCCAGGAGCGGTAGAGCGAATAATCGTCACCACACATTTTTTTGAGTTTTTTCATGTGGTAGCGATAGCGCCATGAAGGCATCCAGCGTAGGCCGTCATCAAAAGGAGGAAGTCCCATGCCTGTACCCATAAACATCCAACTTACAACAGGGACAAAGGTCACGAATGCGATAAGGTTAATCTTCCCCCACTTCTCGCGCGGTTTTGCGTAGTCTGCTAACAAACTTTCGAGTTCCTGAAATTCTTCCCCATTCAGTTGTAAGACTTGCTGGGGAGAAAGTCCGGTTACTCTCCAGGCAAGATCATTAAACGTTTTAGCGCACTGTTTTTCATGGCGTTCGATTTCTTCCTGTTGTTTTGCGGTCGTATTCCCTTTTTTCATCTCGCCTATTTTTATAAGGAGCTCTTCGCGGGGAGTCTGTTTGACAAGGTTCATATACACACCTCCGTGAACGGGTAATCTTAACACTAACGGGTTATATTGTCAATCCCGAAATCTCCATACCGTTTTTGGGTCCATTCCCGGTATGGGGAACGTCCCGAATAGGCGGCGTGTCCAAACGAGAGCGTTTCTTTCCATGCATCTCGGGGGGGCCACCCGCCAACCTCAACACGATACAGGAAGACGAAAATGCCGGTTCGGTCTCTCCCGTGCGCGCAGTGGATGAGAAACGGCCTGTTTTGCGGATTCCGGATATATTCGAGAAACGCCTGTATCTGATATGGTTCGGGAATACGGTTTCCCTTGACGGGAATCTGGATAAAGCGGACACCGTGCGCGCGCGCTATTTCCAATTCTTTTTTATTTATGCTTGTTCGTACGCTGATGATAGCGCGCAGTTGGTACTTCTTTATAAAGTAGGGAAGCTGTTTTTCATTAGGTTGTCCAGAGCGATACGCAATTTCCCTGTTAACCGTTCCAAAACGGATACGTTCTTCCGGGGCAAGCCACGGAAAGAAACGTTTCCACCACATACGCATGTCATGTACTGCGCGTTTCGGGAGATTCATGTTTTCCCCTCCATTTAATTTTTAATGAACATGCTATCTTACCACGAGATTTAAGATAATGCAACCGGAGGAGAACAAAATACGTATAGTTGCAATTTTATTTTGATCGGATACAATAAGAAAAGTGGCCGAAGCGACAATGGATTTACGGGATATCAATAAGAAACTTTCCGACCTTGCTCTCGCCGTTTATCGCGTGACGGGTCTTTTCCCTGAGGGCGAGGCATCTCGCCACCGGATCCGCGAGCGGGCAATGGAAATTCTGGAAGACGCCACGTTTTATGTAACAATTCGCGAAAAAGATGTGAGCGGGAAGGCAATGCTGCTTCAGACGATCGAAGCTAAGATCAGCGCGCTCCTCGGCATGTTTCGTGTGGTGCGCGCGCAACACTACGTGAAAGAATTGAATTTTGACATTCTTGAATGGGAATATCGGGAAGTGGAAAAAGCTATTCAGGAGGAACTGGCAAGAGACATTCCCGAAATACAGAGTTCCGAGGAAGGATTGAGAGAAGAAGCGGTGTATAAGATCGAGACCGGCGCATGGCCGCAAGAATCTATCGCGGACGTGCTCTCCCTACTTAATGGCCGTCAGCAGCAGCTCGTAGGATTTTTTAAAGACAATGGATCGGCGCGTCTACGGGAACTTACTAAACTTTTCCCGGACGTGAGCGAAAAGACGATCAGGAACGACCTTAAGGTGCTCTGCGAAAAACACCTGCTCCGGTTTAACGGAAAAGCACCGCAGAGCTACTATTCACTGCGGTGAGCGTAACCCGTAACCCGTAACGAGTAACGCGTACTTATGACGATAAAGAACTTCTATGATTTGGATGCGTGGCAACGAGGCAATAGCTTTGTTCTGAGGATTTACAACATTACAAAGAGTTTTCCAAAAGAGGAACTTTTTGGACTTGTAGGTCAGCTAAAAAGAGCCGCGAGCTCTATTACCGCGAACATTGCAGAAGGGTTTGAGCGTTATCATTTTAAAGATAAAGCACGCTTTTATTATCAAGCTCGTGGTTCGGTCGCTGAAGCTCAAAATTTTTTGCTATTGGCGAGGAGCTTGCATTATATTAAAGAAGAAGAATGCAATACGCTATTGAAGGAAGCCGATGATTTGCGTAAGCTTATCAACGGGTTGATTAGATCTATCGAAAAACAGAAGTAATTACGCGTTACTGGTTACTCGTTACGCGTTACGAAAATTGAAAGGTGTCATTCTTGCGGGGGGTCGCGGTTCGCGCCTCTACCCCCTTACTAAAGTAGTAAACAAAAACATTCTTCCGGTGTATGACCAGCCGCTGATTTATTATCCCTTATTCACCCTCAAAAACGCAGGGATAGAAGACATTTTGATTATCTCCGGGCCCGATCACTCGGGGCACTTTGCGGATCTTTTAGAAGACGGAGGGGAGTTGGGCGTACGCCTTTCCTACACGATTCAAAAGGATCCCTTGGGGATTGCCCATGCCTTGAGCCTCGCCGAGGAATTTGCGGGAGGAGAGAGCATCGCGCTCGTTTTGGGAGATAATGTCTACGAAGACGATTTACGAAACGCAGTCGAGGATTTTCTTCGTGAGGAGAGAGGCGCGAAAATTATTATTAAAGAGGTTCCCGATCCTCACCGTTTTGGCGTGGTTGCGTTTTCCAAAGACAGGAAACGCATTGTGGATATTGAAGAAAAACCCGCGAATCCGAAAACGAATTTTATCATCACGGGATTTTATGTCTTCGACAACCGCATCTTTGATATTATCAAAGGGCTTTCCCCCTCTCTTCGCGGGGAGTATGAGATTACAGATGCCCTCAAGTGGTATATGAACGAGGGTACTCTCACTCATCACACGATAATAGGCGAGTGGATTGACGCGGGCACGTTTGACTCGCTTCTCAAGGCAAATAACTTTATCGCAGGGAAGAAGCGGAACGAACGAAACGACGGGTAATTTGGAGAGGTCGGACCTCCTCGTGGAGGTCCGGCCTCCAGACATTAATGTCCAAAGCCGTATCAATTTTCGCGACTATTCTTTTCTTGCTCCAACCCCTTTCCACCCTTGCCGTCTTCTCAAGTGAGATATTTTTTGTTGACCCCGCGTTTGACCGCGAAGGAAGAACGTTCGTCGAATCGCGCCTGTACTACACCGGAGAGCACGCTTATTTTTTCCTTGATAAAAATTTTGAAACCACGTTTTCGGGAAACTTCTCCGTAGATTTTGGAGTAAGCGTTCGGGAACTCGCGAAAGAATTTGACGAAACCATCTACCCCAAAACAAGAAAACTACTTGGTTCCGAATGGAGCCCGGGGATAGATAACGACCCGAGGATTTTTGTCCTTTTGACCCCTATAAAGGGAGGAGCCGGAGGATATTTTCGCATAGAGGACGAATACCCGAAAAGCACCCATGCGAATTCCAACGAGCGCGAGATGCTTTATCTTAACGCGGACGCCGTTACGTCCCGAATTGCTCCTTCTTATCTTGCCCACGAATTCCAGCATCTCATCCATTTTTATCAAAAAGAGAAATTAGGGGGGGTGCGCGATGACACGTGGTTGAATGAGGCATTTTCGGAATACATGCCCACATTTCTCGGGTATAATACGTTTTGGGAAGGGAGTTATCTTGCCGCGCGCGCGCAAGACTTTCTTAATTTCCCTCCCGACTCACTTATCCATTGGGGAGGGACTGCCGCTGATCACGCTTCGGTCAATCTTTTTATTCATTACCTTGTCAGTGAATACGGAGAAGGCATTTTCTCAAGAATCATTGAAAGCAGCAATGGCGGCGTCACCTCTCTCGAAGACGCCCTCGCATCATTTGGGTCGGATTTTCAGACGGTGTTTACCGATTGGACCGTTGCAAACTACATAAACAACATTACTCCTCAGGATGGTGACCGTTACGCATATAAACTCCCCTTGCTTTTTTATGGAAATTTCCACACGAGCCCTCGCGCAACCTTCAATGTGATTGTGGGGCAGAAGTCAAGCAGTTCTTTCTCGCTTGGAGATTGGCAGGCGGATTCCTACAAGATTCGGCCGGCGGCTTTGGGCCCAACGGGGGGAAATACGCTCGAAGTACGATTTAACGGTCAGGATCAAAATTCGAATTTCGTTGTTTCACTGGTAACAACTGATTTTTCCGGTGCGAACAGAATAGCGCGTGTTTCCCTCACTCAACAGCAGGATGCAGTACTCACCCTTCCCGGTTTTGGGGTAGACATAAGCTCGATTGCGCTTGTCGTGAGTAGTCAGCACGATCTTACCGCGCGCGACAGATCGGTTAAGCAGTTTTCAATTGAAACGGCGCTTCAAAAAGATGTTTCTCCTTCTCCCCTTTATGCCGATGGAAGTCTTCTTCGCGCGGCGGGTGATACCAAGGTGTATGTTATCAAGAGCGGCACCAAGCGCTGGATCCAGTCTCCGGAAATTTTCAATGGATACGGCCATCTTCGCTGGGAGAACATTGTTGAGGTTCCACCTGCGGTTCTTGCAAGCTTCACCGAATCGTTTCTCATAAGACGCGATGGCGATTACCGCGTCTATGAAGCAGATGCGAAGGGTACGAAGCGCTGGCTCAACATGAGTGCCGCACGGTTTGAAGCAAGCGGAAGAAAGTGGGATCAAATTTTCATTGTGAATGAAAACGAGGACAAATGGTTTCAACGAGGGACGGATATAACGAGCGAGAATAGAATATAATACGGATCACGGATCAATATAATGAGGTCGAACCACCACGATTAGGAGGTTCGACCAATTTATATTTAACGTCATAACAATCATGTTGTTTTCTTCTTTTTTATGGTACTATAAAATAATTCGTTTTTCTGAAGGCTTTTAGACATGCCACTCACCCAAAAAGAATTCACGCGGATCTATAACGATCACCTGAATGCGATCTACCGTTTTTGCTACCTTAAGGTAAGTTCGCGGTCTGACGCCGAGGACTTGGCCCAAGGGGTGTTTTTACGTTTTCTTGAAGACAGCAAAAAACGGAGCGAAGAAGTAGAAAACATCCGTGCGTTTCTTTACCAAATTGCAAGAAACCTTGTGATCGATCACTATCGAGAAAAAGGAAAAGCGCCCGTTCCCCTTGAAGATGACGAGCGGGAGGCGTCCATTCCTGTTGAAAGCCCCGAGAAGGGAATTCTTTTGCATTCCGACATGAGAGAAGTTTCCCGCGCTCTCACCCAGATCAACCAAGACTACGCGGATCTTGTTATCTGGCGCTATATTGATGATCTTTCTGTTCCCGAGATCGCAAAGCTTGCGGGGAAGAGCGAGGGAGCGGTGAGAGTGGGGCTCCATAGAGCCATTCAGGATCTTAAAGAAGAGCTTAATACTGTAATAAAATAACTCCTTTTTCGTCTTCTTATAGTGCAGGGACATCTCGATACGTGTCCTTCGGGGTTTTCCTGCATAGAATAATGACTGATCGCGAGTTAATAAAAAAACTCCAAAAAATGCGCCAAATCAAGCCAGATCACGATTGGGCGCTTTTTTGTCGCAAGGATCTTCTTGAACGATTCGGCGAGGAAAGGCCCAATAAGTTCTTCGCGGTATCTTTTTTAAATCCCGTTAATCTTTTTAACCTGTTCGATTTCGTAAATGGTATTGTTTTCGCCGCTTTCCGGCTCTCTCCCGCCAAGGCAGTGGTGAGCGCGGTAATTATGGTGGGTATGGCGGCAGGAACCTTTTTGAGCATATCTCAGAACGCGCTTCCCGGGTCAACTTTTTATTCTTTGAAGCTTACCTCTGAAGAAATGGCGCTTAGGGTTGCCCTCGGGGAAGAAAAAAAGTTTTCTTTACATACAAAATTTGCGGAAAGACGGGTACAGGAAATTTCCGCATTGTCTCACAATGCGGAAATCAATGCGGAAGAGTTTATTCCGGTACTTAATGAATATAGAAATCAGCTTGCAAGCGTAAAAGAGATACTTGATTCCGCAATAAAAGAGGGAAATGGAAAAGCCGTAAAACTAGCGGAAAGAGTAACAAAGGAGACGGAAAAATATGGCGCCTCCCTTTCTGTGGTTTCCGGCACCCTTTCGGAAGATCCAAAAAGTACGTTTAACGAAGCGTTGGCCTATACAGAAGAGACAAACATAAAGGCGCTTACCGTTTTATCCTCTTCAATAGATGGAAATAAGGAATTTATCGCAAAGCTTCGGGAGAAGCTGGAAGGAAAGATCGGAACGATCGAGGCGTCGTTAGATAATGTGGATGACGAAATTATCTATGACCAGATTGCGTCGCTCGTATCAGACGCAAAATCTCTGCTTGAAGAGGGTGACCTAATCGGTGCGCTTGAATTAGTTTCCGCCGCCGAAGCATTATTAGTACGTTAATTCGACTGGAGGGAGGTTTAA
>CAYJUS010000047.1:0-7228 GCA_964373435.1 uncultured Candidatus Saccharibacteria bacterium
GTTGGGTTATATTTGGTGTAACCAACGGGTTATTTTATTCGTTAATTTTTGCTACCGTATATTTTGTTTTCAAAAATATCTTTGTTGATCTCATCGATGAACAGGGGAATCCGTTGTAATCAATGCAAACTCTCTTCTTGAATAATTTGGCCATCCTTGGAGTCATTGGGATTACCGTTTTTGTTTTCGTGGCGGTGTTTTTGCAGTGGCAGGTTTTGAGAAGCAACAGGCGGATAGACAGAATTTTTCGGGGAATCAAAAAAGAAAATATTGAAGAAATGTTGAATCACCAGCTCGATTTGTCGGAGAAAATGCGGCAAGACATCGAACGACTGTTTCAGGACGGCGCAGTAGTGCGAAACATTGCGAAAAAAAGCATTCACAAAACCGGCATAGTTCGGTTTAACCCGTTTCAGGATACCGGAGGAGATCAGAGTTTTTCTGTTGCGCTGCTCGACGCGGATGATACAGGTTTTGTGGTTTCGAGTCTTCACTCGCGCGATGGAACACGGATGTACCTGAAACCGATTGTCAAAGGAATATCAGAGAAATATAAACTTACTAAAGAGGAAGAAGAAGCAATTAAGAAAGCCAAAAACTCTTTTGCTTAATACATAATGGCTACGAAAGCGAAACAAAAAGAAAAATCAGAAATCCGGCCACCGGTAGTGGTTGTACTTGGGCATATTGACCACGGGAAGACGAAACTTCTTGATTTCATTCGCAAAACAAAAGTGGCGGAAGGCGAGTCCGGAGGAATTACCCAACACATTGGCGCATACGAAATTGACTATCGTGAGAAGAAAATTACTTTTATTGATACACCCGGGCACGAAGCGTTCTCCCACATCCGTTCTAGAGGAGCAAAAGCGGCGGATATCGCGGTGCTTGTGGTGGCGGCGGACGAGGGAGTAAAGCCCCAGACAAAAGAAGCAATCATGCACGCAAAAAGCGCAAACCTTCCGATTGTCGTTGCGATAAACAAAACAGACAAGCCCAATGCAAACCCCGAAAAGGTAAAGGGAGAGCTCAAGAAAGAGGGCGTGGTGGTGGAGTCACTAGGAGGGGACGCCCCAAGCGTAAATATTTCCGCAAAAGAGGGGACGGGGGTGGACGAGCTTCTTGAAATGATTCAGCTTGTAGGAGACCTTCAGGAATTAAAGACGGACTCCTCTAAACACGCGGAGGGCGTTGTGCTCGAGTCGCATCTCGACGCACAGCAGGGTTCTACCGCAACCTTGCTCGTATTGGACGGTTCTCTTAGAGTCGGAGATTGGATCTCGCTCGGAAATAACTTTGGGAAGCTAAAATCAATCAAAGATTTTCTCGGAAAACCCCTCCGGGAAGCTCTTCCCTCCCAGCCCGCGGTTGTGACAGGAATGGAAGAAGTGGTGGAAGTGGGCGATACATTTCAGGCGGTTGATTCGGAAGAGGAAGCAGCGAACCTTGCGAAGAGCCACAAGGCGGTGCCTCCCCCGCTTCTTCGCTCGGAAGAAGCGGCAGAAGACGCCTCACAAGAGAAACGGATTTTTTTCTTTATCATAAAAGCGGATGTGTTGGGTTCGCTTGAAGCGGTCGAGGGGACTCTCGGCGCGATTGTTTCTCCGGACGTAGAGCTTAAAATCATAAAGAGCGACACGGGAGATGTGAACGAGAATGACGTGAAACTTGCTTCATCCGCGAAAGCCCACATCTTTGGCTTTCGGGTGTCATGCGGTAAGCTACTCATCGATCTTGCCAAGCGCTACGGCGTGAAGGTGTTTCTTTCCGAGATTATTTATGAACTGGTGGAGCAGGTAAAAAAAGAGGCGTCTAAATTAATACCGCCGGAAAAGAAACGAAAAGACGTTGGGTCAATGCGGATTCTCGCAATTTTTGGCAGGAAAGAAAAAGGACGCGTTATCGGAGGAAAGGTAGTATCGGGAAAAATAAAAAAAGGAGCAACGGGAGACGTCGTGCGCGAGGGGGAAATTCTTTGCACCGGGAGGGTCATACAACTCCAAAGAAACAAGAAGGATGCGGATGAAGTGGCGAAAGGGGACGAGTGCGGGATTCTTTTCAATGGAGAGTGCGAGGCGAAAGAAGGGGATGAGCTTCATGTCTACGAAATAGAAGAAGAGCGGCGAACCCTTTAACCGGTCCGTAATAGATTCTATGCAGGAACAACTTACCACAACAACGAGCGATGCGTTTAAGAGCGAACTCCGCTCGCTTCACGGCCAGCTCAAAAAGAGTGAACACATTCTTCTTGCAACGCACGAGGGCCCGGACGGCGACGGAATAGGAGCGATGCTTGCCCTGTCGCTTTACCTTCTTGATTCCGGAAAACGCCCGTACCCCTTTTCTTTTGACGCTTTGCCCGAATCCTTGCACTATCTCCCCGGGAGGAGAAGCGTGAGACAGGATTTGCCGTCTGGGTCAAACATGGAAGTTGTGATTGGCCTTGACTATGGCGATATCGAGCGGCTGCACCTTGCGCCCGAATTTTTGGATGAGGCGCGTTTTATCACCATTGATCACCATATTGCTTCTCACCCTTTTGGCAATTTGCAGATTGTGTATCCCGATCTTTCGTCAACCTCAGAGATTGTATATTGGTTTTTCAAATACAACAACCTTCCCATTTCCCGGGATATCGCGCTCAACCTTCTTACCGGCATTTTGGTAGATACCGGCGGATTCAGCCACATCACCACCTCTTCCCGGGTGCTTGAAGTGGGGTCTGACCTTTTGAAGTGCGGGGTGGATCCCGCGAAAGTTTTGAGGCAATCGCTTGACACAAGAGGAGAGGCGGCATTGAAAATCTGGGGGAGGGCACTCGGGCGGATTCGTGAAGAAGGAGAGATCGGGATGCTTTACTCTTACATTTTGAGAGAAGACCTTGAAGAATATAAGGCAGATTTTGATGACGTTGCGGGGTTGATATCGCTTTTAAACACCGCGCCCACCACCCGTTTTACCGTGCTTTTGGTAGAATACGAAGAGGGAATTATCAAGGGGAGTTTGCGGAGCGAACAGTTTAAGGGGGTGGACGTTTCAAGAATTGCATCGGCCCTTGGCGGGGGAGGGCACCGGTATGCTTCCGGATTTACGTTTAAGGGTACGATTGAAGAGACAGTAGAAGAAATAAAACGGATTGAGAAAGGAATTGAGACGCCGGATTTTGAGGGATCGAATATCGGAAAGAAAACGTATGACATTGTGCCGCCCGAAGAAAACGCGGTATAAAGAAGGTATAATCAAATTTGGCGCCTCGAAGCAGAGCGGAACAGGCTTCGGAGCGCCACGAACCGTGTCGGGCTCTGATTCATGGCGCCGTGACCGAGTGGCCCAGGTAGGGGTCTGCAAAACCCCGTACGGGAGTTCGATTCTCCCCGGCGCCTCACTATTATTTTGCCGCGGTGGCGGAATTGGCAGACGCTACGGACTTAAAATCCGTTGGGATCATATCCCGTGAGAGTTCGACCCTCTCCCGCGGCACCCGCCACTCTTTGCGTATCATCGCAAAAACCCGGCATATAAAAAAACCCTTTCTCCCGTGGTGTCTTCACCCATCCTTTCCGGTATTCTCACCGCACTGTTTAGTTTCGTGTCGTGGCTTACGATACTCACAAGCTTTTCATTCTTGAAAGACGCGCCTCGCGCGTGGTTTGTCGCAATCCATTATACGCTGAATATCGCCGTGTTTTCTCTTTTTTTCGGCATACACTTTAAGTTCTTTCCCTCCTTTTCTCCATTCGCTACGATGGCAACCGCCATGACAAGTTTAATTGTATTTGAGGCGATATACTGGGGATATTTTTATAAAGGAGAACTTTGGTTTTTGAATTTTACCGATTGGATTCTCCCCGCGTTTTTAATCGCAAGTACCATCTATTTCGTGGGAGTTTTTATTAAATAATCAGGTGCAATACAACCCACAAAAGCCCTATAAAGAAAACATTGTAGACCTTATTCGCGAAACGTGGGAAACCCCGTATGTTTCCGTTAAAGAAGGAACATACCCCGTGGTTAAGAAGAAGTTCTCTTTTCCCGAAATGGATCATACCGACGGGATCGGCACCAAGGGGGTGTACCACTGGAAAAGGGGAACAATGCGGGAGGCGGTGCTCGACGCGCTTGCCATGAATCTCAATGATCTTGCGGTCGCGGGGGCCGTCCCCTACAAGCTTCAAAACCATATTACCCTCCCCCGGGAAGACGAGCGGGTGATGGAGGTTGTTTATGCGCTTGTCGAGGAGTGCAAGAAAAGGAGCATCGCAATTACGGGCGGGGAGATTTCCTTTCACGATAATTTCCCCGGCATCGAGATAAGTATTACCGTTTCGGGGTTTTTCCCCCGGAGGAAAAACCATTCCGCATGGCCCCATCAAAACGTGTTTAAGGCGGGGGATCTCCTTCTCGGGGTTCCCTCCAGCGGGCTTCACGCAAACGGATTTACCAAGATACGGGAGGTGTTTGCCGAAAACGAGATGCGCGCGGAATTTACCGAGCCCACTAAAATATATTTCGATACGCTTTCTGATCTTGCAGATGATACAGAAATTCATGGTATGGTCCACCTTACCGGGGGCGCATACACCCGCATCAAAAGAGTTATAGAGGGGCAAGACGCGCTGATTAGGCGTCATCATCCCATTCCTCCCCACCACATTTTTTGGGAATTACACGCGAGGGGAGTTACTGACGAGGAGATGTACTCGACGTTTAACTGTGGAGTAGGTATCCTTTTTTCGGTGGCGCCCCGCGATGTGGTCCGTATTCTTGCGGAATTCGAGGGCGCAGAAATTATTGGCGAGGTGGCCCCCGGTACGGGAAAGGTGAAAATTGAATCCTATTTCAGCGATACAGAAGTTATATTTTAGCCAGTCAAAACAAAAAAGACCCCATGAACGAGGTTAAACCTCGTTCATGGGGTCTTTTCGTTCGCGTCCTAGATAATTATCATCTCCGTATATTCCCATCCGAAGTTTTTTGCTTCATTTCTCGTGGGAAACCAAATATCTGCTCTCTTCCCGTAGCGGGGCGCCATGCGGTCTTCCACTAAAAAGATTTTATCGGGGTAAACCTCCGGGAACATCACTTTTGTACCTAGCGGAAGAAAATTAGACGCAATAATGCCGTCGCGCACCACTGTTCCCGCAGCCGTAATAAATGGACTCGTGTCCGTTTGGTCGGGAGTGCTCGAATAGGCGGTAACTACCACCCAGTGTCGTTTTGCGGGCGTGGGAGTAAGCGGGGGCGCAAGAGCTTTAATACCCGAGTTCTCGATCATAATGAGCCGGGTGGAGAGCCAACCAATTTCATTGAAGGATTCGGCCTCGATGGCAGTAGAAAGCCCCGGGAAAGCGGCCTCTAAGAGAAGAATAAGCGCGAGTATCCCCGCAGCGCTTGTTAAGCGGGGAGACACCACGTCGGGGGAAATAATCGTTTTTGGAATTTTCATAAAAAAACTCCCTTGCGGGAGTAACATCCTACACTAGCCTTTCTGAGAAGGGCTGTCAACCCCTCATCTTCCCTATCTTAAAATGAGCGTAAGGAGCGCCATCCGGACGAAAAGCCCGTTTTTTGCCTGCCTGAAATATGCGGCGCGGGGGTCGCTATCAATTTCCTGATCAATTTCATTTACGCGCGGAAGGGGATGAAGAATGCGCGCGTCCTGCTTCATCTCACTTACCATACCCTTTCCTACTACGTAAGAATTTTTAACCTTCTCGTACTCTTTTTGCAAGGAAAACCGTTCTTTCTGAATGCGGGTTACATAGAGTACGTCCACTTCTTGTATCACTTCATCAAGACGCGCAGTCTCTTTGAACGATACGTTCTTTTCTGAAAGAATTTCTCGTAAGGACCTTGGAAGCCGGAGAGAGGGGGGGGAGACGAGGATCAGGGTTAGAGGAGAGTAAAGCGCAAGAAGAGGAATAAGAGAATGGATGGTCCTGCCGTATCGGAGGTCTCCCAATAGTCCTATCGTAAGGCCTTCGATTTTCCCGCACTCTTTTTTGATCGTATAGAGGTCAAGTAAGGCCTGTGTGGGGTGCTCACCCGCGCCATCCCCCGCATTTATTACCGGTATAGTGGATACCCTCGACGCGCGCTCCGCAGTTCCTTCCTCGGGGTGGCGAAGAACAATCGCGTCCGCATATCCTGCGATCACGCGAATCGTATCTTCAAGGGTTTCTCCTTTCGTGGCGGATGAAAATTGCGAGGCGTTCTCCGTGCTGATAACGCTTCCCCCGAGTTTTTGCATTGCTGATTCGAACGAAAGGCGCGTGCGGGTGCTCGGTTCATAAAAAAGCGTCGCGAGAATCTTCCCGCGGAGAGGGTCGTCCCGCGTACCCCTCTTTTCTTTTGTTTCCATTTCGTCTGCAACTTGAAAAATTTTCTCGAGCACTCGCGTATCGAGAAATTGGCTTGTACTGATGATGTGACTTAACCTCATGGGTTTAAGTGTTGGTGAAATCATACCCTCCTCCGGAGGAAGATTCAAGAGCGCGTTATTGCATGACAATCATCGCAGGGGTTCCGCGTTCCACGTCTCCATTATTCCAGTCGTGCGCGGCGCTCATAAGTTCTTCATAGGAATAGACGAATTCTTCTCCTCGTTTTGTTCCCGGGTCGTTCGTAATGAAATGAGTTTGGGTATAGCCTCGTATGACGAGCATGTGGTAGAGCGGCCCGGGAGAGCGGAAAAAGGGATTCGGGAGGATTTTACCTGCCGCAGGAATGATCACCGGATTTCCCCTTGAAAGCTCCTCCTTTACGTCTTGAATCGTGAAGTGATATTTTACGTAACTTTCCGAAAAGCCGTAGAATTTACGCGCGAGTTCCGCGGTTTGCTCCGCGGTAGTATGTTTATAGTCTCCGAATAGGTTGTTTTGGAATTCAACGAGTTTGAGAATTTCTTGGTTTGCGTCTTCTTTTGATTTGATTTGCGCCTGATTTTTGTAACGCGCAACCATCAGAATACTTGCTTCCTCGCACGCTTCCTGATAGGGGAGTGCCCAGTCCTCGTGCGGCGCTTGGGGAGTGAAAGGAACCGGGAGATTTACTTCGTGAGGAAGCGAATCGTCGACGGGGTTTTCGGGAACGGACGCCGAGGGCGAGACCGGTTTTTCCTCGCCTTCATTCGTTCGGGCACGAGACGGATCGAGGGGGTTTGCTTCGGGAAGCGCCTGTTCTTGGCTTGCGAGAAAGAGGTTTTGTCCCGCCCCCTTCAATTTAATAG
>CAYJUS010000048.1:0-5242 GCA_964373435.1 uncultured Candidatus Saccharibacteria bacterium
AATTTGTGTGTGAGTCCCGACCGCGGTCGGGACGAGTTCGAATTTTGCGTCAACGGAGCGAACTCGCTCTTCAAGCTCGTGAGCGTCGATTTTAGAACACGGGTGATCGACTATTCAATCTCTATTCCCATACTCCTTGCGGTCCCTGCGATAATTTTCTCTGCTTTCTCGAGATCGTTTGCATTCAGGTCTTCCATTTTCTTTTGCGCAATTTCACGAACCTGGGCTCTCGTAACCTTTCCTACTTTTGTCCGCGGCACGTCTCCCGAACCCTTAGCTGCTCCTGCCGCCTTTTTTAAAAGTTCGGAGGCGGGAGGCGTTTTCAGTTTAAAATTGAAGGTGCGGTCCACATAGACCGTTATCTCAACCGGCGTAATCTCGCCCGCCTTCTCTTTCGTCGCTTCATTAAACTTACTGCAAAACTCGCCGATGTTCACACCGTGCTGGCCAAGGGCATTGCCAACGGGCGGCGCGGGAGTCGCCTGAGCCCCGGGGATTTGAAGTTTTAACACGACTTGAATTTTTTTTGCCATTTCGTCCGGTTAATAGGTGTATTGGTTGATAAGTTATAAACTAGATTTTCTTAATTTGAAGGAAATCGAGCTCGACCGGTGTTTCGCGGCCAAACATTGAAACAAACACTTTAATCTTTCCGCGTTCCTCGTCCACTTCACCCACCTTACCATCAAAATCTTTGAAGGGTCCGTCAATTATTTTTACCGCATCTCCCGCCGCGACGTCAACCTTGTACTTGGGTTCTGCAACCCCCATACGCTTCTGTAACACATCCATTTCCTGCTTTGAGATGGGAGTAGGGGTGGTTCCCGCACCCACAAACCCCGTTACGCGCGGCGTGTTTCTCACTACGTACCACGAATCATCCGTAACAATCATCTCAACCAATACATAACCGGGGTAAATTCGCTCTTCCACGGTCTTTCGTTTCCCGCTCTTAATTTTAATCTTTTTTTCCTTGGGAACAATCACGCCAAAAATCTTGTCTTCCATCCCCAAAGACTCAATACGTTGTTTGAGATTCCTCGCGACAGCGTCTTCGTATCCCGAATAGGTATGAATCACATACCAATTCTTTCCCTGTTGTGCGATTTGTTTCGGCATGCCAATTTATAACACTAATTACTACAAATTATCTTACAAATCGTTACACATATTTGTATTGATTTATATAAGTTATTCCTAACCCGTTCGTGTTATCACACAACGAACGTATCCAACAAAAACCGGAATACATAATCAAGCCCGCCCAAAAATAAGGCGACCGCGGCACTCGCAAATATCACAATAAGCGTGAAACGCGTGGTCTCTTCCCTTGTCGGCCAATTTACCTTTTTCATCTCAACGCGGACCTCTTTCAAAAAGGTTATGATTTTTGCCGGTAGTAGCGTTACTTGTCCAAACATATAATTCTTTGTCTTAAAAACAGCCCTCGCGCGGCCGTCAATTTATATAATACTCTCTTTTGTATTCCCGTCAAGCCCGATGCTATAATTTTGGATATTGCGGTTCGTTGCATAATATCGGCACCGCCCACAGAATACAATGGAAGAATTTCATTGGGTAAAACGCCTGGGAAAGAATCGGGTTAGTGAATTCCAAAATTGTAGCACCGGGCAAGACCTAAATATCCAAATTTTTGACGGCTTTTGCGTGCGTCTGGATAAACTTCTTGCGAGGCGCAACTTCAGTCCCCATCAACACGTCAAATATGCGATCTGCCTCCTTTGCATCTTCAATGGTTACCTGTTTAAGAACCCGCCTTGCGGGATCCATGGTGGTCTCCCAAAGCTGATCCGGGTTCATCTCGCCAAGCCCCTTGTAGCGCTGAAGAGAAAACCCTTTCGATTTTCCCTCCTCCTCGGGTACGACTTCCGATTCTTCTGTTTCTGCCTGTTCCTCTTTCCGAGATTTTTTTCTGATGGTCTTTTTTGCCGTCTTCCTCGCTCCGATAAGTTTTTTAATCACCTCTTCCTTTGCCGATTCGTTGTATACATATTCTACCGCTTTCCCCGCCTGAATTTTATAAAGCGGAGGTTGTGCAACGTAAAGGTAGCCCAGTTCAATTACTTCCCGATAATATCGGTAGAAGAAGGTCAGGAGCAACGTACGAATATGCGCGCCGTCGACATCGGCATCGGTCATAATGATGATGCGATGATACCGAAGTTTTTCCGCATCAAACTCTTCCGCGATCGCCGCCCCAAGCGCAATGATCAACGCCCGAATTTCTTTTGAGGCAAGGATTTTATCCAGCCGCGCTTTTTCCACGTTGAGAATTTTTCCGCGAAGCGGAAGAATTGCCTGGAAAGCTCTTGCGCGAGCCGATTTCGCGCTCCCACCGGCTGAGTCACCCTCCACCAGATACAGTTCGGATTCTTCGGGATCTTGCGACTGGCAATCGGCAAGCTTCCCCGGAAGCGTAAGCCCCTCAAAAGCGCCCTTTCTCAAAACAGTCTCGCGGGCGGCCTTTGCGGCTTTCCGCGCTTTTGCGGCAAGAAAACACTTGCCAATGATTGCGCGCGCATCCTGCGGGTTTCTCTCAAGCCAATCCGCAAGAGATTCCGCAAGAACGCTTTCCACTGCGGTACGCGCCTCCGGGTTTCCGAGCTTCGCTTTTGTTTGCCCCTCAAACTGCGGCTCGCGAAGCTTTACGCTCACAACCGCAGTCAAACCCTCGCGCACGTCATCCCCGCTTAGGTTTTCCTCTCCTTCTTTAATGAGGTTATTCTTTCGTGAATAATCGTTGAGCACCCGGGTAAGGGCGGTGCGAAATCCTGTAATATGCATCCCTCCTTCGTGTGTCCGAATGTTATTTGCAAACCCCACTTCTTCTCCCTCAACATCTTCAGAATACTGAAACGCAACTTCCACCAGCATCCCCTCTTTTTCTCCCTTTCCATAAAACACGTTGTCGTGTATCAGCACCTCGTTCTGATTTAAATAGGTGATGTAGGAACGCACTCCCCCTTCAAAGTAGAAGCTGTACGACTGATTATTTTCCTCGTCAATAATCTTGATACGAACGCCGGAGGTCAAATATGCTTGCTCGCGGAGGTGATCCAAAATCCGCTTCCAGCTGAACTTGATTTGCTCAAAAATTGTGGGGTCCGGATCAAAAGTGACGCTGGTTCCCGTAACCCCTTTCGGGCATCGCCCAGCTTTTTTTACCTTGAACTTTGGCTTTCCTCTTGCGTATTCCTGCACCCAGAGCGCGCCGTCGCGGCATACCTCTGTCCGCATCCACTGAGAGAGCGCGTTTACCACAGAAACCCCAACGCCATGAAGCCCGCCTGCGATCTTGTACGATTCCCCCCCGAATTTCGCACCCGCATGAAGCGTGGTCATTACGGTTTCAAGCGCCGATTTTTTTGTCTGCTTGTGTTTTTCTACCGGGATTCCCCGTCCGTTGTCGGTCACGTTTACCTTGTTATCGGGAAGGAGGGTAACGATAATCTCATCCGCGTATCCCGCCATTGCTTCATCAAGCGAATTATCAACGACTTCCCAAACCAAATGGTGAAGCCCGTCAACGCCGGTTGAACCAATATACATTCCCGGACGTTTTCGTACCGGCTCCAACCCTTCAAGAACATAAATATCCTTCGCGGTGTAGCTAGCCGTTTCTGTGAAATTGGTTTCTTTCTTTGGCCGTCTATTTGATTTTTTTACGGGATTCTTGTACGGCAAGATTCGTAACGGGTAACGGGTAACGGGTAACGCGTACATAATTGTACGGGTTACCGGTTACGGGTTACTCATTACTTCCGTATTTCTGCCCCCAGCTCTTTTTCAAGCGCTTTTCCGATTTTCCTGTGAAGTTCATCGACTTCCCCGGAAGAAAGAGTCCTGTCGTTTTTCTGATATACGACATGGAAGGCAAGGTTCTTCACGCCCTCGGGAAGCTCCTCCCCCTCATACATATCAAAAAGATCTACGTCTCTCACCCATTCTCCTCCCACGCGCTGTATCACGTTTAGGACGTCCGCAACCCGTGTCTCGAAGGAAACGAAAAGCGCGATGTCCCGTAAAGTAGCGGGATATCGCGGAAGAGGCTGATACACCCGCTCGTCCACGATCGCTTGCAAAAGTATTGCGTCCCAATCGAGTTCTCCCGCTATCACGCTCCGTTTTATCCCGAAACGCTCAAGAAAAAGAGGGTTAAGTTCTCCCAATACGCCGATGCGTTTTCCTCCGAGATGAATTGCGGCCGAACGCGTGGGATGCCACCATTTTTTGTCTTTCGCGTGGATTTCGACGAAAGAAACATCGGCAATCCCAAAACTCGAAAAAATCCATTCAATTTCCCCCTTAAGCGTGTAAAATCCCTCGGAAACGTCCCGCCCAGAGTACACAATGCTCAATATAGTCTTCTCTCTACGAGAGGGCAAGCGACTCTTCGAATACACTTTTCCCAGCTCGAATAGCCGTATAGAACCTTTTATGTGGGGAAGATTACGGGATACGTTTTCGAGAATCAAAGGAAGAAGACTTGTTCTCAAATACGCGTATTCCTCGCTCACGGGATTTTCAAGCGCATAATGATTCGAGGTCGAAAAGCGCATTATCCCGATTTCTTTTTCGCCGTAGAACGAAAGGTTGTATGTTTCACTATAGCCGATTCCTTGGAGCAACGTACGAAGAAGTCGTACGAGGTCGTCGCGATATTCGCGGCGGGGTCCCAAAGAAAAGGAAACGAGGGGCGCTTTCTCGGAAATCTTGTCATACCCGTATATCCGCCCCACTTCCTCAACAAGATCTTCCTCAAGTTCAATGTCTTGCCGAAAGGTGGGAATCTCCACAAGATACTGACGATTCTTCTTTTTTGTGACCCGGAATTCCAAACGGTTAAGGATCCCGACTGTTTCTTTCTCTGAAACCCGCAGGCCGAAAAGTCGGTCCATACGGTCAAGGTCAAATAAAACATATCGAGGGAATACCTTGCGGGAATAAATATCGATTGCTTCACTCGCAATCTCGCCTCCTGCGATCTCCCGTATGAGCGAAGAGAGGCGATCGAGCGCATGGCTTGCGAGATTAGGGTCCAGCCCCGCTTCAAACCGCAGCGAAGATTCGGTCCTTACGCCGAGTGACCTCGAAGACCTCCGGATATTTGTCTGGTCAAAATTTGCAGATTCTAAAATAAGATTTGTGGTACCCTCGTCAACTTCAGTATTTACCCCGCCGATTATGCCTGCAATCGCAATCGGCCTCTCGGAATTAGCAA
>CAYJUS010000048.1:5252-7178 GCA_964373435.1 uncultured Candidatus Saccharibacteria bacterium
ACCAGTACGGATTCGTCTAATTTTCTCTCTTCTCCATCCAGTGTAATAATTTTTTCTCCCTCTTTAGCCCCGCGTACTATAATTTTTGTTTTGGATTTTGAATTTTGATATTTGGATTTGTTTCGGATTTCGGATTTAGTATTTCGGATTTGTACGCTTTTGACCTTGTTGAGGTCAAAAGCGTGAAGCGGCTGCCCCAACTCAAACATGACATAGTTCGTATCGTCCACCACGTTGTTAATTGGCTTTTGTCCCACTACTTCGAGGCGCTCCACCAGCCACTTTGGCGAAGGACCAACTTTTAGTCCTCTCATAACTCTCGCCGTGTATCTAAAACACAAGTCCCTGTCTTCAACCTTCACCTCCAACAAATCCCTGATGCGCAACCTCTTATTCTCTCTAACTTTTAACTTTTGACCCCGAACCAGAGACTTCGTCACGGTACGGGGCATGCTTTTAACTTTTAGCTTCGTAAGGGCCGCTACCTCCCTCGCAATTCCCGCATGGCTCAAGCAATCATGCGCCCGGTTGGGAAGAACATCAAAATCAAGAATCCAGTCATTGCCGCTTTTTTTTACTTCCTCGACTTCAATCGCGTGCATGGTCGTCAAATCAGCCAGTCTTTCTGGATGCGGAAGCTTTTTTGAAAAATATGATTGAAGCCAGTTGTAGCTAACTTTCAACTTCGTAACGCGTAACGCGTAACCCGTAACGCGTACCAATTGTACGGGTTACTGGTTACGGGTTACTGGTTACTTTCTAGAACTGCTTGAGAAACCTCATGTCTCCCGAATAAAAGAGCCGCACGTCACCAATTTTATACCGCATCATTGCCAAACGATCGATTCCCATCCCGAATGCAAATCCTTGTACAAATTTTGGATTGTATTTTACCGCTTTAAACACGTTCGGATGCACCATGCCCGCGCCCATCATTTCAAGCCAGCTTGTTCCGTGACACACGGAACAACCCCGAGCATGTCGAGGGGCCCCGCGAAATCCATTGCTAATGCAGAAAATGCAACTCATATCTACCTCAAACCCCGGCTCAACAAAAGGAAAGTAAGAGGGGCGAAGACGTATCCGCACATCCTTCCGGAAAAACTCTCTAAAAAATTGATGAATCACCGCCTTGAAGTTTGCAACGCTCACATCCTCCCCCACCATAAGCCCTTCCACCTGGTAAAAATTAAAGTGGTGGGATGCATCGGTCGCTTCATGCCGAAACACTCTTCCCGGGACAATAATTCTGAATGGGGGCTCGTGCGTTTCCATATACCGAATTTGCACCGGAGAAGTGTGCGTCCGCAATAACAACTTTTCGTTATTTTTTCCTTTTACATTTTTACTTTTTCCTTCGTTTTGGCGAAGCCAAAACGTGTCCCACAAATCCCGAGCGGGATGCTCCGAAGGAATGTTCAAGGCATCAAAATTATAAAACTCGGTTTCTATTTCCGGACCCGCCGCGATCTCAAACCCCATCCGCCGGAAAATATCTTCAAGATCCTGAATAACGCGGGTAAGGGGATGAATATGCCCTTTTTCGGGCTTTTGGCCCGGTGCGGTAAAATCGAGCGGCCGATCTTTGTGCATTTCCTGCTGTTGAATATGCCGTAGGTTGTTTCTTTTTTTCTGAAGCTCCCGCGCGATATAGTTCTTCAGTATATTCGCTTCGTTTCCTATTTTTTTTCGTTTTTGAGGAGATAAATCCTTAAGAGATCGCAGGACAAGGGTAAGCTCTCCCTTTTTTACGCCAAGATATTTTTTATAGATTTCTTCGAGCGAAACAAAATCGCGCGCCTCTTTGAGGTCCGCGATGAATGATTTTTTGATATCAGCAACTGTCCTCATATATGTCCATTCTACCCAATTTTAAGGCCTCTTGCAACACCCTCTGTGCATGAAAAAACCAGTCTTTTGAGATCG
>CAYJUS010000049.1:0-7016 GCA_964373435.1 uncultured Candidatus Saccharibacteria bacterium
AGGGTCTACATGACCCAATTGTACGGAACTCGATACCTTTCCTTCGCAAAAGAACTATACGGAGGCGAGGCCTTGGAAAGTAAAGTTAAGTTTAGAAGGGGAACTCTAATTAAGTTAAGTTTGTCCCTTCCTTCTCGACCTCATTTCCTCCTCTCTAGACTTCTTTGTGAATAATTTTTTAAAAGTTCACGTGCTTCATCCCTATATTTAGATTATACCATATCTTTAAAAATCTGTCAAGTACCCTGAACACTTCCCCGGATTTCTGAATTCCTTTATCAACAAACCCAGAAAGGAGAGACGGAGCACACCGCGGGCTGGTTGGGTAAGTGCATACCTTGTCCCGAGGCTCCATGTCCCTCCTTTCTGGACTCCTCTCCTAAAGAACAACTCCCTTTATGTTTCCATTATAGCATAAAACAAAAAAAATGTCAAGTGCTTCTGACAAATTTTAAGGATTTCGGAGAATACCGAAAAAATCCCCCTTCAATTTTTACTTACAAAATATGCCATGGCATATTTTGTAAGTAAAAAACCAGATCTACAAACTATATGATTTTTTCAATTCTAACTCCCCCTCTATCCTTTCCGCTAACACCGTCCGAATGTCAGACTCGCTCAGATCTAAAAATTCCCTTAGAAATTTTATTTCCTTGCTACACTCATACGGATGTACCCATACGCTCTTTTGAAGCGAGTAAAAACCGAGTTCTTTAAGCTTTCTCCGGAACACATCTCGTTTCAGACGATGCTCATGAGGAATATCGAAAATAACGACCCGCCATTTTCGATCCCATTTCTTTGGTTTTACAACCTCCAGCTCATTAAACTCGAATTTCCCGGTTCTCCACTCCCCCTCCTTGGTAAGATGTACGTGAATATCGTGGCCGTCTTGTTCCACTTCAATCAAACCCGCCTTTTTGAGGTAGTAAAACGAATTATAGTATCTCCGCTTATCTTTTGAGTTAGTCTCTTTGGATATTTCTCGTAGGAGATGACGAACAAAATAAGGCGAGGTCGCGGCAATTGAGATGGTGCCCGCAATTAATAAATAACGAAGAATCTTTTTTGATAATACCCCCGTTTGTTTATTTGTCTTCATGTTAATACGAAAAGCCGTTCCCAAAAGATTTTACTTATAGATTGCGCCATGGCGCAATCTATAAGTAAAATCTAGGAGAGAAGAAAAGAGAGAAAGGGACGTGTCAATACTATTCACTATTCCAAAAGCATCGACTTTTTCTGTGGACGGGGCATTTTTTATCGGAATATTCGCAGATCACGCAACAACTATCAGATCCTTCGGGAAGCGTAATCATCCTCTCGCATTTTTTACACGGATGAAACGGCACGCACTTTCCCTCAGGAATTTCTACTTTACTTATCGCGCCACAATGTGGGCATACAATATCCGCTTGTTCTGGCATAGTGGTTATTTGGTAAGCTTGCGTATAATGGCTTCGGCCATTTCTTTTGTGCCGACCGCTTTCGCAAAGTCACGAGCCAAATCAAACGTAACATGCTTCCCCTCTTTAATAACAGCCGCAACCGCCCCCTCCACCCGATCTGCCGCATCGTCCTCGCCAAGGTGTCTCAACATCATGACTCCCGAAAGAATAAGCGCGGTAGGGTTTACCTTATTCTGCCCCGCATATTTTGGCGCGCTCCCATGAACCGCCTCAAAAATTGCGTATTTCTCTCCGATATTCGCGCTTGGCGTAACACCCAGACCCCCCACAAGGCCCGCCGCAAGATCCGAAAGAATGTCGCCATAAAGATTCGGACAGAGCAACACGTCATATTCTTCGGGAGACTGCACCAGTTGCATGGTGAGACTGTCGATTATTTGATCGAAAAACTCGATCTCGGGATATTCGCCAGAAACCCTGCGGGCTTTCTCAAGAAAAAGTCCGTCGGTATATTTCAAAATATTCGCTTTATGGACAACCGTTATCTTCTTTCGATTATTTTTTTTCGCATATTCAAAGGCAAAACGGGCGATGCGTTCTGATTCGCCCGGGGATATAATCTTGAAACTTATCGCTGCATCACGCGCTACTTCTTTTTTGCTTTTCGCGACGAAAGAAATAAGATTTTTCGTTTCGGGATCGTTCGAAGCGAACTCAACTCCCGCATAGAGGTCTTCAAGGTTTTCGCGAATAATCACAAGGTCTACGTCTTGGTAGCGCGTCTTTACCCCGGGATAAATTTTTGTGGGACGGATATTCGCATACGTATCGCACTTGTTCCGAAGCAATACGTTTACGCTTCGGTATCCTCCTCCTGAAGGAGTGGATGTGGGACCCTTCAAAACGATACTGTTTTTCTTGATGGAGGCAAGGAGCGACGGCGAGAAGGGTTCTCCCGTGCGTTCATAGTATCCCAAGCCCGCCTGTTCCTCCTCCCATCGAAACACGACTCCTGTTGCATCAAGCACGGATACCGTCGCCCGGATAAGTTCCGGTCCTGTTCCGTCACCGGGAATCAACGTAATATGATGGGGACGTCGAAAAGACATATACGAGGTAGTATTATCCGAAGGTAAAGGTAAATGCGAGAATGCCCGGTTCAGGAATGATTATCTCAAGGGTCCGCCATTCATATTCACTTCCCGTATCCACAAGGTTGTAAAGACGAGACTCGTTCACCTCTACATATGACCTTCCGTCTTCGAGTATGACGTCGTCTCCTTTGTTTGATTCGGTAAGATACGCGCCGTCAAGTTTGAGTTCAAGCCGACGGTTCTTTTGATCCTTCGTTTCAAGCACCATGTTAAGCTTGCTCGCTTTGTAGCGTATGAGAAGCTTCCCTCCGTTTCCCGTAAACTCGGCGTATTCTTTCTCGATCTTCCACTCGCCCACAAAATAGAAGCGGTTTGACTGCACCTTTTCGGGCTCGGGAAAGAGGTGTCTTTCACCGGGACCAATCCCTTGGGTCTTGCTTCCCGCGTTATTCATTCGCAGATACCCCAGATAAATTTCCGGTGTGGCAATTTGGGCGAGCCCGATCGTGTCAAACGATTCGTCTTGTGTTGACGGAATTTCTTCCCGGGCAAGCAGTCCTTCCTCAATGAGGAGGGACTGAATGGCTTTCTCTGTTTCCGCATAATGACCTTCGCCCACGGTATGCAACCGGATGTTTCCCTCCCCGTCCAAAAGCCAATGCTCGGGCCAGTAGTTGTTGTTAAACGCGCGCCATGTTTCGTGATTATTATCAAGCGCAATGGGATACGCAAGGCCGTATTTCTTCGCCGCCGCTTCCACGTTTTCCTGTTTCTTCTCAAATTCAAACTCCGGCGAGTGAACTCCTAAAAGCACAAACCCCTTATCCTTATATTTCTCCTGCCATTGAGAAAGATACGGAAACGTACGAATACAATTAATACAGCTATATGTCCAAAAATCAATCAGCACCACCTTCCCGCGCAATGCCTCGAGGGAAAGCGGCTCGGTGTTAACCCACCCCTGAATTCCTTCAAGTTCCGGCGCTTTTCCTATTACAGGCAAGTTCTCCCCCTCTTCAATAAAATTAATTTGCGACCCTTCCCTTAAAAAATTTGCGATGCGCCCCTCCCGGTCAAATACCACAATCACCGCGACAAACCCGACAATGAAGAGAAGCAGGAGCGTGATAACTTTTGTGCTTGTTGCCATAGATATGGTGTTAGTCCGTATGCCGCTGGAGAAGACCTTTTTCGCGTACCATACGAAACATCTTATGAAAGAAAAATACTGCTAAGGCAAAATAGAAAACATTTAACCCGAAAGCCCAGGCTAGCCGGTCCCACAAAAAAGTCTCGCCGAGAAGAATAGCGCGCATCCCCTCAAATACATGGGAAGTAGGCAAAAGAAACGAGATCTTTTGGAGGAAACCGGGAAGCACACTCACCGGATAAAATACGGCGGAGAGTGGCTGGACCAGAAGGGGAAAAGACCAGGCAAGGATGTCGACTGACGGCCCAAAGCGCATAATCACCGAGGTGGTAATAATTCCCATGGTCCAGCCAAGTATAAACAGATTTAAAAAGAAAAGTGCGAGATAAGGGCCAAACTGCAAAATGTCCAACCGCCAAAAAACTGTTGCCAGAGTTGCCATCACCAATACGGAAATAAGGGATTGAAAAATACTTAAGAAAACCAACGCCAAGAGAAATTCCATAAGACGAATGGGGGAGGCAAAAACATTCCCAATGTTCCTTGACCATATGTCTTCCAAAAACGATACCGAGATTGACTGCTGGGCTCGATTGAATAAATTCCAAAAAACTAGCCCGCCAAGTAATAAAGGAATAAAATCAAATTTAGCCGCGCCAATACGATTAAGGTAAACGGTCAAAAATCCCCAGATGAAAAGTTCAAACGTGGGCCAATAAAAAAGTGCGAACACCCGGTGCATGCTTCTTTTATAGAGATAGAGCTGACGTAGAATGATTGCGAGGACCCGCTTTACCATGGGTTTAGGATTAAAGACTTAGGATTTCCCGTCTAGCGGTTCGCGCGCCAGGGCAATAAAGGTTTGTTCTAGATCCTTCTGGCCATATCTTGCGATAAGTTCGGAAGGAGAACCCTCGGCAAGAATCTTTCCATGCGAAAGAAATAGTACCCGGTCGCAGACCGTCTCCACCTCATACATATTATGCGACGTCCAGAGAATCGCGGTATCATATTTCTCCGCTTCTTCCTGAATAATATTTCTCATGCGTTCCGCGGCATCGGGGTCGAGCGATGCGGTTGGCTCGTCGAGCAACAACACCTTGGGTTTATTCACAAAAGCCTTCGCAAGACCAAGACGCGTCTGTTCGCCGGAGGAGAGAAGACCCGTACGGGTTTTTTGAAAACGGGTAAGGTCGAATTGTGTAATAAGTTCTGCTACCCGTGTTTTTACATGCGCAACACTATAGAGCAGAGCAAATACCGTCAGATTTTCATCGGGCGTAAGGTTCCCAGGAAGCCATGCATAGCTTGCCGAAAAATTCATTTCGCGGAGTGCGTCTGAACGGTTTTTACGGAACGACTTTCCCAATATCTCGATTTCTCCGCTTGTCGGCTCAAGCAACCCCAAGAGCATCTGAATGGTGGTCGTTTTCCCCGCTCCGTTCGGCCCCAAAAGCCCCACCACTTCTCCGGCGGATAAGGAAAAAGAGATCCCCTCGACAGCTTTGATCCGATCATAATCCTTTGTAAGATTTGTTACGCGCAATACCTCCATTACATGTTACTCTTAAGGAGTGGAAAAACTCTATGTTTCCTCCGAAAACAATATTTTGATTTCGCGCCTGCGCGGGCCGTCAAACTCGAAAAGGACCACCCGCTGCCAGTCTCCCAAAACGAGCTTCCCTCCTTCGATGGGAAGAGTGAGCGAAGTTCCAATGAGCGAAGAAAGGATGTGGCTTGGCACGTGAGAAGGATCATGAGGATGTCGATACCGTAGTTTGGGCCGCCCGCTAGGGCGAGCCTCGCCCACATCATGGGCGGGGATAAGCGCTTCAAACGCATCAAGCATGTCGAGATCTGTTCCCGGGTCAAGGTCTGCCGTCGTAAGAGCCGCAGTCGTATGAACAAGGAAAAGAAAACAAAGCCCTCGTTCGAAAGACGAGGAATGAACGACCCCCTCAACTTTATCCGTAATATCAACAACAGTTCGCGCGTTTTCCGTATGAATAGTAAGTGTCTTCATAGTGAATGGAGTTGCTCGTAACTTCCTCTATTCTTTTATATACTATCCTATGGGGAGCGAGTGCGGAATAGTTTTTCCCGGCTCCCCATACAGATACCTCCATGTTAATCCCGTTTCCCCTCCGTCTTCTCTATCAAGTCCCCTTTCTCTTCCCGAGAATTTTTAACCGTGAGCTCTACCGGCTCTATTTTGTGTTTCTCCTTCGGAATTTCGCGGTCGGGATGATTGCGATTTTCGAGCCGATTTATTACCTTAATTATTTTGAGGGCAGCGTTTCTTCCGTGCTTCTGCTTTATGCGGCCCTTTTCCTCTGTATGGGGATACTCTGTTACTTTGTGGTGCAATTTGCAGGTTCCTTTGGGATCAAACGAACCATTATGTTGAGCTACCCCCTGATGCTCGGGTACTACTTCCTTCTCTGGAACATTGATGCGAGCCCCCTGATGCTCCCCCTTTCGTTTATCTTGTGGCTTTCTGCGGTGCTTTTATTCTGGATGCCGATTAACGTTTATTTTGGGCTCGCGTCAAATAAAAAACAGTTGGGTTCCCAAGTAGGTCAATTTTACGCTCTCGTCGGGTTAAGTTTTGCGATTGGTCCCGTGGTCGGAGGGCTTATCCTTGCTCATCTTGGCTGGTCGTATCTTTTCTCTACCGTTATTCTACTCCTCTTCCTCACGAGCATCGCTCTCTTTTTTTCTCCGGAAATTCGTGAACCATATCGAGTATCGCTTAAACTCATCTTAAAGGACGTTTCTCAATTGAAGTTCCTTCCGCGCGCAAGCGCGTTTGACGCAAACGGCGCAGAAAACATGATCAAGGGGACGCTCTGGCCCATTTTGCTTTTCGTGCTCGCGATCGGTTTTGACTCGATCGGGTTCATTGCCGCGGGTGCCCTTATTGTGGGGACGGCGTTCACGCTCTATATAGGATCCCTCACAGACCGCGTTCCCCGCACGCGCCTCGTTGCGATCGGCTCGCTCCTTCTTGCTATTTCCTGGTTCATAAAAGTTTTTGTGCGAACCCCCCTTAACGCCCTCTTTGCAAATGTGTTCTACGGAATGACAAGTGCGGCTGCCGTCGTACCGTTTACCGCAATTTTTTATAATGACTTCGACACCGCAAGAAGCCATAGTATAGTACTAAGAGAAATTTCTCTCAATGTGGGACGGGCGGTGGTTCTCTCGCTCCTTGCGCTCGCATTCTTGAAAATGCCAAATGCGTTTCCTTTCGCATTTGTGAGTGCGGCTCTTCTGGCGCCTCTTTTTAATCTTATCTATTTCAAACGGTAAGAGAGGCCGTATGGGAAGCACCTACGAAGAAGGTGTTTCTTCCTCTTTTCC
>CAYJUS010000050.1:0-6969 GCA_964373435.1 uncultured Candidatus Saccharibacteria bacterium
TCAGTCAGTGTAAGTGTCTTCTTGTGTTCAATGGTATCCGGGTAGCTCAATGCTAGAGCGGCTCGCTGTTAACGGGAGGGTTGTAGGTTCGAGTCCTACCCCGGGTGCCACCCCCTTTGTTATCTGCCCAAATCTTTAAAATTAATTTGAAGGTTTTGGCGGATGCCGAGGTGGCGGAATTGGCATACGCGCTTGCCTTAAGAGTAAGTTTATGGGGGTTCGAATCCCTCCCTCGGTACCAGGTGGGTAGGTGGCAGAGTGGTAAATGCACCTGACTGTAGATCAGGCGTCCTGAAACGGACTTCGGAGGTTCAAATCCTTCCCTGCCCACCATATAAAAATTAGGTGCCTCCGTAGCTCAACTGGATAGAGCGCCTGACTTCGGATCAGGAGGTTGTGGGTTCAAATCCTACCGGGGGTGCCACTTCGTTCATTCAGCGTAAGGTAAACGGGTGGGGGGTTAGCTCAATTGGTAGAGCGCCTGTTTTACACGCAGGAGGCTGTGAGGTTCAAGTCCTACACTCCCCACCATACTTAGTTGTGGCATCAGTAACCCGTCTTCGTTAAAACTGCGGCGGGTTCTCAAATTTCTTACCAAATTTTATTTGGTAAGAAATTTGAGAAAAGGAGGTGATCAGGAATGCGACAAGAACTATACATCTCGGTGGATGTTGAAGCATCGGCGCAGGCGCCGTCAGTCGGATCCTTGCTCTCGATCGGCGCGACCGTAGTGGGGGATACTTCGAAGCGCTTTTATGTCGAACTTAAACCCATAAATAGCAGGTTTGACCCGACAGCGATGACAAAGTGCACTTTCTCCGCGGCCGTGACAAAAAGGGCAAAGGAGCTTGGCGGGGAGGCGAAAGCGATTCTCGCCGCGCTCGCCGAACTCGGCGTAGATCCCGAAGAAGCAATGAAGCGCTTCGAGAAATGGACCCTTAGTATAACAGAACACGAAAAACGCGCTGTTTTCGTGGGGTTCAATGCACCGTTTGACTGGATGTGGGTGTGCGACTACTTCTTGCGGTTCCTTGCCCGGAATCCGTTCGGACACAACGGGCTCGACATCAAGTCATACTATATGGGTATGGCAGGATGCGAGTGGCACGAGACAACTAAACAGAGGATACCGGCAATGTACCAGTCCGGAAGAAGGCACACGCATAAGGCCGATGACGATGCGCTTGAGCAGGCCGAAATGTTCGCCAAGATGCGCGATCGTCGCAGACGATCATCCTAAGGCCCTCGGGAAACATAGCCGTGAGGGCCACTCCCCAGACGTTATTTATAAAAGTAACGTCTGGGGAGATCTTATCCCCCATTTTTATCAAACAAAAAAGTTAAGGGACGAAGGATGCCAGATAGTGTAATGGTAACACGTGGGGCCTTGGACCCCGAGATTGCAGGTTCGAGTCCTGCTCTGGCATCCAAGATTTTCAGGTGGGGCTATCGTCCAGCGGTTTAGGACACCGGCCCTTCAAGCCGGAGACGCGGGGTTCGAATCCCCCTAGCCCTACCACCCTCTAGCCCTACCATTCTTCGTCCTTCGGGGCTACGGAATGGCAAGCCACCCTCCGTCAAGGCTACGGAATGGTATTTTGCCCTCCCCAAAGAGATTCTATCGCAGGATTTTTCTCGGGAGGTGTGAAATGCCGGATCTTTCGAAATTCATTCGGAAACGGGTGCAAAAAGAAGGAATAGACATTACGATTGAAGTTCTTGAGAAAGTCACGACGTTTATTGGCGCGGGAATGGGTCTTGTGGTGGCGCTTGCGTGGAACACCGCCATCAAGACGCTCTTTGATAAGTTTTTCTCCCAACAGCCTACCGCAAATATCATGGCGCAATTCACCTACGCGATTTTTGTTACGATGCTGGTTGTGATAATGACCATCTACCTTGGCCGTGTGTTTAAAATCGTAAAGTCGATAAAAGAAGAGTCCCAAGAAATTCCGAAAGAAGAAAAATAAAAAGAAGGATAACCAAAAAAGGAGGTGCGCCATGTGGCACATCAAGGACATGTTCGAGATTTCTCCGGTTGACGCAACCATCAGTCTGGATATTACCAAGTTCGGAAAGGGAAAACCCAACGGATTGGACGGTGAAACCGTCCCCTGTTTTTCGTTTTTCGAAGTAAAGGAGTATCTTCGATGAGGACGGGAAATTACAGATTGGGTATCTCTACCTCACAACTCAATTTGTATCAAAACCCGTTCTTACCGCAGTCGCACTCGAGCAGGCTGCAATATGGAAGAACAAGAAAATAGTCGCGGTACCCTCGGTTGCTACTTTCTACAAGTGGGGTCCGGGCGACGAGCTCATGGAGAAATCAAAGACATACTTTCTGAAGAAGGCGCAGCCATAGATCAATTGGCCAGATCGCATCCCTGTCACGGATGAGGTTGCGGGTTCGAGTCCCGTTGGCTGCGCCAAGTCAGACTTGGCTGCGTCATCTTTACCGACCGGGTGCCGTGGTAGTTCCCTCCTGCGCCCTCATTGTATTCGGGCTTCGGAAGGGCAAGTAGTGGTTCAACACATTGCTCGCTCATCCGAAGCTTCGATGGAAATCGAAGCGAAGGAGAGCCGTGGTAGTTCAGCGGCTCCGTACCAAAAATAGATGCCTGGGTAGCTCAGAGGTAGAGCGCTAGCCCGAAGAGCTAGGCGTCGGCAGTTCGATCCTGCCCCCAGGCACCAGGATTTTGGTACGGGGTAAACGCCGCATTTGCCTCGAGAGCAAGGTGTCGTTGGTTCGATTCCAACAGTAGCACCAATATTCATAACTGATAGTAACGTGGAGGCATTGGTGTAACGGCAGCACGAGAGACTGTGGCTCTCTTGGAATGGGTTCAAATCCCATATGTCTCCCCAAGGTAGGGAGGTAGCTCAACGGTGGAGCATTCGGCTGATATCCGAAAGGTTGAAGGTTCGATTCCTTCCCTTCCTACCACTTCGATAAAATCATTGTAAATAAAATAGGTGCGTCGGTAACTCAATCGGTAGAGTTCCTGCCTTCCAAGCAGGATGTTGCAGGTTCGAGTCCTGTCCGGCGCACCATCTCTTTGACAACTAATAAAGAAAAGGTTTGAGGTTTCTTAGGGTTAAGGTGCCGGCGTAGCTCAGTGGTAGAGCTCTGGACTTTTAATCCAGGAGTCGGGGGTTCGAATCCCTCCGCCGGTACCAAAACCTTAAAAAGTCTCAAACCCAATTCGATTCTTTCTAAGATCCAGTGACTCCCCGCACTTTTATTAAAAGTGCGGGACAAGCATGCTCTTTCTACTAACCTCCTTATCTTGCCCTCCGTAGCTTTACGCGAAGGGGGGTATAGTGAGTCGCTGGATCCTAGGAGAGAATCGAGAAGGGAGTAAAAAGATGCGTCTCTTTCCTAGTCTTCGTGACGCCTTAAGAGGGTTAAGCCCCATAACGAGAATTCCCCAAAGGATATCCGCGATCTTAACAGATTTGTGGGTTCAGAGAAAACAAAACATTCCGTGGAACCCGTCTGCGTTGAGTCTGTCTATATCGAAAAGACCGTCCTTGAATAGGGACGGTCTTTTATGTTAAGCGAAATATTTTTGTATCATTTTGGTTTTATTTTTTTAAGCCGGGGACCCCGCGGCGTATCATCCACCCAAAATCCTTCAAGCCGCAACACCTCGCGTAATTCGTCGGCTTTCTTCCAGTCCCGCTCTTTTCGATGTTTCTCGCGCAGTTCAACCAATCGTTTAATCCGCTCCATGGCTTCTTTCTCTTCCCCCTTTTTTTCTTTGGGGATGGCGTTTTCCTCATACAAAATCCCGAATATACCATCCATTTCTTCGAAAAAGCTCAGTAACGTCTTTGCCCCCCTTCCGTCTATTCTATTTTGACCAAAGAGCATATTTCCCTTCCTTATTAAACCAAACACTACCGCAAGGGCTTTCGAGGAATTAAAATCATCATCCATGTAAGCAGTAAGTTGTTCTTTTGTTTTTTTTACGATGTCTTCAACGTTCTTCCCCGCATTATTGCCCGATCCCTTTGCCCTTCTTTCTACCCCCGAAACCTCCACGAGTTTTGTAGCAAATTCATTGATGCGTTCTATGGCGCGTGATGCTTGTTTTGCGATCTTTTCGTTATAATCAATGGGGGAACGGTAATGGGTTGAAAGTATGAGAAACCGAAGCGCTTCAGGCGGGTAACTGTTGAGAAACGTCCGTATGGTGATAAAATTTCTAAGAGATTTCGACATTTTTTTCCCCTTAACCGTAAGATGGCCGGTATGCAGCCAGTATTTCACAAGCGGTTTTTTACCGGAAACAGATTCCATAAGGGCGATTTCTGATTCGTGGTGCGGGAATACAAGTTCACCTGCCGCGCCGTGGATATCGTATTGGGGGCCAAAGTGTTTTTCCGTGATTGCCGTATCTTCAATGTGCCATCCCGGTCTGCCTTCTCCCCAGGGACTGTGCCAAAAAATCTCGCCCGGTTTTTTCGCCTTCCAGATTACAAAATCAAGACCGTTTTTTTTGTTTGGGTCTTGCTCGATACGCACGGCAGTCTTTAACTCCTCAAGTCGCTGGTGAGAAAGTTTTCCGTAATCGGAAAACCTCGCAACCTCAAAATAGACATTGCCCCCCACCGCATACGCAAAGCCTTTCTCAACGAGGATTTTAATTTGCTTGATGATCTCCTTCACATACCCGCTTGCGCGGGCATATTTTGATACGCTGTCAATCCGCAAACTTTTCATGTCGGCATAATATTCCGCTTCTTCCAGCTCCGCAAGATGCACAGGTGCGGTCGAAAGAAACTTTGCCCGATCAATGATCTTGTCATCCACGTCGGTGATGTTTTGAAGATAGAACGTATCGTACCCTTTCAAGCGGAGGTATTTCACTATCATGTCAAACGCGACGTAGGTGCGGGCATGTCCAATGTGGGAAAGGTCATACACCGTCGGCCCGCACACAAAAAGATTAACCCTCTTTCTTTTTAAGGGTTTGAATTCTTCCTTTTTTCTTGTGAGCGTGTTGTAGAGGCGCAACACAGTAACCAGTAACCAGTAACCAGTAACCAGTAATTTATCCGCCTTCGGCGAACTTGTACTCGTTACCCGTTACGGGTTACGCATTACCCTAGAACAGAGAGCTAGAACCACTTTTTCCCCTTAAGGTAGGCGAGAAGAACAAAGGAGATAATTACCATAATTGCAAGTACTACCCAAAAATCTACTCCTGCTCTTCCTACGAAGGGAAGGGACGTGTTCATTCCAAAAATTCCTGATATGAGCGTAAGGGGAAGAGAGACGGTGGCAAAAACGGTAAGCACCCGTATCACCTCATTTGTTTTCGTGGTAAGGAGCGATTGATTGGTGGTCTCAAGGGCCTCCACCGTTTCTTTGTGGGTAAGAAGAAGATTGAGAATCCGGGAGTACGAACCCGTGAGATCGTAAAAATAGTGTCCCAGTCGCGAGTCGAAGAATTGCGCCCCCTCTCTCGCAAGCGAGTCAAAAAAAGTTTTCTGGGGCTCTACTACCCTTCGAAAGTCGATGATCACGCGCTGGAGAAGCGAGATTTCATTGACCACTTTTCTTTCTTTGTTCTGAAACATTTCTTCCTCGATGGAGTCAATATTATTTTCGATAAATTCAAGCCGGGGAGCAATGTACTCTAAAACCCCATTCATAATATAGTAGAGGAGATGACCGGTTGATTCGTTCATATAGCTCCGTTTTGCCTCGCTATAGAGGTTACACCGATCAAAGAGTGCACGAAGCGGAAGGATGCTTTGATAGTGAAGGGTAATGACGTATCTTTTAGTGACGATAATGTCAATTTCCCGCGGCCGTACCTCGCGCTTTTCTTTGTTAAGATAGGGGATATGAAAAATAATAAAAAGATATCTCCGGTAGTTTTCAATCCGGGGACGGTGAGAGGGAAGCGCAAGTTCATCCAGCACAATGGGGTGGAGGTTAAAGCGTCTTTTGAGAAAAAAGATGTCGCGCTTCGTGGGGCCCTCGATGTCGATCCACGTCATCGTTTTTGTTTTTATAACTTTCTTCATATGTGCTTATTATACACCAAGGTCTCCCGAGAAATAAATAGTGGCTTCTCACACCCCCGTTTTTAGCTTTGCAGAAAGGTGAGAATATGGTATAATAAAAAAGAGAGATGCAAAGACACGAATTACAATCGGGAAGTAGAGAGTACCGAAGCGGAGAAACAGAACGAACAGTAAGGCCCCACCCCGACACCTTTGAGGGGAAGATCGGAGAAGCAATCGCTTTTTCTTATCTCAGGAATAACTTCCCTATCTTTGAGCACGTGGTTTGGAATAGAGATTTCGAAGAGCGGGGAAGGGAGCGGGGAGATAGAAGACTGGAAGAATTGGGATGGGACTTGGATAGACGCGGTCTTGACGCAGTAGATGTCTCCGAGGGGCCGGATGGTAAGCCCAATTTTCTCGGTATACAATTTTCCACCGCAAAAAGCAGAGAAACCTGGAAGAAAAAGTTTTTTGCGTGGGAGAGAAATCCTGTGGTTCGAGCCGATGGCCTTGCGAGGGTAATTGGGGGAGACGAGAACGATCCTGTCCCCGTCGTGTTTCTTTCGATACCCGAATCAGAGATTGATCGCGCATGGAGTCACGATGGGTTAGCAAATTGGAGGGAAGAAGGAGCGGTAAGACGGGCAAAAGATGCCGCGCGATATCTCCCCCGGAACATGGCGTTTCAATGTCATCTTCTTGATCAAATGGAAAATTCCCTTCACCATATCAAGGATCTTGTAAGAAGCGGGTCCAATAATCCTTACGAACGGCAGGTTGTATTAAGCATCCAGTTTCACCTCAATAGATTACAAAGCGAGCGGGAACGGATTCAGAAACATCTCGAAGAGCAAATCTAGAATATGTACTATTACCATTGAAAATTATGCCCAATCACGAATCACAATTTAATATTCCGGAAGAAAAACTCCGCGCAATGCGCGA
>CAYJUS010000051.1:0-6923 GCA_964373435.1 uncultured Candidatus Saccharibacteria bacterium
GCAGGGTTTCTGCCGGGTTCAAGACAAAGATGAGAATAGCGGCAAGAATCGCGATTATCGCAATTACAATTAAAAGTTCAAGTAACGTGAATCCTCTTACTTGAGCATCTAACTCTCTCTCTCGCCAGAAACCTGCTTCTGTCGTGTAATGTTGATCCATAGTAACATCTTACCTTCCGAGGGATTTCCCGGCTTCCACGACCACACGCGTTAACATAGCACTATAACCCCATTCGTTATCGTACCAGGCAAGGACCTTCACGAGGTTTCCACCCACTACACGCGTGAATTCAAGATCAACAATCGCGGCGTATTCTGTTCCGATGATGTCCGAGGAAACGAGCGGTTCTTCTGAAACCGCTAAAATTTCTTTCCATCGTTCTTCTTTTGCCGCATTTCGAAAAATATCATTTATTTCTTCCGCCGAAGTATTGCGTTTGGCAATAAACGTGAAGTCCGTAAGAGACCCGACAAGAACAGGAACACGAATCGCGATGCCGGTAAAAATCCCTTCAAAGGCGGGAATTGCCTTTGCGACGGCTTCCGCCGCGCCCGTATGCGAGGGAACAATGTTTTGCGCGGCGGCTCTCCCTCTACGAAAGTCTCCCTTTCCTCCCGGAGCATCTACAAGCGCTTGTGTCGCGGTATAGGCATGAATGGTTGTAAGAAGAGCTTTTTCCACGCCCGGGTTAGCCATAAGTATTTCGGCAACCGGCCCCGCAGAATTGGTGGTGCAAGAGGCATTGGAGATAATCACATTGTCCTTAACTTTTTCCGGATTCGATCCGATGAGCACGTGTTGAACCGCGCCTTTCGCGGGTGCGGTAATCACCACCTTCTTTGCCCCGGCTTTGATATGTTTTTGCGATCCTTCGTCGGACGCAAAAAACCCGGTGGACTCCACGACGACGTCAATATCAAGATCCTTCCACGGCAATTTCTCCGGCTCTCGTTCTGAGAGCACCAGAATGTTCTTCCCGTCAACGACAAGATATCTTTTGTCGTCCTTTCTCATTGTCTCTACTTTTTTTCCGTACCGGCCATAGACCGTATCATATCGCAAAAGATACGCAAGGTTCTCTTCATCAGTAAGATCGTTGACTGCAATAAATTCAAGATCGGGGCGACCGAACGCCTGCCGAAAAAACGTACGACCGATTCTCCCAAATCCGTTTATAGCCACTTTCGTCATAGTTTCTTATAATGGTTCAGCCAACTTGCCCCGCACCGTGCTTCTTGCCCCGAAGCGTACTTGTTCTGCTTCGGGGTGCTCTGGTGCGGGGTACGGCCGAAACCGTTGATTGCAACTCGAATCATAATCGCGAATACTCACAAATCTACCACAAATCTCACGAATACTATGTTTGTGAAATTTGTAATGAAATTTGTGGGAATTGGTGACTCAACCCAGTATTTGGTTAAGGATATTAAGCGTATCTTGATGCCCGGCCCATTGTTGCAAATATTCCTTGTCTAGCTTTTTGTTTTGAATCGCTATAACCGACTGGGCATCCTCGAGGTGGCGCGAGGACATACTTTCTTTATACCATGCCAGTTTCGACAGAATAAGATCCTCGGGGGAAAGAAATTTTATCGGTTGCCCTCCTACCTTCTTGGTAATCCCGCGACTAAGCTGTAGCTTACTCAAGGGGTCACTTTTAAGAATCCAAAAATCAACTTTAATTCCGCTTCCGGGAAGGATAAAATTAAATTCCCCCCTATGCTTAAGAGCATCTAACGCCATGTCTTCGTCAATGTATGCGCCTTCTCCTAATGCCCTTAACCGTTTTGCAAGCGAGGTAATTTTTTTTTCTTGAAGCCCAACCACGATATCAATATCGTGGGTAAATCGTATCCTTCCCCACGTAACCACTGCTACCCCTCCCGTCACATAATACGGGATACCTAATTCATCAAGAATTTTTGCTATTTTCTTTAGTAGTCCCCTGAAATCCATCTTGTTGTTGACCTAATTTATGCAAACTGGTGCCGAACTCAAAAAGATTGCTCAAAATCGAGAGTTTTTTTTCTGTGGTCATCTTTCTAAAGATCTCGTCTTGTACCTTTTGAGCTTTCCGGGGAGTTAATTTGTGTTTTCGTTGTTTTCTCATAAATTATTATTTCTCATTCAACGAAGAAGCCATACGACACCAACTACAATGAAAATAGTTTTGATTTGGGTCATATATCAACAAATCACGAAGCAGGAAGAAATCTCATACTCTCCTTTCTTAGAACCCTGCCCGACTGTATGCCCAGATAAACGTGCCCGCAATGCATGCAAGACCCAAAACGATTGTGAGCGCTACCCAAGAAGGAAGACGAGTGTTTTTCATAGATATATGTAGGTTTATGTTGAGTTAATGCCCGCGGTAGAGAAGCGGTTTTCCGGTTTCGTAAAAATAGTGAAGACTCAGGGTAAAACCTCCCAATTTTCCGTATGTAAAACGCAGGGTTTCAAGGTCTTGGCTTACTTCCATGTCGGATATCGCCGGGTGTTCAAGACACTTGGGGCCGGTAACGGGAATTTCGACTGGCCGGGGGAATATGCGGAGACGACGGGATACGGATTCATCCTGAAACTGGGCATAGGGACGCAAGGTAAAATCTATTACCCGTACCATTCCTCTTTCTTCGCCCTCAAGAGAACGAACATCGCATATATACGGTGGGCTATATTCAACAAGTGGGATCAGCGAAATTCCTTCCTGAAATGACCGGTCGCCCAACGCCATGCTCAAGACATCAAGGCTGGGATTTTCTCCTTTAAGAAGTTCGAGCGCAAGGCGCACCCTCCCCGCTTCTAAGTCTAAAAAGAGCATGGAGACAATACGGGAAACCCCTTTTATCATATGACGAAGTTCGACCACGAAAGGAGCATGAACCCTTGTTTCGTACTGATATATCGCCTCTCCCCCGCCTGATTTTACCTCGTCCACGAACGACGCGCATCCGGAACGCGTGTCGTGAAGATAGACGTGAAACCCCCTTTGCGCTCCATAACGCGGGGGGTATGAAAAATAAAGTTCCCATGGGCCCCCGAGGGCTCTCGAATAACTTCGTGCTTCATCACTCTTTCGCACCACATCCGAGAACAACTCGCACGGCTCCTTCAATGGCGAAAAAGAAAAGATAACTTCTTCAGGGACAGAAACAGACGAAGCCTGTCCTGCCGATCTCATCTCTTGAAGTACAAAAACCCTGATAAGAACGGCGGTTGCGGCAACAATTCCTCCCACTAACGTGACGGGAACAAACGAAGGAAGCGCTACGTCAAACGATATGCTGGAAATCCACACAAGGCTTCCTGCGGTTGCGGCAATCCCCGCAATAAGGGTGAGGGCGACGGGTGAAGAAAGCTTAGGATTCATGTAGGGCAGAGGGATGCATTATTCCCCCTTAATGTGCGCGAGCGCATACTCAATGGTTCCTCCTACTTTTTTTCCGGGATTAAAAATATTTCTAGGGTCAAAAATGCGCTTTGTTTCCTCAAATAAGGCGTGGACTTCTTCCCCATACATTTTTTTTACATAGGGGGTTCGTATGATCCCGTCGTTATGCTCCCCCGAGATCGATCCCCCGTATTCAAGCACCAGATCATACACATCATTTGAAAGCTCGGGGATAATATCGAGATTTTTTTTGTCGGCAAGATCCATCAATGGAATAATATGAAGATTTCCTTCTCCCGCGTGCCCCGCGATCGTATAGATAAGGTGAGGGTAGCGCTCCAGTATCCCGTTCAATTTTGGCATGAATTCCTCGAATTTTTCGGGATTTACCACGATATCATCAATGAAGGGCGCGGTGCGCTTGCCTTTCGTGTGGCGCCGGAGGAGGTTAAAACTTTCGCGTCTCATGGTCCAGTATTTTTTCGCGTCCGCCGTGGTTTTTGTGATACGCGCCTTCACCCCTACGCGTTCCACCTCCTCTTTAAGTTTAACAAGTTTTTCGTCTATTCCCCCCTCATCGTTCCCCGTAAATTCCGCAAGCATAATAAGTTTGGGGACCCCTCCGGTTATAACCATCCAAAGCTCGGGGAGAAACCGAAAACCAACCAGAAAAAGATTTCTCGAGCCGAGCACGTTCCCTAGGTCAAGCAGGAATTTCATCGCAAACCGAAACGTGTGGTCGTCAAACAACTCAAAGCTTTCGGGTTTATGCGGGATCACCGCGTGCATAACCTCCACAAACAAATCGAGGTCTTTGAGGAAAATAACGAGGAGCTTCGAATATTTTTTTACGGGAACCAGCCGAAACCTAATTTCGGTTACGAGGCCCAAGGTGCCTTGCGAGCCGACAAAAAGCCGTGTTAAGTCAAAATGACTCCCGTCCCATATATTCCATAAAAAGTACCCGCTTGAATTTTTTGACACTTTCGGCTTTGCGCGCGCGAGTATTTCTCGATTTTTAGTTACAAGCTCATAGATTTTGCGATACACATCTCCCTCAAAAGTATTCTCGCCCATTTTTACGTCAAGTTCATCTTTGGTAAGTTTTCGAATAATGTGTTCCTTTCCGTCGCCCAAAACCACTCGTAACTCTTCGACGTAGTCCTCTGTTTTTCCATAGGTAAGGGTCTTTTCTCCTCCGGAGTTGTTTAGCACCATCCCCCCTACCGCGCATATTTCACGCGAGGCGGGGTAGGAAGGAAGAATAAATCCTTTTTTTAACGTTTCCTTCTCAAAATCACGGTAATATACGCCGGGTTCCGTAACGGCGTACCCACCTCCTGTTTCCTTCATCCGGTTCATATAGCGGGTAAAAGAAACGATGATGGATTCATTTAGCGGCCCGCCGGTCATATCCGTTCCCCCCGAACGGCCGGTAAGGGAAAGACCGGGGATATTGTTTTTCTGATCAGTTACGAATGTGACAAGGTGCATGACATCTTCACTGTCCTTTGGAAATACCACTGCCTGCGGACGCACCCGAAACAAGCTTGCATCATGAGAATACTCATTCAGGGTTTGTTCATCCGTTTCTACATCGCCTCTGATTATCTTTTTTAGTTCTGCTTGGAGGTTCAATGTAACGCGACCCCAATATCCGAATTTCATCCGAATGATCCTGATAACCTATTCGGGACATTCGGGTACGAATTAGGGTCATTCGGATCGCAATGCCGCTTTTCGCTTCTGCAGCCAAAGATATACATCTTCGAGGGCTTTGACGGCGTCTCCCATGGAGATATTATTTTGTTTGTAGGGTTGATCTGTCGCATCTCCCGCGGCCCAAATTCCCTCGCGTGAAGTGCGCGCGGTTTTGTGATCAATGACGATCTCTCCGTATTTATTCATCTCCACCAAATTTTTTACAAACTCGGTATTGGGGACGGAGCCGATTTCAACAAATATCCCCTGAACTGGTAATTCGTGCACTTCTTTGCTCTTTCGATCTTTGTACACGATGGCTGAAACAAACTGGTCCCCTTTGACTTCGACGGTTTCTACCATGGTTATCGGGGTTACCCTAGAATCTTTAAACACGGCCTCCCGTGTTATGGGGTCCCCCCGAAATGCTTCTCCATATTCAAGAACGGTGATTTTTGTCGCGTAAGAAAGAAGTTGTTGTGCGGTTTCGAGCCCCGCGTTTCCTCCTCCGACCACCACGACCTCCTTATCCTTAAAGAGCGGGGCGTCGCAACTTGCGCAATACACAATCCCCTTTCCCTCGAATTTCTCTGCCCCCGGAATATTAAGTTTTCTGCGCCTCCCGCCAGAAGCGACAATAATGGATCGGGTCTCGTAGCTCTTGTTTTTATTCGTCTCGACTTGAAACTTTGGTCCTTCTGGATGTGAGGTTGACAGTAACTCTTTCAAACTTATCACCTGTGAACCCTCGTCAAAATCCAGGATATTCTCCGCATATGCTTTCGCGTGTTCCTCCACCTTTTTTGCAAGTTCCATGCCAGGAATAGAAACAATCCCGATCCAGTTTTGCACGTCGGGCGAAACTTCTGACTGCCCTCCCCAGCCTTCCGTAATAAGCAGGGATTTTATATGTTTTCTCGCCGCATACACGGCGGCTGCGACTCCCGCCGGCCCGCCGCCGATAATGATAAGGTCATACACCATTTCACTCATATTATATCACGATTAGATAAACCTAAGAAGCAGGTCTTGATAGTTAATGAATCGCAAAAGGTAAAACCCCCACGTAAGGAGTAAACGAAAATTGTTGGTAGCAAGAAGCACGCCGAATAATATCAGTAAAATCCCCGAAAACATATATACATATTTCACATAGCGCGAAATGAGATTAAGCAATCTCCCCGCGCTTCCGAGAAAATAGGCTGTTATCAAAAACGGAATGGTAAGGCCTAAAGAAAAAATCGTAAGGAGAAACACCCCCTTAAATCCCCCCTCGATTGCGGCAACCGTAAGGATGCTCCCGACGATCGGTCCCGCACAGGGCGTCCACCCCAATCCGAATACTACGCCCAAAAGAAGCGCGGAAAACTTCCCCGGTTTTCGTAAAAACGAGGGGAGTTTTAATGTGAAATCCTGCGAAACAAATGGAAGCCGCAACCCAATCATAAGAAAACCGAATGCTATCAAAACTATCCCTGCCATCCGTGTAAGAATTACTCTATCAACGAACGATCCCAACTGAGCCGCAAGTCCGCCCAAGATAATAAAGACAAGTGAGAACCCAAAAACGAAAAGAAGGGTGTGACCAACAACTTTCCCCCTATATTTTTTGAACGATGTGCTGTCTTCAAGAGAAACCCCGCTTACAAACGAAAAAACCGCCGGAACCAACGGCAATGTACAGGGAGCCAAGTACATTACTATTCCGGCAATAAAAGAAGATACGAGTAATGCAAGAGAAATGTCGCCAAACATAATAAGAATTTTTTTATTCTCCTCCGCCGAATACCATGGGCGCTTGCCTTGCCGAAGCCTTCGGCGAAGCGCAGG
>CAYJUS010000052.1:0-6839 GCA_964373435.1 uncultured Candidatus Saccharibacteria bacterium
CCATACCGACCAAATTTATCAAAAGAACGTAACACGAATACCCCACTCCTCGTATGAACGTAAAAGAATTGCGACAAAAGTCAGATTCAGAGCTCGAGAAGCTCTTGGGTGACATAAAGAAGAAACTATTCGAGGGACGTTTTAATTTGGAATCAGGAAAAACGAAAAACGTGACGAGTTTCCGTGAGCATAAACGGGATATCGCGCGAATCCTCACGACGTTTAAAGAGCGTACTAAATCATAATGAGATTTTAATGGTTAAAAACGAACCCACCTCGTCTTTAGAACCTCGTAAGAAGCGACTAGACGGAGTCGTGGTTTCGACTCGCATGCAAAAAACAGTAGTTGTTGCCGTAACGCGGACCAAAGAACATCCGAAATACAAGAAACGTATTAAAGTGGTCAAGAAATATAAGGCCCACGACGAAAACAATGAGTGTGGGGTGGGAGACGGGGTGGTGATAGAGGAATCAAGGCCGATTTCAAGAGAAAAAAAATGGAGAGTTATTTCTCGCAAATAGTGCGAATGGTTTCGCCGGGTCCCGGTCGGTACTCGGTCTCACCCTGCGAATTCTGCGAATGTCCATTTGCACTATTCGTAGGTGATAATATTCGCAGTATTCGTTAACATTGATTCAAGCTCAAACCAAGTTACACGTGGCAGATAACAGCGGAGCGAAGATCATCCAGTGCATTAAGGTGTTGGGAGGAACGAGGAGGCGATACGCCCAGATCGGTGATATTATAACCGCATCGGTAAAAGAAGCAGAGCCGAGAAAGGCAGTGAAGAAAAAGGATGTAGTGAAGGCCGTTGTGGTCCGTCAAAGGAAGCCTTACCGCCGCGAAGACGGTTCGTACATTCGTTTTAATGAAAACGCGGCAGTTATACTTGATGGAATAAACCCAAAAGGGGGGAGGATTTTCGGCCCTATCCCCCGGGAACTTCGCGAAAGGGGTTTTACGAAAATTATCAACTTGGCACCCGAAGTATTGTAGGGTCGATCCATCGGCGCCCTGAAATCGACGCTCCCGAGATGGACAACTAAGCTCGTTTCGTTTAACGCAAAAATTCGAACTCCCGAGCACATAACGCGTTATGTGCTCGGTCAAACACAAATTTTTGCTACTCACTCATCTTAGTTGTAACCATCTCTCCCGCTATTGATTTCAGGGCGTCGATGGATCTTAAGAGAGAGGGTTATTAACATCTATGAAGATAAGAACAGGTGATCAGGTATTAATAATATCCGGCAAAGACCGTACCAAGAAGGGTAAGGTTATTAAGGCGTTCCCTCAGGAAGAAAAGATTATTGTCGAGGGAATCAATATGCGAAAAAAACATCAAAGGCCTAAAAAGGCGGGCCAAAAAGGAGAACGAATTGAGATGCCCGTACCTCTTTATGTATATAATGTAAAACTTATGTGCCCCAAGTGTGGGAAACAGACACGTGTCGGATACCAGCGCGAGGGGAAGAAAAGATATCGGAGGTGTCTCAAGTGTAACGAGCACTTCGAATAACATGACATTAGAGGATTTGTATAAAAAAGAGGTGGTTCCGGCCTTGAAAGAGCGATTTGGGTATAAAAACATTCTGGCGGTACCCAAGGTGGTGAAGGTCGTGGTGAACACCGGAATTGGGCGATATCGGGAAAATAAAGATATGGTTGCGGCGATCGAGCGCGATCTTGGCATGATCACGGGCCAGAAAGCCGTTCCGACCATGGCGAAGAAAGCCATCGCAGGGTTTAAGATTCGGGAGGGGCTCCACGTCGGTTTTCGGGTTACCCTTCGGGGAAAACGAATGTATGATTTTCTTGAGCGGCTTATTAAGGCGGCTCTTCCCCGGTCTCGCGACTTTCGCGGCGTTGACCCGAAGGCGATTGATACAAGTGGAAATTTTACAATCGGTATACGCGAACACATTATTTTCCCCGAAACGATCCAGGAGGAAATAAAGAACATATTCGGGCTTGAAGTCACGGTGGGTACTACCGCGAAGACAAAAGAGGAAGCAGAGGCGTTATTAAGGCTCATGGGATTTCCTCTTAAACGTGAACCACAAGGCATGAAATAGGGATTTTATGGGTACGACGAAAAATAAAGCTTGGGTGACGCGGAATACATTCATCATTTCTAATTCATAATTCCCAAGATGGTACGAGAAGCTCTTGTCGTAAAAGCTAAAAAGAAACCGAAGTTCTCTACGCGCATTATTCGACGCTGTTTTCGATGCGGAAGAAAGAGGGGCTACATGCGCGATTTCGACCTATGTCGGATTTGTTTTCGTGAAATGGCAAGGAAGGGGGAGCTCCCGGGAGTAAAAAAGGCTTCATGGTAAGGGCGGGGCCGAAGGAATAATATCAATAATAATACGTATGACCTATCCAGTAACCGACACACTCACAAGAATTAAAAACGCTTACATGGCGCGCCGTGAACGCCTCACTATTCCTTTTTCCAGACTGAGATTTAACCTTGCGAGAGTCCTTCAAGAAAAATCATTCGTGGGAGAAGTGGAAGAGAAAGGGCGAGGAGAGAAACGGTATCTTGCGATTGCCCTTGTGTACTTGGAAGGGGGCGGGCCCGCGATGACCGATTTTAAAACAATAAGTAAGCCATCGCAGAGAATCTATGCTTCGAAGGAAAAAATAAGAAGAACCAGGCGCGGGGGGATCTTTGTTGTTTCAACTCCCGCGGGGGTTATGAGCGGCCAAGACGCAAGAAAGAAAAACGTGGGAGGGGAGGTGTTGTGCGAAGTGTGGTAAGGGTTTGACTTCGGTAGTCTGGTTCGAGTTCTCTCCTCAGCCAGAGAAATAATATCGTTCGCGTCGAAGAATCATCTCCCGTCCTACGCTTCGCCCTTCGACAGGCTCAGGGCTTCGCTCGGGGGAACCCAGATGATTCTCGTCTTGCTCACCTCCTTATTTCTTACTAGCTTCGTCGCACGAACTCGAACTAGACTACCGAAGTATTGGATATAAGAGAAGGGATTAAGAGAAATTGAAAAAGCCTTCGACCGAAGTCAGAAAGCCTTAAAAATCAAAAAGCTCAGTATAAATAATTTCTGCGTAGTTCTGCGTACTGTTCTGCGTAGTTCTGCGCTACTCATAGCATGAGTAGAATAGGCAAACAGCCAATTAGAATTCCGGATGGGGTTGAGATAGCGACAGAAGAGAATAAAATTAAAGTGAAGGGTCCTCGGGGAGAGCTTTTCTTTGGGATGGATTCACGTTTTGAAGCGGTGGTTGAAGACAAGGTACTTGTTGTCTCTCCCAAACGAAAGACCGGAGACTGGAAGGCGCAATGGGGCCTTACGCGCGCGCTTCTCGCAAACATAGTTGAAGGGGTGACCGCGGGCTTTACAAAAAAATTGGAGATTCAGGGCGTGGGGTACCGGGCGCGTCTTGAAGGAAAGGATCTTGTGCTTGATCTTGGGTTCTCCCACTCCATACATTACGCCGCTCCTCCCGGGATTGAGTTTTCCATTGAAAAAAACGTTATTACGGTTTCGGGCATCGATAAGCAAAGCGTGGGGCAGGTTGCTGCAGAAATTCGCGCGAAACGGAAACCCGAGCCCTATAAAGGGAAAGGAATTCGGTATGAAGGAGAGGTGGTGCGCAGGAAGGCAGGAAAGAAAGCGGCGGGGACAACTGCATAAAAACACATAGAGAAGCCATCAAGAGAAGAAAGATGAAGAACAAGGAAAAAGCAAAAACACTAGTCCGTGAAAGGAGACGCAAGCGGACGAGAGCAAGAATAACCGGCACAAATGTACGGCCGCGCGTTTTCGTATTCCGTTCCAATAAACATATTTACGCCCAAATTGTTGACGACGAAAGAGGGGTAACCCTTGTTTCATCAAGCGACTGGGAATTAGGAGAAGATGCAAAAGGAAAAAAGGCAGACATTGCGTCGCGTGTAGGGGAACGTTTGGCCGAGAAGGCAAAGACAAAGAGAATTACGAATGTCGTGTTTGATAAAAGGCATTATGCCTATCACGGCCGCGTGAAAGCCCTCGCGGAGGGGGCGCGGAAAGGCGGGTTACGGTTTTAGTATCGGGAATATGCGCAAATTTACCACAAATTTCACGAATCGTTATTTGTGATATTTGTGTGAGATTTGTGAAAATTAGTGGCTCAGGAAGAGTATGAACACAAACTATTAGATCTTGCACGTGTCGCCCGCGTGGTTGCAGGCGGCCGCCGTTTTAGTTTTCGGGCCGTCGTGGTGTATGGTAATCGTAACGGAAGGGTAGCCGTGGGAGTCGCAAAAGGGAAAGATGTCGCGCGGGGGATAGACAAGGCGGTAAACGACGCAAAAAAGCATCTGGTCACCGTTCCTATAGTGGAGGGAACCATTCCCCATATGGTAGAAGCCAAGTATGCAAGCGCTTCATTGTTTTTGAAGCCGCAGAGAGCAGGAAGAGGTATTATTGCAGGGGGGCCGGTACGCATGATATGCGATCTCGCGGGAATTAAAAGCATTTCCGGGAAGATCCTTTCCCGCACGAAAAATAAATTAAATATTGCAAGGGCAACCATGAAAGCTTTACAGCAATTAAAGTCAGTAGAGAAACCAGAAGCAAAAATCGAAGAGGAGGGGGGAGAGACAAACAAAGAGTCAAAGGAGTCAAACGCGTCAAGGGGGTCGAAAGAATAGTAATTCCTCCGGCCTTTCTTGCGCTTTTGATACCGTTGACGCTTCAACAATCATTCGATTACACCAACTGAAACCTGTTCATAAGACCAAGAAAAGAAAACGCGTGGGCCGTGGAGGAAAACGCGGTACGTATTCGGGGCGGGGAATAAAAGGTCAGCGTGCACGCGCAGGCTCGCGGATTCGTCCCGCTCTTCGGGACCTTATTAAGCGTATCCCCAAGTTAAGAGGGGTAAAATTCAGAGAAAGAAGAGGGGCGAGGGCGCGCGTGGTGAACCTTTCGGTCATTGAGAAAAAATTTGAGAATGGCGAGACGGTATCGCCAAAGATCTTGTGGGAAAAGAAGATCATTCGTAAAATAAAAGGGAAGATCCCCCCCGTGAAACTTTTAGGATCCGGGGAAATTACAAGAAAACTGTTGGTGAAAGACTGTCAGACTTCGAAGAGCGCGCGGGAGAAAATAGAGAAGGCAGGAGGGTCGATTTCGCCTCAGGCCTTGAAAAGACGTGGTTGATTTCCCCAGCGTCCAGAGGCGAGGCGTTTTTGCAAAGCCGAGCTCGGCTCGGCGAAGCAAAACGCCCCCTCTCAGGAAATCACCACTCGCGCTCGCCCTCACTCCCGAGCACTCAAAGCTTTGAGTGCTCGGACCATGCCCGTTCGGGCTCCGCGACGCTTTTCAAGACCTAAAGCGAAATCGTAAAGGATAAGGAGAAAGGTTTATGTGTTTGACACCGTGGCCGTCTTGCCCTTCCGAAGCGCAAACCGCGAAGGAGGGTCGGCCTCCGGCACGCTTTTTGGAGCCGCCGTCGCAGAAACCTTTCTTAATAATAGGAAGAAGGAAATAGGATAGCAGATTCTATGTTACAAAAACTACTGCTTTTATTCAAAATCAAGGAGTTGCGCAGTAAGATTTTATTTGTGCTTTTCATGCTTGCGATTTTTCGCGTGGCTGCGGTCATTCCCATTCCCGGCGTTGATCACGAGCGGCTTCGGGATTTTTTTTCGGGGAACCAATTTTTCGGCCTCTTAAACATTTTTTCGGGTGGAGCGCTTGAGAATCTTTCCATTGTCATGTTGGGGGTTGCGCCCTATATTACCGCAACCATCATTATGCAGCTCTTAACCATGATTTTTCCGGCGCTCAAAGAAATGTATCAGGAGTCGGGCGAAGAGGGACGCCAGAAGTTTAATCAGATTTCCCGGTATTTAACATTGCCTCTCGCCTTGATACAAGCGTACGGGTTTTTAACTCTTCTTAAGAATCAAGGAGTGCTTCCTGACTTATCTCTTTTCCAGTTTTCGGTTAACATTCTCATTGTTACTGCCGGAACCGTCTTCCTTATGTGGATCGGGGAGTTGATATCGGAGAAAGGTATCGGGAACGGAATCTCTCTTATTATTTTTGCGGGGATTGTGGTAAGCGTCCCTCTTGGAATTACGCAAAGCATCACGACCTATACTCCGGATAAGCTTCCCAGCTACGTAGTCTTTTCTTTGGTCTCGCTTCTTGTGATTGCGGGAGTCGTTTTCATCACAGAGGGTCAGAGAAGGGTTCCCATTAACTATGCGAAACGCGTTCGGGGGTACCGCGTATACGGAGGAGTTGCCACGTATCTTCCCTTGCGAGTGAATCAGGCCGGGGTCATCCCTATTATTTTTGCGCTCTCCATTCTTCTTTTCCCTAGTATGATTGCAAACTTTGTTGCCGCGTTCGGCGGAGAGAGAATTGCAGAAACGGCGCTTAATTTTAGCAATGCGTTTCAGAATAACCTCTGGCTTTATGGGTCATTCTATTTTGTTCTCGTCATCATTTTTACCTATTTCTACACCGCGGTAACGTTTGACCCGAAAGCGATCGCCGATAACATTCAAAAGCAGGGCGGGTTTATCCCGGGAATTCGTCCCGGACAGCAGACCGCGGATTTTCTCTATCGTATTCTCAACCGAACTACGCTTGCAGGAGCAATTTTCTTGGGGTTTATCGCGGTGATGCCGTTTTTGGTGCAGGGGATAACCAACGTGGGCGCCATTGGTGGAACATCTCTCCTTATCGTCGTTTCGGTGGTTCTTGAGACGATGAAGCAAGTTGAGTCGCAGCTCGTGATGAGGGATTACGAAGGCTTCTAGTTCGCTACGCTGTCTTTTTCACTACGTTTCGATTTGGGCAACTAATTCCTCGCT